>NZ_JBHCJY010000063.1:0-2845 GCF_041804105.1 Neisseria sp.
AAGTTTTTCCCCGGATATGTGTTGATTGAAATGGAAATGACCGATGATTCCTGGCATTTGGTAAAAAGTACGCCAAGGGTTTCCGGTTTTATCGGTGGAACCGCTAACCGCCCGATGCCGATTTCTCAAAAAGAAGTTGATTCTATTTTGCAACAAGTCCAAACCGGTATCGAAAAGCCGAAACCTAAGGTTGAATTTGAAGTCGGGCAGCAGGTTCGAGTAAATGAAGGCCCGTTTGCCGACTTTAACGGTATTGTTGAAGAAGTAAATTACGAGCGTAACAAACTGCGTGTTTCGGTGCAGATTTTCGGTCGGGAAACACCTGTTGAGCTTGAGTTTAACCAAGTGGAAAAAATCCAGTAACAATCGGTTAAATTGTCGGTAGGCGGATTGATATTATATTTTTTACCAAGTATAATACTCGGTCCGTTTTTTGGGGAGCGGAAGAATTTTCGCGTTATACCCGTTTATTAGGAGCTATTTTAAAGTGGCAAAGAAAATTATTGGTTACATCAAACTGCAGATTCCTGCAGGTAAAGCTAACCCCTCTCCCCCGGTTGGTCCGGCGTTGGGTCAGCGCGGCTTGAACATCATGGAGTTTTGTAAGGCATTTAATGCTGCGACTCAATCTATGGAGCCGGGTTTGCCGATTCCTGTGGTGATCACGGCATTTGCAGACAAATCATTCACATTTGTGATGAAAACTCCGCCTGCTACTATTTTGCTGAAAAAAGCAGCAGGTTTGCAAAAAGGCAGTTCAAATCCGTTAACCAACAAAGTGGGTAAAGTAACCCGCGCACAGTTGGAAGAAATTGCAAAAACCAAAGAACCCGATCTGACAGCTGCCGACTTAGATGCTGCTGTTCGCACGATTGCCGGTTCCGCCCGCTCTATGGGCTTGGATGTGGAGGGTGTGTAATGGCTAAGATTTCCAAACGTTTGAAAGCATTGCGTGCCTCCGTAGAAGCTAACAAGCTGTATGCGATTGATGAGGCGATTGCTTTGGTGAAGCAGGCTGCTACTGCGAAATTCGATGAGTCTGTTGACGTTTCTTTCAATTTGGGTGTGGATCCCCGTAAATCAGACCAAGTTATCCGTGGCTCGGTTGTATTGCCCAAAGGTACCGGTAAGGTAACACGCGTTGCTGTATTTACCCAAGGTGCGAATGCCGAAGCGGCTAAAGCGGCCGGTGCAGATGTAGTAGGCTTCGAAGATTTGGCCGAAGAAGTGAAAAAAGGCAATCTGAATTTCGACGTGGTGATTGCTTCTCCCGATGCTATGCGTATTGTCGGCCAGCTGGGTACGATTTTGGGTCCCCGTGGTTTGATGCCGAACCCGAAAGTAGGCACCGTAACGCCGAATGTGGCCGAGGCAGTAAAAAATGCCAAAGCAGGCCAAGTGCAATACCGTACTGATAAAGCAGGTATCGTGCACGCAACCATCGGCCGTGCTTCTTTTGCCGAGGCTGACTTGCGTGAAAACTTCGATGCTTTGTTGGACGCCATTGTGAAAGCCAAACCTGCCGCCGCCAAAGGCCAATATTTGCGTAAAGTGGCTGTGTCCAGCACCATGGGTTTAGGCGTGCGCGTTGATACTTCAAGCGTAAACAGCTAAAAATTTTCAGACGGCCTATGCGGCTGTTAGGGTATAGGGCGTCTGAATTTGGGCTACTTAATTTTTAAGTAGATGTCCAAGACCGTAGGGATCGCAAGATTTAATCGTAACTGCCCTACGCAGACGGTAGTCCTGAATCGAATAATCAAGTATTTCTTGTGAAATGTCTTTTTAGGTTGCCGCGCTGGTGAAATACGTTTGTATTTCTTTGTTTAACAGTGTGAGGTAGACCTTGAGTCTCAATATTGAAACCAAGAAGGTGGCCGTTGAAGAGATTGGTGCAGCGATTGCCAATGCACAAACTCTGGTGGTTGCCGAATATCGCGGTATCAGTGTTGCCAGCATGACAGAGCTTCGTGCCAATGCCCGTAAAGAAGGCGTGTATCTGCGCGTTCTGAAAAACACATTGGCCCGTCGCGCAGTAGAAGGTACTTCATTTGCCGGTTTGGCAGACCAAATGGTTGGTCCGCTGGTTTATGCCGCTTCTGAAGATGCCGTAGCTGCTGCAAAAGTGCTGCATCAATTCGCGAAAAAAGACGACAAAATCATTATTAAAGCCGGTTCTTACAATGGCGACGTGTTGAACGCCGCCCAAGTAGCCGAGTTGGCATCTATTCCGAGCCGCGAAGAGCTGTTGTCCAAACTGCTGTTCGTTATGCAGGCGCCTGTTTCAGGCTTTGCCCGCGCCTTGGCTGCCCTGGCTGAGAAAAAAGCTGCTGAAGAAGCCGCTTGAGCATTTTGTTTCGATTGAAATTTTTAATACAATATTTGGAGTTTAAATAGCATGGCTATTACTAAAGAAGACATTTTGGAAGCAGTTGGTTCTTTGACCGTGATGGAACTGAACGACTTGGTTAAAGCTTTTGAAGAAAAATTCGGCGTTTCTGCTGCTGCCGTTGCTGTTGCCGGTCCTGCCGGTGCCGCTGCCGGTGCTGCCGCTGAAGAGAAAACCGAGTTTGACGTAATCTTGGCTTCTGCCGGCGACCAAAAAGTTGGTGTGATCAAAGTGGTTCGTGCAATCACCGGCTTGGGCTTGAAAGAAGCCAAAGACATGGTTGACGGCGCTCCCAAAACCGTTAAAGAAGGTGTTTCTAAAGCTGAAGCTGAAGACATCCAAAAACAACTGGAAGAGGCCGGCGCGAAAGTCGAAATCAAATAATCCCGTTGTGGCGAATAAAGGCTGGCAGATTCTGCCAGCCTTGTTTTGCTTTTTATTGGCGAAAGTTAAAAT
>NZ_JBHCJY010000064.1:0-4051 GCF_041804105.1 Neisseria sp.
AACGATACCGACGGTTCGTATGCCAAAAAGGTTCTTGCGGACAATCCCGAGGAAGTTGCCCGTTTTCATGAAGTAGCCAAAGAGCGTATCGAACAAGAGAAATATCAAGAATTAGCTATGCAGGAAAATAAAAACATCCAGTATGAAGAATTGCAGAGAGGTTTTTCTCGATCCGTATAACGGAATATCGCCAATCAAAACGCCTCCCTACGACAGGAAAATCGTGGGGAGTTTCAGTTTAAAGGAAAAACAAAATGAATGAATTAGACACTACATCGGAACGGCTGCAAAACCTAGTGATCGATATGGTCATGGTTTTGGAAAAATACAAAGACGATAGCGGTAAAATCGTTAATAATGTTCAAAAAGAACTGGATAAATCTTTAAGTCGACAACGCGACATGATGGTGGAGCTGGTCAGAAATGAATTGCTTGACGGCGCCTCGCAACAAGTGAAAAACTACTCAGCGGATATGGAAGAAGCAAGGGAGTTAATGATTAAACAAGTGGGAGAATTTAATACTTATCTGCAACATGTAAACAAAAGCAACCAAAAAATATTCAGGCAAACGGTATTGGGCGGAGCAATCACGTTGGCTACTTTGGTTGTGGGAGGTATTGCTTTGGTTTTCTTTTATTCCAGTATTATTTCACAAAAGAAATTGGAGGCCGACATGCTGAACAGAATCAATAATGCCGACATTGTACGCTGTGGAAATGAGTTATGCGCAAAAACCGGAAAGACCGGTGCAAATGGCTATCGGGTTATTCAACGGCGGCAATAAATCACTAAAACAATCCCAATAAAATTAAAATTCCTAAATAGATTTACGATTTCTAACTTCAACTAAAATATTATTCCCTATTTTTCAGGCAGCATTTGCACCACCCCCGACTACCTGTTCGGATGGCATTAAACGAACGCTCACACCCACCCGCAAAACCCAACCATACCCTTCTGCAACCGACGCCGCCCGAAAACCAAGCAAAGGAACCTCCATGCAACGGCTCTCCCTCAAACTCAAGCATCCCGTCATCCAAGCGCCCATGGCCGGTGTGCAGGGCGCACGGCTGGCCATTGCCGCATGCCGCGCGGGGATTGTCGGTTCGCTGCCTGCGGCCATGCTTTCGCCCGATGCGTTGCGCGGGGAAATCGCCTCCGTCCGCGCCGCCGTTGCGGATGCGCCGTTCAACGTGAATTTCTTCGCCCACACCGTGCCGCAGATTTCCGCCGCGCAGCACGAAGCATGGCTGGACTTGCTGCAACCGCTATTCAACCGTTTCGGCCTGAACCGCGCTGACATTCCGCAGGGCGGCGGGCGCAGGGCGTTCGACGACGAAGCGCTGGCCGTGGTGCAGGAACTCCGTCCTCCCGTCGTCAGCTTTCATTTCGGGCTGCCTGAAAAACGGCTGCTCGACGCGGTAAAAGCCACGGGTGCGCAGGTGTGGTCGTCCGCCACCACCGTGGAAGAAGCGCGCTGGCTGGAAACACACGGCGCGGATGCCGTCATCGCGCAGGGTCAGGAAGCAGGTGGCCACCGCGGGCTGTTTCTGAGCCGCGAACCGCAAGCCGTCGGCACGTTCGAACTGCTGTCCGGCATTCTGAACACCGTGCGCCTGCCTGTGATTGCCGCGGGCGGGATAAGCGGTGCTGCCGCCGTGCGCGCCGCCATCGATGCGGGCGCGGCAGCGGTTCAGGTCGGTACGGCGTTCATGCTCGCCGACGAAGCCGACACCCGGGCCGAACACCGCGCCGCCCTGCAAAACAAAAACCTGCCCACCGCCGTGACCAACCTGTTCACGGGCGGCTACGCGCGCGGCTTGGAAAACCCGCTGATGCGCGAACTCGGCTCCGTCCGCCCCGAAGCCCTGCCCTTCCCGTTCGCCGCGGCCGCCGTCGGCGCATTGCGCCAAGCCGCCGAACCCCACGGCTGCGCGGATTGGTTCGCGCCGATGTGGGCGGGACAAAACTACGCGCTCGCCGAAGCGGGCAGC
The DNA here is from genome assembly GCF_041804105.1 of Neisseria sp. GTDB lineage: Bacteria > Pseudomonadota > Gammaproteobacteria > Burkholderiales > Neisseriaceae > Neisseria. The sequence continues at coordinate 1,996 of NZ_JBHCJY010000064.1, forward strand.
ACAGCGGAAATTGTGGAACGGCTCACGGCGGAACTGTAAGGCCGTCTGAAAATGCCTGTCTGAAAAACAAAGCGGCACCGTAACCCGGGCATTCATGCCCGACGCAAACCGAAACAGGCGGAACAACACATTGTCGGGTATCAATGCCCGAACTACGCAATTACGGATGAAAACTTGATGACCAAAGGCAATCCCATGACCCGAACCCCTGTTCCCCTTTACCGGCCGCTCAACACCCTGAAACCCATAGCCGGGAACATTTGGATAGCGGACGGCGGCATCATCCACATGGATATGGCCATCGCCAAAGTGCCCTTTTCCACACGCATGACCATAATACGGCTGTCAAACGGCGGCTTGTGGTGCCATTCCCCCATCGCCCCCGATGAACAACTTTTCCGCCAAATCGACGAACTCGGCGAAGTCCTCCATCTGGTCTCGCCCAACCATATCCACTACGCCCATATCGCCGGTTGGCAGGCGCGTTATCCGAATGCAACTGCTTGGGCAAGCCCGAATGTGAGAGAGCGTGCCGCCAGCCAAAAAACCGCCGTTCGTTTTGACCGGGATTTAGATGGCACTGCACCAAACGAATGGGCGGCAGACATCAGCCAGCACATCTTCGGCGGCAGCAAAGTGATGCAGGAAGTCGATTTTTTTCATCATGCCAGTAAAACGCTGATACTCACGGATTTGATAGAAAATTTCGAAACCGACAAAATGGGATGGTTTTGGGGCAGCGCGATGAAATTCGCAGGCAACGCCGACCCGGACGGAAAAGCCCCGATTGACATGCGAGCCACTTTTACCGACCGTGCCGCCGCGCGTGCCAGTTTGGAAAAATTGATTGCCTGGCAGCCTGAAAAAATCATTCTGGCTCACGGGCGCTGTTATTTGGAAAACGGCATGGCAGAATTGGAACGGGCATTTCGTTGGCTGAAATAATTTTCAGCTTCACGGAAAGCTGCTGCCCGTTTTCACGCAGCCTGAAAATACAGAACGGCAGATTGATTCCGCCACTTTAAAACACACCTGTTCCCACTCCCTCCCGCGTGGGAGAAGGCTAGGGAGAAAGCAAAGCGTTCAGGCCGTCTGAAACGTTTCTCAAACCGAAACAGTCCTCTCCCGCAGGAACGGGAACAGGTTGCCCGAACCCCAAACTTTTCAGACGGCCTGTTTCTAAGTAGGGTGAAGGTAAACCCACCAACAGGCCGTCTGAAAATGCCTGTCTGAAAAACTTTCAGCCTGCAAAATGGGCTTTAACCCACCGCTTACCGCCAAAGGCCGTCTGAAAACCTGAAAGGAAGCCCGCATGAAACCGCTGTTTTTCGCCCTCTCCGCCGCGCTCTGCCTTGCCTGCACGCCGCAGGGACAGAGCGAAGCCGCACCCTCGCCACCCGCGCGCCAACAAGGAGCAGCCATGCACATCGACATCAACGGCAAACGTTTCACCCTCCAACCGGCCGACACCGCCGCGGCCGCCGAACTGCGCAAACTGCTGCCGCTCAGCCTCAACATGGCAGATCACCTGCAAAACGAAAAACACGCCGAACTGCCGCGCCGACTGCCCGCCGCTGATTCCCGCCCCGGCAGAATCCGCGCGGGCGACGTCATGCTGTGGCAGGGGAATACCATCGTGGTGTTTTACGAAAGCTTCGACAGTTCATACCGTTACACGCGGTTGGGCAGCATCGCCAACCCCGCCGGTTTGAAAGAAGCCGTCGGCAAAGGCAGCGTGAACATACGCTTTACGGCGGATTAGGCCGTCTGAAATATTCCGGTTGCCCGAACCCCAAACTTTTCAGACTGCCTTAAACGTAAACAACTGCCTGTCTGAAAATTTCAGGCAGCCTGAAAAACAAAACGGCGGGTTTACACCCACCCTTGTATGTTGAAACCAATGTACCATAGCAATCAAACAGGTTATCTGCCTCTGTACACGCCCTGGGATTTTTTAACATCCGTGTCTTAGCTAAACGAGCAGATAACCAACCATCACCACAACCGAACAGTTGCACGACAACACAACCGAATGCAAGGAAGGTTTATGATGAGT
>NZ_JBHCJY010000065.1:0-2928 GCF_041804105.1 Neisseria sp.
AAATTGATACGGCCAAATGGCTTGCTGACCGCAGCCGGTTGTAGGTACGGTTAGCCGCCCCAAGCGGCGTAACCGTACGCAACGTGGTTTGTTTTCAGACGGCGGGTCAAGAGTAAAAAACAGGGGAAGATTGCACGACAGAAACGGATTGCCGGCAGCAGCAAAAAGCGGCATACCCACAAACAAAGGCCGTCTGAAAACTTTTTCAGACGGCCTTGTTGCGGATTTCCATCACCGCAATCCGCTTATTCCACGGTCAATACTTGCAGCATATTGGTCGAACCCGATTCGCGCATCCGCGAGCCGCTGGTCATGATGAACAGGTCGCCTTTGGCGAGCACGCCGCGTTCGAGCAGCATCGCTTCCACTTCGTTGATGGCGGTTTCGTGGTCTTTGCTGGTGGCAATCATCAGCGGACGCACGCCGCGGTACATGGCCATGCGGCGTTGGGCGGACACGCTGGGTGTGAGCGCGTAAATCGGCAGCTGGATGCTGTGGCGGCTCACTTCGAAAGCGGTCGAACCGCTTTCGGTCAGCGCGACAATCGCTTTGGCGTTGACCGCGCGGGCGATGTCCACCGCGCCGGATGCGATGGCGAGATTGGTGCTCACAGGCTCTTCGCCGTATTCGTCTTCCACGCCGTTGAGCGAATCCTGTTCGGCTTCGGCGGCGGCGGCGATGATGGCCATCTGGCGCACGGTTTCGAAGGGATACGCGCCCACGGCGGTTTCGGCGGAACACATGACCGCATCGGTGCCGTCCAAGACCGCGTTGGCCACGTCGCTTACTTCGGCGCGGGTGGGCACGGGGTTGGTAATCATCGATTCCATCATCTGTGTGGCGGTGATGCTGAAGCGGCGCAGTTCGCGGGCGCGGCGGATCATGCGTTTTTGCAGCGCGGGTACGGCGGCATGGCCGACTTCCACGGCCAAATCGCCGCGCGCCACCATGATGCCGTCTGAAGCCAGAATGATTTCGTCGAGGTTTTCAATTGCTTCCACGCGTTCGATTTTCGACACCAAACCGGGGCGCACGGCGCTGCTGCCCTTCATTTCTTCTTCCACTTTGGCGCGGGCGGTGTGCAGGTCTTCGGCGGATTTCACGAAGCTGACGGCCAGATAGTCGCAGCCGATGGCGATGGCGGTTTTGAGGTCGCGGAAGTCTTTTTCGGTGAGCGCACCGGCGGAGAGACCGCCGCCGCGTTTGTTGATGCCTTTGTTGCTTTTCAGCACATGGCTGTTTTCGACGGTGGTGATGATGCGGCTGCCTTCCACGCTGTCGACGGTGAGCGTGAGCAGGCCGTCGTCGAGCCATAAAACGTCGCCGGCTTTCACGTCGTCGGGCAGGTTGCGGTAGTCGAGACCGACCGCTTCGCGCGTGCCTTCGCCGTCGAGCGCGGCATCGAGCACCAGTTTTTCGCCCTGATTGAGCTGGATGCTGCCGCCCGCGATTTTGCCGACGCGGATTTTCGGCCCCTGCAAGTCGGCCAAAATGGCGATTTCGCGGCCTGCGCGGCGCGCGGCTTCGCGCACGATTTCGGCGTTTTCGCGGTGGAATTCGGGCGTGCCGTGGCTGAAGTTGAAGCGCACCACGTTCAGGCCGCCGATGCGTATCATGTCTTCGAGCAGTTCGACATTGTTGCTGCCCGGGCCGAGCGTGGCCACGATTTTGGTGTTGTGGCGGATGCGGGTCAAATCGCGTTTCGAGGTAGTCATAAAGAATTTCCTGTTCGGGGATTTTGTTGTCGGAGCATTGTACGCTGAAAAATACAACGGATGTTGGAAAATTACAGGCTTTTATGATTTAGGCCAAACCGTGTGTTATCTTATTGTACGGACAGACGAATCCGCATCGTGCAGACAGACAAATTTCCGCCGCGCCGTTTGTGCGGCGGCACGGTGCTGCGGGTTCGGACGGATGCTTTCAGACGGCATCCGCCGCTTGGCAGGCCGTCTGAAAACGCTATACAACCGTTTCAGACGGCCTTATCATTAGCCCGTTTCCTTCAATCCGGCCAACCGCATGATACGTCTGATTACCGCCATTCCCGTTTGGATTGTCCTTGCCGACATGGTGTACGGCCTGTCGCTCAACATCATGCAGAGCATGAACCTTTACCAGAACAACACCCGTCTGCCGCCCGACGGCCTGCCCGTCAGCCCCGCCATCGCCTTCAACGGCCTGCAGTTGGCGGCCAACGGCGGCATGATTTTAATCATCGGCTTCGGCCTGCTGGTGCTGCTCCAACTCAACCGCACCGTATTGCGCAGGCAGATTCTCGAAATCGGCGTGTTCCGCGCTTTGGGGCTGCTGGCCGTGCTCGCTTTCAGCGTGCCTTCGCTGTGGCAGTGGTTTTGGGCGTTGGTGGACAGCGCGCAGGGTTTGGACGTCATTAACCGCAGCAATCCGCGCTATTTGGTTGCCGCGGCCTGCATTCCTTATGTTGCGCTGCTGTGCCTGTGGCGGCTGTTCGGCTGGTACCGCCTGCACAAAACCGCTGTGCCGGAAGTGTTTGCCGACGATGCGGGCAGGATGCAGATGTAACCGGTTTTCCGAACGGATGGATTCAGACGGCCTGTACAGTACAGGCCGTCTGAATTTTTTACGGTGGGCCGAGGCGGTGTTTTTTTGACGGCTTGGTTGGATATTGCGTTGACAGCATAGGGGTCAGACAGGGTGTTCCGGCTTCTGTCGTTCCCGCGCAGGCGGGAATCCATATTCGACATTTGCAAGTGGTTGTTTAAAACAAGATACCGGATTTCAAATATGGATTCCCGCCTGCGCTGGAATATAGCAAATAAACTTATTTATCGATACACACCTGAAACAGCCAATCCACATCCGTAATTCGCAGCCGATTCCTAACACCTTTAATCCAAGCCCACTTTTTCTCTATCTGATTCAGATCGGGGCTATAAGGTGGAAGCC
>NZ_JBHCJY010000066.1:0-22249 GCF_041804105.1 Neisseria sp.
GTGGAGATGGCGATGCCGAATTCTTTTGCGGCTCTACGAATCGTCCATCCTTGACGGAGTTTTTTGAGCACGAGTTGTTTGAAGTCTTGTGAATAGGCCATGGTGGAATTGTATCGAATAATATGTTTATTTGCTATATAAGAAAACAAGAAAAACGCCCCAAGCTGTTTTGCGAATTTGAGTGGTTGGCAAAAAAATGGGAAGATGACAAATAAAAAAGGCCGTCTGAAAACCTGTTGAAACGGGTTTTCAGACGGCCTTTTGTATTGGAACGGCAGGTTAGAGCAGGAATACGGTGGCGAGTCCCAGGAAGATCAGGAATCCGCCCGAGTCGGTTACGGCGGTGATGAGAACGGAGCTGCCGAGGGCGGGATCTCGGCCGGCTTTTTCCATAAACACGGGGATCAGCACGCCGACGGTGGCGGCCAGGAGCAGGTTGAGGGTCATGGCGGCAACCATGACGAGGCCGATACCGAGGTCGTTGTAGAGCAGCCATGATACGATGCCCATTACCGTGCCCCAGATCAGGCCGTTGGCCAGTGCGACGCCGACTTCTTTTTTCAGCAGGCGTTTGGCCTGCATGCCGGAGAGTTGTCCGGTGGCCATGGCGCGCACAATCATGGTGATGGTTTGGTTGCCGGAGTTGCCGCCGATGCCGGCGACAATCGGCATGAGTGCGGCCAGTGCGACGATTTTTTCGATGCTGCCTTCGAATGCGCCGATGACGCGGCTGGCGACGAAGGCGGTGCAGAGGTTGATGGCGAGCCACATCCAGCGGTTTTTGACCGAGTCCCACACGGGGGCGAACAGGTCTTCTTCTTCCTGCAAACCGGCCATGTTCAGCATGTCGGCTTCGGATTCTTCGCGGATGACGTCGACCATTTCGTCGATGGTGATGCGGCCGATGAGTTTTTTGTTTTCGTCGACCACGGGGGCGGTAATCAGGTCGTAACGTTCGAATGCCTGCGCAGCTTCTTCCACGTCGTCTTCGGGTCTGAAGCGCACGACGTCCTGCACCATGACGTTTTCGACTTGTTCTTCGGGGTCTGCGACCAAGAGTTTGCGGATGGGCAGTACGCCTTTGAGTGCGTCGTTTTCATCGACCACGAAGATTTTGTCGGTGTGGTCGGGCAGGCTGTCGAAGCGGCGCAGGTAGCGCAGCACCACTTCGCAGGCGACGTCCGCGCGGATGCTGACGAGTTCGAAATCCATAATCGCGCCGACCTGGCCGTCTGAATACGACATGGCGGCCTGAACTTGGGCGCGCTCTTCTTCGTCGCGCGTTTGCAGGGCTTCGGCGACGACTTGGTGGGGCAGATCGTCGGCGAGTTCGGCCAACTCGTCGGCATCCAAATCGTCGACGGCGGCGAGCAGCTCTTCTTTGTCCATCGATTCGATGAGCGTTTCGCGTACTGCGTCGGACACTTCCAGCAGCACTTCGCCGTCGTCTTCGGGACGCACCAGCAGCCACACGATGTTGCGTTCGCGCGGCGGCAGCGATTCGAGCACGCCCGCTGCGTCGGCGGGGTGGAGTTCGGCCAGAAGCACCGTCAGCTCGGTCAGCGGGGCGGTGAGCGTTTCGTCTTCGGGCGGAATGCCTGCTTCGATTTGAGGGAACGCGGGGGCGAGGATTTCGCACAGCGTATGGATGCGGCCGATGTCGGCCGACAGGCGCTCAACGTCGCTGGCGGTTTCGGCTTCTGCGCCGTCGGTGCGGATGTCGGGGTTTTCTTGTTCGGGGTTCATAAATACTCCGCCCGCCTGAAAGCGGGGGAAGCATTCGGGCGGGAATTACGGGATGGGATATGCAGGAAGGGGGGATGAACCTGAGTCCATAGGAATACGCCCGCGCCGGCGGGCAAGGTGTGGAAAACGGGACGTATTCTACACCTTTTTGCAGGGGCTTTCTATGGACGGCGTAAGGCCGTCTGAAAATCGGGGGCGGTTTCAGACGGCCTTTGCGGTGGAGGCAGAAGGGTGTGCTGCAGGCTGCCGTCCGCACGGCTGTGCAGGCGGCTTCGGCTCGGGATCTGAACGGTGTGTTGTCCGCCATATCTGCGTTTGATGTAAGACGGAAAACTGTATCGGATGCCGCCGTCGGGATAACAGGCCGTCTGAAAACATGTTTCAGACGGCCTTGCGCCGCCATGCGTCCCAGAGAAACACCGCCACGCCCAGCCAAACCCACATGTAGCCGATGAGGCGGTTGCCGTTTAGCTGTTCGCCGAAAAGCAGCAGGCCGCACAGGAGCTGTATGCTGGGGGAGATGTATTGCAGGATGCCGACGAGCGACAGGGAAATGTGTTTGGCGGCGGCGGTGAACAGCATCAGCGTGAGCGTGGTGGCTGCGCCCGAGCCGAGCAGGACGGCGGTTTGCAGGGTATTGAGTCCGCCAAACACGGTTTGTCCGTCGACGGCACACCATGTCAGATAGGCGAGGGCGGCGGGCAGCAGTATCAGGGTTTCTACCGTCATGCCGGTCAGGGTGTCGGTGGGAACGAGTTTGCGGATTAAGCCGTACATGCCGAAACTGAATGCCAGAATCAGGGCAATCCACGGGATTTGTCCGGCGGGAACGGCCAGCCAGACGATGCCGGTCAGCGCGAGCGCAACGGCCAGCCATTGTGTGCGCCCCAGCCGTTCTTTAAGTATCGTTGCGCCGAGAAAAATATTGAACATCGGGTTGATGAAATAGCCGAGACTGGCATCGAGCACATGGTTGTTGGTTACCGACCAGACGTAAACCAGCCAGTTGGTGCCGATGAGCAGGGATGTGCAGGCAAACGCCGCCAGCAGTTTGGGTGTGCGGAATACGGAAAACAATGCGGGAAGCTGCCGGAACCTGCAGACGAGTATCAGCGCAAACACCGCCGACCACAATACGCGGTGCGCCATAATCTGCATCGCAGGCATGGCGGAATGGTTGAGCGGATACCAGTAAATCGGAAACAGACCCCAGATCAGATAGCAGGAAAGCGCGTAGAGCAATCCTTTTCGGGGGTTTTGGTCGGATGCGGACATGGTGCGGATGCTGGGTATGGCGGGACTGTCGGGATGGTACGCCTTACGACAAGGGGTGTCGAGCGGAAAGGCCGTCTGAAAAACGATATTCAGACGGCCTGCCGTTTCGCGGGTTCGGGGGCAGCGGCCGTTTGGCTGTCGGCTGTGTTTGAATGGCGCGTTGACTCCGTTTTGCGGCAGGGCAGGGAGCGTGATGGTTGAATGTAGGAAACCGTAACAGGCACATCCGAATGATTTTGCACACGCTCCCGAAGCGGGAGCGTGTGCAAAACAGGATGAGGCCGTCTGAAAACGTCGGGCGGCCTTTATTTTTGGCTGTGTTTGGACAGGGTGTTGATTGGCACGGAATCATCCACGGTTGTCATGCCCAAACCAACGGGAATTCACTATAAATACTCATAACCACATGAATAAAAACAGTTTATTTCTACAAGGGGATGGCGATGCCGTTATGCCGACGCATTGCCCAACCACAGTCTTCTTTATGCCGAATTTTCAGGCCAGCGGCTCGAGCAGTTTGGCAAACGCGTCTTCAAACTGCTTCAAACCGTCTTCCTGAAGGCGGACGGCGAGGGCTTCGACGTCGATGCCGAGTTTTTCCGTTTCTGCCAATACCGCTTGGGCTTCCGCAATGCTTTCCGTGAGCGTGGATTTGGCGGTACCGTGGTCGATAAAGGCTTTGAGCGTGGCATCGGGAACGGTGTTGACCGTATCTTTGCCGATGAGGCTGTCGACATACAGCGTGTCAGGGTAGGCGGGATTTTTCACGCCGGTGGATGCCCACAGCAGCTGAATGGGGTTGGCGCCTTTGGCTTTCGCATCGGCAAATTCCGCTCCGCCGAAGTATTGCTGCCAATCTTGATAGGCGGCTTTGGCCAGCGATACGGCCGTTTTGCCCTGCAAGTGTTCGGGCAGCGTGGCATCGAGCGCGCCGTCGATGCGGGAGATGAAGAAGCTGGCGACGACTTGGATATTGTCCACGGGCAAACCGGCGGCGATGCGTTTCAAAATGCCGCGCGTATAGGCTGCGTAGGCTTTCTGGGTCTGTTTGCGTGAAAACAGCAGCGTGAGATTGATGCTCAGGCCGTCTGAAACCAACTGTTCCAGTGCTTCTACGCCTGCGTCGGTGGTGGGCACTTTAATCATCACGTTTTTGCGGTTGATGGCCGCATGCAGGCGTTTGGCTTCGGCTACCGTACCGGCCGCATCGTGGGAAAGTTCGGGCGATACTTCAAGGCTGACGAAACCGGTTTTGCCGCCGGATGCTTCGTGTTCGGCAAGGCAGACATCGCAGGCGGCCTGTACGTCGGCAACGGCGAGGGTTTCGTAAATTTCTTTCGCATCCTTGCCCGCGGCTTTGAGCGCGGCGATTTCGGGTGTGTAGAGTGCATCGCCCGCGAACGCTTTCTGGAAAATAGCGGGGTTGGAGGTTACGCCGCACACGCCTTGTTCCAGCATGGTTGCCAGTTCGCCGCTTTGCACCAGCGAACGGGAAAGGTTGTCGAGCCAGATTTGTTGTCCTAATGCTTTGACGTCCGATAAAATAGCCATCTTTGATTCCTTGTCGAATGGTTTGGATAAACGCCCGTCCGCTGCTTTTCAGACGGCCTTTTCAGATTGCCGATACTACCCTGATTCCCCCCGCTTTGAACAGCAAAAACTTTAGGGACGGCGACAGGGCCGTCTGAAATTTCAGGTTGCGTTTTTATGGTGTGTTGATTGATGCACTATGGTTGGCAACCGTTATTCCCATGCAGGCGGGAGTCCGGAGTGGATATTTATAAATAATTGAATCAAAAAAGTTTCTGAAATTAAAGCCCGGATATTCGCCTACGCGGGAATGCCCGTATCGATGTCATCAACGCATCCTTCAAACACAGTCAGATTTTATTGTTATATTAAGAGATTCCCATGACCGACACTTCCAGCCATTATCTTGATTGGGCGCGCGACGTGCTCGATACCGAAGCCGCCGCGTTACGCGAAATCGCCGCCGGACTCGACGGAAATTTTGCCTGCGCCGCCGCCGCACTGCTGCAATGCCGCGGGCGCGTGGTCGTAACGGGTATGGGCAAGTCGGGGCATGTCGGCCGTAAAATCGCCGCCACCATGGCATCGACCGGAACGCCTGCGTTTTTCGTCCATCCCGCAGAAGCGGCCCACGGCGATTTGGGCATGATTGTTGACGGCGATGCCGTGCTGGCACTCTCCAATTCCGGCGAAAGCGACGAAATCCTTGCGCTCGTGCCCGCTCTGAAACGCAAGCAGACGACGCTTGTCTGCATTACGTCCAATCCGAAATCCAGCATGGCGAAACATGCCGACATCCACATTACCGCTTCGGTGTCGAAAGAGGCCTGCCCGCTCGGACTTGCGCCCACATCCAGCACCACGGCCGTGCTTGCATTGGGGGATGCGCTGGCGGTGGTGCTGCTCAAAGCCCGTTCGTTCACGCCCGAGGATTTTGCCCTCAGCCATCCTGCGGGAAGTCTCGGCAGACGGCTGCTGCTGACGGTGGCCGACATCATGCATACGGGAGACGGTTTGCCGGCAGTTACCGAAGGCACGCTGTTGAAAACGGCCATCGTCCGCATGAGTGAAAAGGGTTTGGGTATGCTGGCGGTAACGGACGGTTCGGGCCGTCTGAAAGGCGTGTTTACCGACGGCGACCTGCGCCGCTTGTTTCAGCAGCGCGACAATTTTGCAGGGCTGGCGGTGGAGGACATCATGCACCCGAATCCGAAAACCATTACTGCCGACAAACTCGCCACCGAAGCCTTGAAACAAATGCAGCAAAACCAAATCAACGGCCTGCTGGTAACGGATTCAGACGGCCTGTTGCAGGGTGCGCTGAATATGCATGATTTGCTGGCGGCAAGGATCGTGTAGGCAGGTGAGAACGAATACAGGCCGTCTGAAAAGTTTACGGAACAGCTGTGGTATATGGCTGCGCCGCCTGTTCCGCCGCAGTCAAATCGTCCGTCCGAACCATTCCACGCGGCCGATGACGGCGATGTCGTCGGATTGGCGGTTCAAATCGATTTCAAAAGTCGGATAGGCTTCGTTTGCGGAAATCACCCGCACGATGCCGCCCGGCATCAATTGCAGGCGTTTGACCAGCAGATTTTCGTCCAAACGCAGCACATAAAGCCCGTCGCGCGGTACGGTTTCGCTGTGGTTGATGAGAATGGTGTCGCCATCGTTGAGTACGCCTTCCATCGAATCGCCTTTGACAGAGATGACCGACAGGTTTTTGGTGTCGCGGGTGATGTAGTTTTCCACCCAATAACGGCGGAAGGCCATCGCAAAAGTCGGTTTTTCGTCGCCCGCCAAACGTCCGTGTCCGGCTGCCGCCTGAATGTCGTAACGCGGCACGAATACAAATTCTTCCACATCGACGGGGTTGCCCAAAGTGTCGTAGGCGGTCGTGTTTGCCGCCGTTGCATCGGGGAACGGCTCTCCGTTTCCTGTCAGCAGCCAGTCTATGTTGCATCCTTTTAGCTGTTTGATTTTAATCAGGGTTTCTGATTTCGGCAGTCCGCCTTCGTTCCAAATCCGGCTGAATCCGGCAATGGTCATGCCGATGTCTGCTGCGATTTTTGCCTGCCGCGCCCCGTCTTTCCACAAGAAAGCCAGCCGCTCTTTAAAGGTGTCCATTTTTATCCTTTCTTTCGACCATGTTTCCCGCCCGTTTTTTGGTGATTGCCGATTTGTCCGGCAAGGTTGCGGGTGCTCGGTGTGATTTTCTGACCACACAGTGCGATTTCTTTTATTTTAGCTTAACTTTCAAAAAAATGTAAGATAAATCGAACTTGGACTAAGATAAAATATTGCAAACTCTAATTTTGTTGAGTAATATGTAAAAAATCTTAGATTTTTCGAAGTTTGGACGGTGTGTTAAAAGGCCGTCTGAAAAGACGGACGGCATCCCGGCCATATTGCTGCTGATGGGCCGGTTATTTGGGAGATGATGGAAATGAACAGATATAGAAAAGGATTGCTTTGGTCGGTAGGGCTGATATTGGCAGTTTCGGTTGTTGTGCCGTTCAGCTATTCTGAAGCGCAGTCTGCCGATATTCCGTTGCCGGCTTCGGTTTGCGCCGAAATTGCCGCTCTGCCGATGTCTGATATGAGTCGTAGCGAACGAAAACATGCAGTGCAATGCGATGTTTTCGAGGCGGCCGATGCATGGGAGCAGCAATATGGCCAACTGGGGCATCAGGGTTTAATCGGCGGAGTGGTGTACGAATAAGAGCAGGCCGTCTGAAAGCGGTTCAGACGGCCTGTTCGGGTGTGGTAGTGAATTTGAAACGGTATGTTACGGCAATAGCGGTACGCCGTCCAAACCCGCGTTTTCGGTAAAACCGAACATCAGGTTCATATTCTGAACCGCTTGGCCTGCCGCGCCTTTGACCAGATTGTCGATAACCGACAATACAATCCACACATCGCTTTGTGGTGCCTGTTGAACGCTGATGCGGCAAAAGTTTGCGCCGCGCACGCTGCGGGTTTCGGGCGTGCTGCCGGACGGCATGACATCGACGAACGAGCTGTCGCGGTAAAAATCGGCGAGTATTTCATGCGGATGACGACCACTTTCCAAATGTAGATACATGGTGGCGTGCATGCCGCGTATCATCGGCGTGAGATGGGGGACGAATACAAGGCCGTCTGCTATGCCGGTTTGCAGCATGTTCAGGGTTTGTTTGATTTCGGGCAGATGGCGGTGCCCGCCCACGCCGTAGGCTTTGAAATTATCGCCTGCTTCGCACAGTAATGTCCCTACGCTGGCTTTGCGCCCTGCACCGGAGACGCCTGATTTGCAGTCGGCAATCAATGGTGCGCCTGTTTTCAGACGGCCTGCTTGCAGGAGCGGCAACAGCGGCAGCGATACGCAGGTGGGATAGCAGCCGGGATTGGCGACCAACCGTGCGGTTGAAATGGCATCCCGGTTGAGTTCGCTGAGTCCGTAAACTGCTTCGGCGGTAATGTTCGGACTTTCATGCCTCATGCCGTACCATTTTTCCCATGTCGGAATGTCTTTGATACGGTAGTCCGCAGACAAATCGACAATGCGGACGCCCAGCTCCAGCAATAACGGGGCTTCTTTCATGGCAACGCCGTTGGGCGTGGCGAAAAATACGATGTCGCATTCGTCCAACCGTGCTTCATCGGGCGTTTGGAATGTCAGCTCATATACGCCGCGCAAACTGGGGAAATAGTCCGACAATTTGATACCCGCTTCGCTGCGGCTGGTTACGGCGGCTACTTCAACGTTCGGATGGGATGTCAACAGGCGCAGCAGTTCCACACCTGTATAACCTGTGGCGCCGACGATGCCCGCTTTAATACGCTGTGTCATTTGTCTGTTCCTAACCTTTAAAATCAGAGACGGGCAGTGTAAGCCTGATAGGGTTTTCTGAAAAGGGTGGATTTGGAGTGGGAAGCCATTTTGTTTGGTGGGGGATGATATGTTGATGTATTGAATTTCTGAATCGCACTTACCTGAAAGGCCGTCTGAAAAATATTTTTCAGACGGCCTTAATGTTTGCTTCATCCGGATACTTGAAATATTGGGTTGTGTTCAAGTGACCGAAAGATTGCTTCCAGGCGGACGGTTCGGATTGTTGTCAGTGCAGGAAGACAGGAAAACCTGATATCGATATTTAAAACAACACGCCCGTAGGGTCATTGGGGTCGCTTTTTACCGGAGCATAAGGCGGTTTGACCGGAGCGGATGAAGCTCTGGGTGCGGTTGGCCTGCTGGCCGATGCAGCAGCGGATGCTGCGGACGTGGTGTCGCCGGCATCGATTTCGATTTCGGTACCCGTCGGCAGCACCTGATCTTTAGGTGCAACGGGTGCAGGTTTGGGAACGAATTTCGGCTTGGTCAATGCGGCCGAACCGCTGGTCCATGCAACCGATTTTAAAGGTGCTTTCAGTTTGACGCCTGAGGCGCAGGTCAAACAGTTGGCCGCACCGGTTTTGGCTTTCAGAACGGCGTCAACACGCTTGGAGTTGACGGTTTTTTTGTGCACTTTTGCCCATGCGGTAATGCTTTTACGCAAAGCAGCGGTATTGAGGTTGTTCTTTTTATAGGGGTCGCGGTAAGCGGCCAGCCATAAATTGTTGTTGGCGTCGACGTTGAGGGCGGCCATGTGGTAAACCACGGATGCGGTGGAACCCGAATTAATGGTTTTGGCGAATTCGAGCGCATCGGGAGATTTCATGCGGACACAGCCGTGGCTGCGTACTCCGGGTACGCTGGCAGGGGCGTTGGTGCCGTGGATGCCGAGGCTGAGTTTGGGGTCGCCCAAGCGTACGAACACCGGACCCAACGGGTTTTTCGGTCCGGGAGGGATGGTTTTAAGCCCGTCTTTGCGCTCTTTCTGTATGCTGAGCGGGATGTGCCAAGTGGGGTTGAATACTTTGGGACCGATTTTGTGTTCGCCCAAGTTGGTTTGGGTTAATGCTTTGCCCACGGCTACCGGATATACCTTGGTCAGTTTTCCGTCGGTAAAGAGAAAAAGCCGTTGTTGGGGTATGTTAATGACGACGTGTTGGCCGGATGAGGCAGGCTGAATGTCGGGGATGGGGGTGTTGGCGGCTGCCGCTGCAGAAAATAGCAGGACTGCCAGGCCGAGGCCGGTTTGTTTCATCATGTGATTCGTGTGTTGCATGTTGGGAAAATACGAATAGAGAATTTGGGGAATCATACCGTAATCCGCAAGATTTTGTGGGAGAATAGCCTGTTTTTGCAGTTCGGCAGCATAGGTTTTCAGGTTGGAGGGTCGGATGGAGATATGAGTAGGAAAACAGAATGCGGACGGTATCCGGAATATACGGCGGAAGTGTTTTCGCTGGATTACGAAGGCAGAGGTGTGGCGCGGATAGGCGGCAAAACCGTGTTTATCAAGGGGGCGCTGCCGTCTGAAACCGTCCGCTGCCGTGTCGTGAAACAGAAAAAACAGTTTGATGAAGCGGAAACGGTGGCTGTTTTAAAAACTGCGGCAGAAAGGGTTGTACCGGAGTGTGTCCATTTTGATACATGCGGCGGATGTGTGCTGCAGCATGCGGCACCTGATGCTCAGGTTGCCTATAAGCAGAGAATATTGGAAGAGCAGCTGCTGCGTATAGGAAAAGTACAGCCGGAGCAGATTCTTCCGCCGTTACATGGTAAGGCTTGGTATTACCGCGATAGAGGCAGGTTGAGTGTTGCGTTAGACAAAACAGGCCGTCTGAAACTCGGTTTTCGAGCAAAAAACAGTCATGATGTCGTCGATTTAGTCATGTGTAAGATATTGCCCGAACACGTTTCTTCAAAGCTGCCGGCGTTGCGTCATCTGCTGCAAACGTTAACTGCGGAAAAACAGCATGTTAAATATGCGGAATTTTCCGTGTGCAGTGATTTGAGTATATTTAATCTGTTTTTATCGGACAGGCCGTCTGAAAAAGCTTCTGCTGCCATCAGGCAGTTTGCAGACGTGCATTTGGTGGATGACGGCGTGGATTGGCAGATTTGGCTGCAACATCCGCAGCAGGATGCTTATCCGTTTTATCCGGAAATCCGGCGGCGTTTGGCTTACAGGCTTCCTGAGTTCGAAGTATATATGCCCTATCTGCCGGGCGATTTTACGCAAATTAACTCGGAAATGAACCGAGCAATGGTTGCCCGTGCTTTGGGGCTTCTGGATGTCCGGCCAGGAGAAAGGGTTGCCGATTTGTTTTGCGGATTGGGCAACTTCACGCTACCGATTGCCAAACAGGGTGCTGATGCGGTGGGGATAGAAGGTTCGCAAACGTTGGTCAAGCGTGCCAAAGACAATGCCGTGTTAAACAATTGCAAAGATACAACAGTTTTTCAGACGGCCGATTTGTTTGAAACGGATGAACAAATAGTGGCATCTTGGGGGCATTTTGATAAAATGTTGCTCGACCCGCCGAGAAGCGGTGCGTATGAGGTGGTGAAATCGCTGCATGCACCTTATCTGCCAAGCCGTATCATCTATATATCCTGTAATCCTTCAACTTTCGCACGGGACGCTTCTGTATTGGTGCAAAAGGGTTACGGATTCAAAGCGGCGGGGGTAATGAATATGTTCGCCCAAACTGCTCATGTGGAGTCGGTGGGTTTGTTTGAGTTGAAAAATGACGACATCAAACGCTGCTAAAATAGTTTTTTATGTAATTGTTGGTCGTGCTGTGTTATCATAAATGCATTAACAGATAACATTATTCGATAATCAATCAAAATCGGTTAAGATAATTTAACAATCCGAGGCCGGTTGTGGGTTGATACAATTGCACATCATCGGGAGGTGTTCTTGAATTATTCGCTACTAATCATAATACTGGCATTGGTTCTGCTGGTTTTGCTGTTTGTCCGGCATAAGCAGGGCGGGCAGGCAAAACCCGGCAAGAGGGCGGCTGTGTCCGGCAAGCGGGACAGCCGTGTTGTTGCTTCGTCTCTGCCTGCTGACAACAGGGAGGCGGAATGGTCGGATCAGCTTAACCAAACCGTTTCAGGCGTCAATCAGGAGTGGGAGTGGGGTGCCGACGGTGTGTCTACCGACGGTAATTCTTCTGCGGTTGCCGTTCAAGAGGTTGACCCCCTTACCGAATATCAGGTTTACAAACAGTTCGGCTATGAGAGTAAAGCCGCGGAATCTCTGTCTTCATATCTGAACGGTTTGAGTGACGGTGCGCCTGAAAAATTGGTGCATGAATTGGTCGGCCTGAATTTAAGGGTTGGCGACATCGATAAATTGGCCGAAACATTACAGCGTCACGGCACATCTTTGCCGGATGAAAGTTTTGCCGAATATGTTAAAGCCGGTTTGATGTCGGATTCTACCAACTTGCCTTTGCGTGTATTGGCGGAAAGCAGGATGGGTTGGGACATGCAGGAAATTTCCCGTCAAATCGGTGAAAAAGTCGGTTTGGAAGAATCTCATTCGTCTGAGAATCCGACGTTGACCATTGATGCTGGCGGGCAGCATCAGGAAACAACTGTGTCCAAACGCAGCCCGATTGTGGTCGGTAAGGTTGATATGGGTAATATTACACCTGAAGAAATGGGCGCAGTTTTGGGGTTCAGTAAACCCGAACGCAGTACGAAGATTTTGAAAGACAAGCTGGATTATGAAACGGCGCTGCATCAATATAACCGCGCCATTCAAAAATCAAACAAACCTGCGGGCTTGATTATTGATGCCTTGAAGCTCGATTATCAGAACGAAGAAGTCAACCAATTTGCCAAGCATTTGTGGAAGTTGTATTACTCGCTCGGCCAATACGGTCGTCAGGTGAAAGAACGTATGCTGGGGTGGGGTTACAGCTTGGGCTATCACGAAGTATTTGATGATCTGGAAAAAGGGCCGTCTGAAAAACAAATCCGAGACATCGGTTTGCAACGCGGTTATATCGAACCTTCCGCATTACAGATGAAAGCCAAATACCGTGATTTGGTTCAGCAGGATTCTTCCATAATCAGTGCGGGTACTTCTCCTGCCGATGAAGCGGTAAAAGAGGTGGAGTCATTGCTGATGTACGGTCAGTTGGATCAGGCCATCGGTACGTTGGAGCAAGCTGTTCTGCAATACCCTCAGGAATCCCAGCTTTATATTATGTTGTTTGATTTGTACGAACGTTCCGAAGATTGGCCGCGCCTTGAGCAGTTTTTGCGTTTACTGCGTGAACGTGTCAGCAGTTTGCCGGAAGAAGTGGTGTTGGCAATGAGCCGTTTGTTGCAACGTGTAAACCAATATTCAAAAAAATAACAACTTTAAAGAGTACCAGCGAATGGAAAATTTATTACCTAAAGTTAAAACCATACGGGTGATGCTGCAAGAGACGGATGAGCAGCAGAATGCTGTGTTCCGCATGGCATTCAAGATGCACAATACAACCAATTATGAAATCGTTACGCCCGAGTCGGCTGAAAAACCGGATTTGATTTTGGTTGATACTGATACTGCGGATGGTGTGGAAAAATGGAAAGGACTGAAGGCCGAATACCCTGATGTGCCTGTGGCCATGTTTTCTACCGAACTGCCAACAGTAACCACGCCGTACCTGCCCAAGCCGATTAAATTCGATACACTTTTTCCGATTTTGCGTAGTCTGGCACAAGGTGGAAATATTTTTGATGCTTCTGCTCATCAGTCGGGTGATTCGGCTTCTTCCAATGGCAATGCCGATACCCGTAAAGCCACTATTCGTCGCTTTAACCCGCAGAAAGGCGTGTTGGGTGCATTAAAATTCGCCAGCCGCGGGCAGCAGGATATTGCCGTTTTGCATGACGGGAAACCGATTTTGATTGTTTTTCCGAGTATCCAGCGTGTATTGCTGACCGTCAGTGCCGCAGAATTAGAGAAATTCTGTAAAGATGATAATTTGGCCGTAACCTGCAAGGCAGTACCTGAAAACCCTCAGTGGAAAGAAAAAGCCAAAGTGACCATTATGTCCTGCTTGTGGCAGGTGGCACTTTGGACTGCCCAAGGCCGTCTGATTTATCCGATGACTCCGCAAACGGTTTTTACTCTGAAGCGTTGGCCGAACCTTACCCGTTTGGCTCCTGTACCTGAGTCCATGAGGTTGTCGGCATTTCTGACCAAAACATCTGTCAATTTGAATATCCTTTACAAAGTTATGCCTTTGGAAATGCCCGATATTCTCAATTATCTGGCAGCAACTTCGGTAACGGGCTTTTTGGCAACCGATGCTGAATTTACCGCACAGGCGGAGACTAATGTGTCTGGAGAGCAAGTCAATGTCAGCAGTGATGTGCCTGACAGCCAGATGGCGAAAGATGCGGAAAAAGTGGCCGGACCTTCAGCCGAGCAGCCGCGTGGCCTGCTGCAGCGCCTGATGCGCAAGTTGATTGGAAAATAAAGGACTAAAGTAAATGACAGAGAATAAGATTATTTTTACCGGTCCCGTCGGTGTGGGGAAAACAACGGCCATTTCTGCATTGTCTGACGAACCGCCGGTGCAAACGGATGCCGGTGCTTCCGATATGACTTTGGTGCGTAAAGGTTACACCACGGTGGCCATGGATTACGGTGTGATTCATTTGGATGAAGAAACCAAAGTCCATCTTTATGGTACGCCAGGTCAGGAACGTTTCAACTTCATGTGGGAAATTCTCAGCCAGGGCAGTATGGGGCTGGTGCTTCTGCTGGACAATACCCGAACCAATCCGCTGAAAGATTTGCAGTTTTTTCTGGAGGCGTTCCAAGAGCTGTTGAAAAAAGCGCCTTTGGTAGTAGGGGTAACAAAAATGGACATCCGCTCATTGCCCGGTGTGGATGTTTATCAGAAATATCTTGCCCAAAATAATTTTAACGTACCGGTTTTTGAAATTGATGCACGTCGTGAAGAAGATGTAAAACAACTGGTTACCGCGATGTTGTTCTCAATTGATCCGGGTTTAGAGGTATAAGATGGAATCGACACTTTCACTACAATCAAATTTGTACCCTAAAGTAACTCCTGCTGGTGCATATTATGCGGTATCGAGTGACGCTTCGAGCGCAAGCCGCGTATTACTGTACGGTTTGCTCAAAGCGGCGCCGTCTGAAACCATCAGCAGTGAAAAACTGCTTGCTTGGGCGGATACCAGCGACATTAACAGCGCGTTGAATCTGCTTTACCGTTTGCAACGCTTGGAGTTTCTTTACGGCGACGAGCAGGTTAGCACCGAAGATACCAATCTGAGCGATGAGCAGCTTCCTGATTTGTTGGCACAGTTGTCCAATGTCGGCAAGGCTCTTTTGGCCGATGAAAACGGTCTGTACTTTGCCAATGCCGGTTTCCATCACGAAGCTGCCGAAGAGCTTGGACTGTTGGCCAGCGAGATTGCCGGTGTGGAAGCCAAACATCAGTTGCTGATTAAAAACAATCTGCATATCCATCACAGCGCCTGGGGTATCTGCGACCCGTCGGGCCAAAGCGAACTGACTTTCTTCCCGCTTTATGTCGGTACCACCAAGTTGATTCTTGTAATCGGCGGTATGCCCGATCTGAATAAAGAAGCATTCGTTACCTTGGTGAAAGCCCTGTATAACCGTTATGGCAGCCGTACATCTGTAACTGTCTGATGACTAGAAAGATATTGGAACAATATTATGCAACAGCTATTAATTTCCGTTTTGAGCGATTTGAACAATACTTCCACTGACATTATCGCTTCTGCCGTTATTTCAACCGACGGCCTGCCGATTGCCACCTTGCTGCCCTCGCATCTGAATCCCGACCGTGTGGGCGCGATGTCAGCCACTTTGCTGGCGTTGGGTAACCGTTCCGTTCACGAGCTTGCCTGTGGCGATTTGGATCAGGTAATGGTAAAAGGTACCAATGGTTATGTACTTTTGAGCCAAGCCGGTGAAAATGCCGTATTGGCATTGATGGCAAAAGAGAGCGGCAAACTCGGCTTGATTTTGCTTGATGCCAAGCGTGCGGCCAAGCATATTGCCGAGATTCTGTAATCCGATCGGCCGTAATTGAGCTGTTCGTTCGCAGCGGTTTGGTTGTTGCCTGTAACCGGATGAGATGTTTAAACGATAAGGCCGTCTGAAATTTTTTCAGACGGCCTTTAATTCTAAGTTTTAAATGGCAAGTACATTCAAACCCGGTAAGTCCGCAAAACTTCTGTCGCGAACAATCTGGCAAAAATTGTCGAGATAGCTTTTACCGCTGTCTTCGGCGCGCATAGCTGCGTACAGTTTGCTTTGCAGGCCGTCTGAAGTGATGGGGCGGGAAATAACGTAGCCTTTCTCCAAATAGGGCATGACTGTCCAATAAGGTAGGGCGGCAATCCCGCGGCGGCTGGCCACAAGCTGTATGATGGCTATGGTCAATTCGCTGGTACGGCGCGGCGGATTGATGCCTTTGGGAAGCAGGACTTGGCGCAATAAATCCAGCATATCATCTGGAACCGGATAACTGATCAGGGTTTCGTTGCGGAAATCTTCCGCTTCCCATACGGGTTTGGAGGCGAGCGGATGGTCTTTGGCACAGATGCCGACCATTTCGTAAGAAAACAGCGGCTGATAAACGATGCCGCTTTGCGGTTCTGCTTCGGAAACGATTGCCAAGTCAGCACGATGCTGTAGCAGTAGGGCGACCGGATCAGTGTGGAATCCGGATACGATGTCGAGTTCTACTTGCGGCCAAAGCGGGCGGAACTCGCCCATCGCAGGCATCAGCCAGTCGAAACAGGTGTGGCACTCCACCGCCAAGCGCAACTCTCCCGCCTCGCCTTCGATAATCTGTGCCAAGTCGCGCTCGGCAGCGGCCACTTGCGGCATTAAATCGCGGGCAAGTTGCAGCAGTCTTTCGCCCGCAGGCGTAAAACGTATGGGGGAGCTTTTCCGTTCGAACAACGGCGTTTCGTAGTAATTTTCCAATGCACGGATTTGATGGGACAATGCGGATTGGGTTAAAAACACACGTTTGGCGGCCAGCGATACGCTGCCGGTTTCTTCGAGTGCAAGCAGGGTTTTGAGATGGCGCAGTTCGATGATGGATTCCATTTTTCAGACGGCCTGTTTTGGGTTTGGAAACTGTTTCATATTAAAATAATTCATATAAGCGGGCAAACGGATGGTAGAAAATCAACATTGATTTGATGCGCATCAAGGCCTTTTCGGGTGGTACGCGCAGGCGGCGGTATAAAATGGCCGTCTGAAAATGAAAAGATGCGTAGGCATCGGATAAAACACAGACATACACAAGGATGGTTTATGGCAACACGGCAGGAAGTTCTCGATTGGTGTGGTGAAACGCTTCAGGTAAAACTGTTTAAAGATTATGCGCCGAACGGCCTGCAGGTAGAGGGGCGTAATGAAATCCGCAAAATCGCCACGTCCGTTACCGCCAGTCTGGCGGCGATTGAATTTGCGGCGGAACAAAATGCCGATCTGTTGCTGGTGCATCACGGGATGTTTTGGAAAAGCGAGCCGGTTACGGTTACGGGATGGAAAAAAAAGCGCATCGAAATGCTGCTGCGCTACGGCATCAATATGGCCGGTTATCACCTGCCGCTGGATGCGCACCCCGAAATTGGAAACAATGCCCAGCTTGCCAAACTGATGGAATGGGAAACCGATTATGTTTGCGGCGAGCAGGGTCTGCTGAATATAGGCCGTCTGAAAACGCCGCAACATGCACAACAACTGTTACAGGCTTTGGAGGCCAAGCTCGGCCGCAAGCCAGTGGCAGCGGGTGATGGTTCGCGCGAAATCCGTACCGTCGCATGGTGTACCGGCGGTGCCCAAGGTTTTTTTCAGACGGCCTTGGATGAAGGTGTCGATGCCTACATCACAGGAGAGATTTCCGAAGCGCAATATCATCTGGCCAATGAAACCAGTTCGCTGTTTATCAGCGCAGGCCATCATGCTACCGAGCGTTACGGCATCCGTGCACTGGGAGCGGCCGCAGCGGCTAAATTCGGCTTGGAAGTATGCGGTTTTGACGAAGAAAACCCGGCGTGATGAGAGAATATTCTCTGTAATCTTTACCTTAATTTAAATAATACTTTGAGTATCACGGCAAACTAGGTAGAATTACATTGTTTAATGGCTCGGTATTTCCAAAAATTTTAGGACGACTGAATAATGGATAATCAAGTAATCAATCAAGGCCGCCGCCGATTTCTGACGCTGGCAACAGCGGGCGCGGGCGGTTTGGCGACAGTCGGTGTCGCTGTGCCGTTTCTGACAAGCTGGGCGCCGTCGGAGAAAGCCAAGGCTGCCGGTGCGCCCATAGAAGTAGATGTCAGCAAAATCGAATCAGGCCAACTGATGACTGCCGAGTGGCAGGGTAAACCGATTTGGGTGCTGAACCGTACGGAGCAGATGGTTAAAGACCTGAAAACGCTCGACGGCGCAGTAGCCGATCCGAAGTCGGAAGCACCGCAACAGCCCGATTATGCCCAAAATGCAGACCGTTCCATCAAGCCGAATATTTTTGTGGTTATCGGTATCTGTACGCATTTGGGCTGTTCTCCTACTTTCCGTCCGGACATTGCTCCCGCAGACTTGGGCGCAGATTGGAAAGGCGGTTTTTTCTGCCCGTGCCACGGTTCGAAATTCGATTTGGCCGGCCGGGTATACAAAGGTGTTCCTGCTCCGACCAACTTGGTCGTGCCGCCTTATAAATATCTGAGCGATACCACCATTTTGGTCGGCGAAGACAAATAATAAGGAACTTCATCATGGCAAACCAAACCAATAACAAAGCAAAAGCATTGTTAGACTGGGTGGATGCGCGCTTCCCCCTGTCTAAAATGTATAAAGAGCACGTAGGTGAGTACTACGCGCCGAAAAATTTTAACTTCTGGTATTATTTCGGCTCTTTGGCCATGTTGGTGCTGGTGATTCAAATCGTCAGCGGCATCTTCCTGACCATGAACTACAAACCTGACGGTAATCTTAACCAATATAATCTTCCGGCAGCATTTACCGCAGTGGAATACATCATGCGCGACGTGTCGGGCGGTTGGATTATCCGCTATATGCATTCCACCGGCGCGTCCATGTTTTTCGTGGTTGTGTATCTGCATATGTTCCGCGGTTTGGTGTACGGTTCGTTTAAAAAACCGCGTGAACTCGTATGGGTGTTCGGTTCGCTGATTTTCTTGGCCTTGATGGCAGAAGCCTTTATGGGCTATCTCCTGCCTTGGGGACAGATGTCTTTTTGGGGTGCTCAGGTAATCATTAACCTGTTTGCAGCCATTCCCATTGTTGGCCCCGACTTGTCCACTTGGATTCGCGGCGACTTCAATGTATCTGATGTTACGCTCAACCGCTTTTTTGCCTTGCACGTTATCGCCGTGCCGTTGGTGTTGCTCGGTTTGATTGTGGCGCACATTATTGCTCTGCACGAAGTAGGCTCCAACAATCCTGACGGTGTTGAAATCAAAAAACTCAAAGACGAAAATGGTATTCCGCTTGACGGCATTCCTTTCCATCCTTACTACACCGTTAAAGACATTCTGGGTGTGGTGGTATTCCTGATTGTCTTCTGTGCCATTATGTTTTTTGCACCGGAAGGCGGTGGTTATTTCTTGGAAAAACCGAACTTTGATGCTGCCAATCCGTTGAAAACACCGGCACATATTGCGCCTGTGTGGTACTTCACGCCTTTCTACGCCATTTTGCGTGCGATTCCTTCGTTCTTGGGAACGCAGGTGTGGGGGGTTATCGGTATGGGTGCGGCTGTGGTGCTGATTGCGCTTCTGCCTTGGCTTGACCGTTCGCCCGTAAAATCGGTGCGTTACCGGAATACCACTTTTAAAGTCATGTTGGTTCTCTTTATTGCAGCCTTCATCGGTTTGGGTATTTTGGGGGCATTGGTTGCAGACAACCGCCGTACCGACTATTCCCGTGCTTTCAGCTATATCTATTTCCTGTTCTTCTTGGGTATGCCGTTTTATACTTCGGTGAAAAAAGGCATTTCAGGTTTGTGCAGTATGGTTTTCTATGCCTTTGTCGGCGTTCTCGGCCTTGCCTTGACTTTCTTCTTGGCAGACTGGGGTGCACGCTTGCTGACCTTGTTCACCACAGCATTCTTTATCGGTTCGGCGTTCATGCCTAACCTGAATGCTGAAAAAGAAGTGCCAACCCGAGTAACCATGAGTACCCCCAAACAAAAAATCATGTTCTTTGTTTATACGGGTATTGCCGTGGTGGGTGCATATCTGTTTGCAACCAATATCTGACAAGAGGGCAGCGAAAATGAAAAAAACCTTTAAAAACTGGGTTGCTGCCTTATTGCTGGCAGCTCCTATGGGCTTTGCGGCCGCAGCAGGCGGCCATGCCGAATATGAAAAAGTAGAAATCAACCTGCGTGATCAGGCCAGCCTGCAACGCGGTGCTCAAATCTTTACCAACTACTGCCTTTCCTGCCACTCGGCCAGCGGTATGCGCTATAACCGTCTGCAAGACATCGGTTTGTCTGAGGATGAAATCAAGAAAAACCTGATGTTTACGACTGACAAGGTAGGCGATGTCATGCATTCGGCCATGAATCCGAAAGATGCGGCCAAATGGTTCGGTGCGGAACCGCCTGATTTGACCCTGATTGCCCGCTCGAGAGGAGCAGACTATCTCTATGCCTATATGCGCGGGTTCTATAAAGACCCGACACGTCCGAGCGGTTGGAACAATACCGTTTTTGATAAAGTCGGTATGCCGCATCCTTTGTGGGAGCATCAGGGTGTACAGGCCGTTGAGTTGGATGCCAAAGGCCAGCCGGTTTGGATTGAAGAAAACGGTGTGAAGAAACCCAAACTTTATTGGGAGTCTACCGGTCTCCAAACCCGTAAACTGCCTAACGGCAAGGTAATTACCAAAGAATACGATGATTATGCCCGTGATTTGGTGAATTATCTGGTGTATATGGGGGAGCCGGCTCAAGAAAATCGCAAACGCATCGGTTATTGGGTGTTGATATTCCTGATGGCTGTTATGTTACCGTTGGCCTATTTCCTGAAAAAAGAATATTGGAAAGACGTACACTGAAATTCCTGAGTAAGAGAAAGCGGAGCCTTGTTCGGTTCCGCTTTTTGTTTTTCAGACGGCCTAGGTGTGGTGTGAAAGGTTGAGGCCGTCTGAAAGTCGGATAAGCAGATTGTGATGATGAGGCAGGTTTGTTTCGACGGAAACTGCAGTTCTTTCTGTATTGTGAGCAATCTATGTTTGCCATCAGTAGGCCATTCAAAACCGGTATTTTTCGGATTTTGGGAAATACATACTGCTTTTGAATCGGTTGTATTGAGTTTTGAAAATATGTTTTAAAAACATATGTTTATGCTGTTTTTCTGGCTTTGGGGAAATCAATCGTTTATAATTTACCGATTAAATTTATCAGGCCGTCTGAAGTCCTGTTTTCGGCGTGCCCCACCCATTATTAGGAGTAACCGTCATGATGACCCTCTATTCGGGTATTACCTGCCCGTTCAGCCAACGTTGCCGTTTTGTGCTGTATGAAAAAGGTATGGATTTTGAAATCAAAGATGTCGATATTTTCAATAAGCCGGAAGATTTGTCTGTAATGAATCCTTACGGACAAGTTCCTGTGTTGGTGGAGCGCGACTTGATTCTCTATGAATCCAATATCATCAACGAATATATCGACGAGCGCTTTCCTCATCCCCAGCTTATGCCGGGTGATCCGGTTATGCGTGGCCGAGGCCGGCTGGTGCTGTTCCGTATGGAAAAAGAGCTGTTCAGTTTGGTTTCCGTTCTTGAAAACCCTGCGGCTACCAACAAAGAGCAGGCCAAAGCCCGTGAAGCCATCAGCAACGGTTTGACCATGCTGGCTCCTGCGTTTTCCAAAAACAAATACATTCTCGGTGATGACTTTTCTATGATCGATGTGGCCATTTCCCCGCTACTGTGGCGTCTCGACCACTACGACATCAAGCTGGGCAAATCCGCAGCACCGATTCTGAAATACGCCGAACGTATTTTCCAGCGCGAAGCCTTTATCGAAGCGTTGACCCCTGCCGAAAAAGCCATGCGCCGTTAAACCGAAAGGATTTTTCATGACTGCGAGCACCAAGCCTTATCTGTTGCGTGCCCTTTACGAATGGTGTCAGGACAATGGTCAGACACCGCATATCGTCGCTTGGGTCAACGAGCATACCCGTGTGCCGTTGCAATATGTGCGGGACAATGAAATTGTGCTGAATATCGGTGCGGCAGCCAGCCACAATCTCGTTATCGATAACGAATGGGTCAGCTTTTCCGCACGTTTTAGCGGTATTGCCCAGGAAATCTGGATTCCCGTCGGACACGTTGTCAGTATCTTTTCCCGGGAAACAGGCGAAGGAATGGGTTTCGATGTCGAGCCTTACGAACCTGAAAACGTAGCGTCGGTTCCGGAAAGCAATACGGATACTGATGCAGAGACACGGACGGATGATGAAGAAACCGGCAAACCGAAAAAGGTTTTGAAATTCGTTAAATAGATTGTTAGACCATTAAGAGGCCGTCTGAAAATTGTGGTGGATGTTTGGCGGAAGGCTGTATGGTATCCGTTGGTACGATAGCCGTTCGTTGTTGCTGTCTATGCAATTGCAGTATAGCAAATAAACTTATTTATCGATACACACCTGAAACAGCCAATCCACATCCGTAATTCGCAGCCGATTCCTAACACCTTTAATCCAAGCCCACTTTTTCTCTATCTGATTCAGATCGGGGCTATAAGGTGGAAGCCA
>NZ_JBHCJY010000067.1:0-6916 GCF_041804105.1 Neisseria sp.
CAACGGAAACCCCTTTCCACACAGTAGGTACGGTTAGGCGGTACGCCGTAACCGTACGCAACGGCCGCTACCGTCGAACCGTTGCCAAACTGCGCCAGTCGGAAAAACATACCGTCCGTACGGTTACGCCCGCTTCGGCGGGCTAACCGTACCTACTTTAAACCGCACTGGCAACGACCAGCCGTTTTCAGACGGCCTGACTGCCTTTCCGAACAACCCGTTACCCACACAAAACATGACCGCAAAACCCGTTCCGCTCATTCTTTACAGCCTGTCCGCCCTTGTCCTGCTGTTTGCCCTCAGCCTGTCCGTGGGCGTGGCGCAGTTTTCGTGGGCGGATCTGTTTTCGGGCAGCCTGAACGACAGCGCAGAGCTGATGCTGGTCAGCCGTCTGCCGCGCACGTTTGCGATTGTGCTCACGGGCGCGTCGCTGGCGGTGGCGGGGATGATGATGCAGATTCTGATGCGCAACCGCTTCGTCGAACCCTCGATGGTGGGCGCAAGCCAGAGCGCGGCTTTGGGGCTGCTGCTCACCGCCATCTTTTTCCCCGCCGCCGCGCTGACGGCGAAAATGGCGGCGGGTGCGGTTTCGGCGATGGCCGGAATGCTGCTGTTTATGGCGCTTATCCGCCGCCTGCCGCCGACGGCGCAGCTTTTGGTGCCGCTGGTGGGCATGATTTTCGGCGGCGTGATTGAATCGGTGGCGGTGTTTATCGCGTACGAGCTGGAAATGATGCAGATGCTCGGCGTGTGGCAGCAGGGCGATTTTTCCGGCGTGCTGCTCGGGCGTTACGAACTGCTGTGGCTCACGGGCGTGATGGCACTGCTGGCCTATCTGATTGCCGACCAGCTCACCATTGTCGGCTTGGGCGAAACGGTGGCGGTGAATCTCGGCCTGAACAGCCGCACCATCTTGTGGGCGGGTTTGATTATCGTCGCCCTGATTACCTCGCTGGTGGTCGTTACCGTGGGCAATATTCCGTTTATCGGGCTGGTGGTGCCGAACATCGTTTCCCGCATGATGGGCGACAAACTGCGCGAAAGCCTGCCTGCCGTGGCGCTGATGGGCGCAGGGCTGGTACTCTTGTGCGACATCGTCGGCCGCGTACTGGTGTTTCCGTTTGAAATCCCCGTGGCAACGGTGTTCGGCGTCGTCGGCACGGGCGTGTTCCTGTGGCTGCTGATGCGGCAGAAGGCCGTCTGAAACGGTTCGGACAGACTGTCCATCTGCCATAGAAACCGTTTGGCAACGCCCTGTGTTTTTCAGACAGCCTCGGTATTCCGCCCACACATCAGGCCGTCTGAAAAAACGGACTTGGCTGTATTTGAACCTGTGTTGCGTTGACATGAAATCTTCGTCATTCCCGCACAGACGGAAATCCGGAACGGCGGTCTGATACCGGTAATGAAACATTGGAAGTCCGGATTCCCGCCCGCGCGGATGACGGAAACCGACCGACACTTTCAAAACAAACCTTGCCCACACCTAACCAATCAAGAAACAAACCATAAACCGCTTAACCGACAAACCCCGAAAACCACGCCCCGCAATCCAAATCCTAACCCAACCATGAACAAACCCCTGTACACCGCCCTGTTGCTGCTGCTGATAAGCTCTGCCCTGTTCCTCACGCTGGGTGCAAACGGCAACTGGGATTTCATCCTGCCGCTGCGCGCCACCAAGCTCGCCGCGCTGCTGCTGGTGGCCTACGCCGTCGGCGTGTCCACGCTGCTGTTCCAAACGCTTACCAACAACCCCATTCTCACGCCCTCGATACTCGGTTTCGACGCGCTGTATATTTTCCTGCAAACCCTGCTCGTCGCCCTGCTCGGCGGCGTGGGCTACACCCACCTGCCCGCACTCGGCAAATTCGGCTTCGAAATCGCCGCCATGCTGGGCGGCTCGGTGCTGCTGTTTGCCGTACTGATGAAGCAGGGCGGACGCGATTTGGCGCGGATGATTTTAATCGGCGTGATTTTCGGCATCCTGTTCCGCAGCCTGTCCACCCTCATCCAGCGCATGATCGACCCCGAAGAATTCGCCGTGGCGCAGGCTTACACATTCGCATCGTTCAACACCGTCAACACCCAGCTTCTCGGCATCGGCGGGATCATCCTCGCCGCCAGCGCGCTGTTCGTCTGGCGCGAACGCCACCGCCTCGACGTTTTGATGCTCGGCCGCGACCAATCCGTCAACCTCGGCATCCACTACACCCGCACCACCCTGTGGCTGCTGCTGTGGACGGCCGTGCTTACCGCCGTGTCCACCGCCGCTGTCGGCCCCGTCAGCTTTTTCGGCCTGCTTACCGCCGCACTCGCCAACCATTTCGCCCCCACCGTCCGCCACAGCCACCGCCTACCGATGGTGTTTCTCACGTCCGCCGTGCTGCTGGTGGGCGGGCAGACACTGTTCGAACACGTTTTGGGCATGAAGGCCGTGTTGAGCGTGGTGGTCGAATTTGCAGGCGGACTGGTCTTTTTATGGCTTGTTTTAAAAAGGAAAAAAGCGTAGGGTTCGGAACAGGCCGTCTGAAAACCGTGCAGCGGCATCGGCCTGCTTACCCGTTTCCGCAGCAAAATCCGCAAGTGGCAAAAGACGGTGTCCCTGGCCGTCTGAAAATAAGGAAAGCCGACATGGACGAAAAACTCACCCGCGAAACCGCCTTCCTCCACCGCGTTCTCGAAGTCGCGGGCAGCAGCGAAACGGTTGACGTGTTCATCGGCAAACCGTACGAACACCGGCACGAAGAATGGCATTGCCGCTACCGCATCGTCGGTGCGGGCAAAGACATGAATTTCGGCGCAATCGGCATAGACGGCGTGCAGGCTTTGCAACTCGCATTCAACGTCATCGAAGCCTCGATTATCGGCGCGGATTTGCCGCTGCGCTGGCTGGGCGAAACCGATTTGGGCTTTACCGGCCGAGCCTGAAAACGTGCGAAGCCGGTGCAAAACCACCGCTTATCATGAGTTTGCATCAACACAGGCCGTCTGAAAAAGATTACAGACACAACTGATTTTTTTCGTTTACAATGCCTTCATGGAAAAAATAGCAGGCAACCTGATTTTTATCGGCATGATGGGCGCGGGCAAAACCACGTTGGGCAAACAGATTGCCCAAATCCTCAACCGCCCCTTTTACGACAGCGACCACGAAATCTGCAAGCATACGGGGGTCAACATCCCCACCATCTTCGAGATGGAAGGCGAACAGGGTTTCCGCAACCGTGAAACCGCCATGCTCGACAAGCTGACCGGCAACAGCAATATCGTGCTGGCCACCGGCGGCGGCGCGGTGGTGCGCGAAGAAAACCGCGGCCTGCTGCGCGAACGCGGCACGGTGGTTTATCTGCACAGCATCCCCGAAGTCCTGCTCGAGCGCACCCGCTACGATACCAACCGCCCGCTGCTGCAAGTGGCCGATCCGCTGGCCAAACTTCAGGAACTCTACAACGCGCGCGACAGCCTGTACCGCTCCACCGCCCACCTGACCGTCGAATCCGGCCACAGCCGCGAAACAGTCGAAAACCTGCTGAAAAAACTGTCACTCAACAAATAGGCGGCTTGCGCAAACCGATAAGGCCGTCTGAACAACCGTTTTCAGACGGCCTTTACCGTTAAAATCTGCCCCCCGAACCACATACCTCCCATACGCCCCGCCAACCCACACGGCATTACGCCCGCCCTATCCGAGAACGCCATGCATACGCTGACCGTACAAACCCCGTCCGCTCCCTATCCGATTTTCATCGGCAGCAGACTCATCGAACAGGCCGACACCCTGCTCAAACCCTATCTCGGCAAAAAAGCCGCCGTCATCACCAACGAAACCGTCGCCCCGCTCTACCTCAAAGCCTTTCAGACGGCCCTTGACCGTGCCGGTACCGAACATTTCAGCATCGTCCTGCCCGACGGCGAAGCCCACAAAAACTGGGAAACCCTCAACCTGATTTTCGACGGCCTGCTCGAAAACCGCGCCGAACGCAAAACCACGCTGATTGCGCTGGGCGGCGGCGTGATCGGCGACACGGTCGGTTTTGCCGCCGCCACCTACCAGCGCGGCGCACCGTTCATCCAAGTCCCCACCACCCTGCTCAGCCAAGTCGATTCGTCGGTCGGCGGCAAAACCGCCATCAACCACCCGCTCGGCAAAAACATGATCGGCGCGTTCTACCAGCCCCGCGCCGTACTCGCCGACCTCTCCACCCTGCACACCCTGCCGCCGCGCGAACTGTCCGCAGGCATGGCCGAAGTTATCAAATACGGCGCGCTCGGCGACACCGGCTTTCTCGAATGGCTGGAAAAAAACACCGTCGCCCTGATGGCGCAAAACCCCGACAAACTTGCCGAAGCCGTGTACCGCTGCTGCAAAATGAAGGCCGACATCGTGGCGCAGGACGAAACCGAACAGGGCATCCGCGCCTGGCTCAACCTCGGCCACACCTTCGGCCACGCCATCGAAGCCGAAATGGGCTACGGCGTATGGCTGCACGGCGAAGCCGTTGCCGCAGGCTGCATCCTCGCCGCCCGACTGTCCGAACAGCTCGGCCGCATTACACCCGCCGACACCGAACGCCTCGCCGCCCTGTTTTCCGCCGCCGGCCTGCCCGTAGAACCGCCCAAATTCGCGTTTGACAAATGGATCGCCCACATGCAGCACGACAAAAAAGTCGAAAGCGGCACCATGCGCTTCATCGGCCTCAACCGCTTGGGCGAAGCCAACATCACCGAAATCACCGATATGGAAATCCTGCGCCGAACCCTTCAACCGTATCTCTAAACGGTTCGGCTTCATCAAAACAGGCCGTCTGAAAAGTTTTCAGACGGCCTTGTAATGTTTTCGGCCGGTAGTGTTTACGCGATGTATCGATTTGTGCCGCACTGTTCGACCCCGTCATTCCCGCTCAGTCGGAAAATCGAAAAATTTCGGACTCGGATGCCGTTGAACCATACCGGTTTCTTACCGCCGAACGCCCGGATTCCCGCCTGAGCAGGAATGACGGGGGCGGTTATCAAGCCATCACCCAAACACGGCTTGATTGTTACCCTATTTAACTTGCAAACAGTTTACGGTTACGCCTCCCGGCCATGTGACAGAATTTTTTTCTGATTCCACCTGCAAGCAGTTTGTACGGTTACGCCGCTTTCGGGCGGCTAACCGTACCTACTCCTAAATCGGCGCAATGCGGACAGGCCGTCTGAAAAGTTTTCAGACGGCCTGTTTTGATGTTTTCGGATGTTTTCGGATGGCTGTGTTTACGCGATGTATCGATTTGTGCCGCACTGTCCGCCCCCGTCATTCCCGCGCAGGCGGGAATCCATGGCTGACCTTCACACACGGATGAAAAACAAGCCGCCGTAGGTACGGTTAGCCGCCCGAAAGCGGCGTAACCGTACAAACCGCTTGGTGAAATAGGGGTGAAAAATAAGGTCGTATTTGCATGATGCCGATCACCGACCCCGTTATTCCGCGCAGGCGGGAATCGGGATGTTCAGCGGTAAGAAACCGGTATGGTTCAACGGCATCCGAGTCCGAAATTTTTCGGTTTTCCGACTGCGCGGGAATGGCGGAAGGGATACCGCCGTTCAAAAAGCCGTCCCGTCCCGCACCAACCATCTTTTAATTTACCTGAAAAACTGCCCGCAGCACGCTTTGAATTTTTTATCCGAACCGCAGAAACAGGGCTGCTTCATCGTCGGCAGCGGCACGGTCGGGTCGATGAAATACCAACGTCCGCCCGTCTGCACGAAGGCCGACAGTTCGCAGTGTTCCTGCCTGCCGCCACCGCCGTTGCGGAATGCGGCGGAAAATTCCACCTGCGCATGGGCTTTGCCGATACGCGGCACATGGCGCAACACCGTCAAGCCCAGCCATTCCGTTTCGCGGCTCCACCGCATCAGCCCGTCCGCATCCAGCAGCGGCTGCTGTGCGGGCACGGTGGTGCGCACGATGTAGCCGATGTCGTGCAGCACATAAGCGCAATAGCGCGAACGCATCAGTTGTTCCGCCGTTTGCGGCACAGCCGTGTCGCGGTGGAACGGTGCGCAGCAGGCGGCATACGCTGCGCCCGAACCGCAGGGGCATAAGGTTTCCGAATCCATTTCACATTCCAATCAACCGGTCGAACCGCCATTATATAGGCCGTCTGAAAACAGCGGTTGGATACGGGCTTTGCCGGCACCGCCAAAATTGTCTTCCGCCGTCTTCCGCACAGCATCTGCCATACGGCTTACCGTATCGGGCAACTGCGGCCGAACCGACGCAGCCGGGCCGTCTGAAACCGATTTTTCCAGCAGGCTCAATCTGTTACAATACCGCCTTTCGATTTTGGGCGTTCCACACCATGAGCACCGACGTGCAATCCATCAACCGGCTGCTGCCGCAGACCCAATGCCGCGAATGCGGCTACGAAGGCTGCCTGCCCTACGCGCAAGCCCTTTCAGACGGCCTGGCCGCCGTCAACCTGTGCGCACCCGGCGGCGAAACCGTGATGCTCGATATTGCCGGACTGCTCCGCCGCCCGCCGCTCGCCCCCGCCAAAGTGCAGGAAAAAGCGTTGGCATGGATCGACGAAGATGCCTGCATCGGCTGTACCGCCTGCATCCGCGCCTGCCCCGTCGATGCCATTATGGGCGCGTCCAAACTGATGCACACCGTCATCCGAGACGAATGCACCGGCTGCAGACTGTGCGTCGCCCCCTGCCCCGTCGACTGCATCCATATGCAGCCCGTCGCGGCCGACCATCTGCCGCTCTCGCGCAGCAGCACCGAACCCGAACCCCGCTTTGCCGCCGCCGCCCACGCCCGGCAACGCTACGAATGGCACAGTCAGCGCAAGGAACGCGACGCTCAGGCACGCAAAGCCAAACTGGCTGAACGCGAAGCCGCCGCCCACGCACAATTTCAGACGGCCCC
>NZ_JBHCJY010000068.1:0-26544 GCF_041804105.1 Neisseria sp.
GCTTCCACCTTATAGCCCCGATCTGAATCAGATAGAGAAAAAGTGGGCTTGGATTAAAGGTGTTAGGAATCGGCTGCGAATTACGGATGTGGATTGGCTGTTTCAGGTGTGTATCGATAAATAAGTTTATTTGCTATAGATTTCGGAAACCTGGTTTATTCTCATGCGTTTGTAAATATAACCATGGATGCCCGTTTATGCGGGGATAGTGGTTATCCACGGTACGTATCAATCAGCATATGCTCCGGATACGCCAAAAACAAAAATCCCCTGAATCTCTTCAGGGGATTTTTAAAACTGGCACGCCCACGGGGAATCGAACCCCGGTTACCGCCGTGAAAGGGCGATGTCCTAACCGCTAGACGATGGGCGCGGAATATAAATGTTTTCTGGCGCACCCGGAGCGATTCGAACGCCCGACCCTCTGGTTCGTAGCCAGATACTCTATCCAACTGAGCTACGGGTGCGGAAAGGCCACATAATAGGGAAAACGGGCGGGTATGTCTATCTTTTTTCGGGAACGTCGGTTTATTTGTATGAATTTTAAAAAGATATTTTCAGACGGCCTGTGGAGAAACATGGGCCAAGGCCCTGTATCGGGAGGGTTATAGGCCGTTTGAATCGGTATCTTCTTCCCATGCGGTTTTCATGGCGTACAGGGCGGTTTCCGTGTCGAAACCGCGGTAGAGCAGGAATCGCATCTGCTTCTGTTTTTCTTTGGCATCGGCTGCGGGGGCTTTGAATTTTTTGCGCAAAACGGCAGCGGCGGTTAGGTGTTCGCTGTTGCGCTCGGGCAGGTAGTGTGCGCTGATGTCTTCGCCGATGCCTTGCAGGGCAAGTGCCTGTTTGAGCCGCAATGCGCCGTGCCGTCCGCTCTTGCTGTGGATGTAGGTTTCGGCGTAGCGTTCGTCGGACTGCCAGCCGCGTTCGGCCAGTTCGTCGAGCAGTTGTTCGAGTTCGGCTTCGTTTTCGGCGTGGGGGGCGAGTTTGCGTTTGAGTGCGGCGCGGCTGGTTTCTTGGCGGGACAGGATGTCGAGGGCGCGGGCGCGCAGGGATTTTTGCGGTTTCATGTCTTTTCGGATGAGGCCGTCTGAAAGGTTTTCAGACGGCCTTGAACGTTGCTGGCGGACGGACGATGATAATTTGTTCCGTACCGCTTATTCGTCTTTTTCTTTCTGCGGTTGCAGGTTTTCGTAGATTTCGGGCAGGGAACGGATAATCCAGTCGGGGCGGGTGGCTTCGTCTCGGGCGAGTTGTTCCATGTCGCCGTAGCCGTAGGTGACGCCTATGCTCAGGCAACCGGCGGCTTTGGCGGCGAGGATGTCGTTGTGCGAATCGCCGACCATGATCATGTTGGCTGCGTCCACGCCGATGACTTCGGCTGCGTGCAGCAGCGGCAGGGGGCTGGGTTTTTTTTCGGGCAGGCTGTCGCCGCCGAGAATCAGGCTGAAGTAGTCGGCCAGTCCGAGTTGTTTCAACAGTTCGGCGGCAAGGATTTCGTTTTTGTTGGTGATGACGACCAGCGGAATGCCCAGCGATTTGAGCAGGCCCAATCCGGCTTCGGTTTCGGGATAAGAGCGGGTAAAGTCGCTGAGGTGGCTGCGGTAGTAGTTCATGAAAAATACGAAGCCTTTTTCCCATGTTGCGGGGTCGGCTTCGCCGTCGCGCGAATCGGTGATGACGCGGTGGACAAGGCTGGACAAGCCGTCGCCCACATAGCTTTCGACGGTTTTTGCAGGCAGGGGCGGCAGGCCGAGATG
Source organism: Neisseria sp. (assembly GCF_041804105.1). Classification (GTDB taxonomy): domain Bacteria; phylum Pseudomonadota; class Gammaproteobacteria; order Burkholderiales; family Neisseriaceae; genus Neisseria. The sequence continues at coordinate 1,761 of NZ_JBHCJY010000068.1, forward strand.
TTCGCGCGTGGCTTCGGCGGCGGCGGCCAAATCGGGTACGGAGTCGCAGAGTGTGCCGTCCAAATCGAAAGCGGCGGCTTGAACGTGGGACAGGGCAGGGGTGGTCATGGTGTCGGTTGCTCCGTTCGGTTGAAATGGTGAGATTGTAGCATTCTCAATGCAAAGGCCGTCTGAAAGTTTTTCAGACGGCCTGTACCGGCGGTTGGCCTTATGTTTGTTGAGAGTGTTTGGCAGCGGCTCTGATGCGCCGTTCTTCGCCTACGGCCACAATCGCCAGCAGGATGATGCCGAGTACCAAGGCAGCGTAGAAGACGATGAAGACATCATGCCAGCCGTGCAGGTTGTGGCCGAATACGTTCAGGCCGTCTTTTTTCGGGTCGGCAATCGCGGCAAGACCGACTTTGGCCATCGAGTCGCCGAACAGGTAGCCGAAGGTGCCGGTCATGCCGTTGGCGACGCTGATGCCTTTTTTGGGCACGAAGCCTACCAGCGAAATGCCGATGAGAAGCTGCGGGCCGAAAATCAGCGCACCGAGCAGGAACAGAGAGATGTTGACCATCATCACGGTTTCGGCGTGGCGGTACATATAGACGGCACCGAAAATCGCTACCATACAGAATACGGCCACGGCGGCACGGCGGCCTTTGACAAGGTCGGAAATGTAGCCCCAGCTCATGCTGGCCAGCACTGCGCCGATTTCGAAATACATGATGGTGTTGACCGCGTCGGATTTGCTGAAATGCAGCATTTCGGTTACATAAAGCGGTGCCCAGTTGTCGATGCCGATGCGGACGATATAGACGAATACGTTGGCCACGCACAGCATCCAAATCCACGGGTTGCGCAGCACGAATTGCTTGAACGCCTGCCACATCGGCATTTCGTCGGCTTTGTTGTTTTCTTCTTCAACCGGCTCGCCGAAAATTTCTTCGCAGCGGTTCCAGCCCAATTCTTCGGGGTCGTCTTTGCCGATAAACAGGGTAATGACGCCGACAATCAGCGCAATCACGGCAGGGAAGATAAACATGCCGTACACATTGCCGCCGAACATCATGTTTGCGCCCCACAAGGCCAAACCGCCCGCTGCCGCACCGCCGATGTTGTGCGACATGTTCCAGAAACCCAGATAGCGTCCGCGTTCCTGACGCGGTGCCCAGCGGGAAATGGTGGAATAGGCAGCGGGACCGCCCGCGGCCTGAAACACGCCGTTCAAGCCCCAAAGTGCCATCAGCATCCCCATCGGCGTGCCCGCATTACTGAGCAGCAGTCCCATAATCAGCACGCAGATTGCAGAACCGATCAGCATCACGGAAATGGATTTTTTGGTGTTTTTGTCGCTGATGTAGTAACCCACGGCGGTTTTTCCCAAGCCGTAAGTAATACTGAAAGCCAGACCGATGTAGCCGAGCTGGGTGGTGGTAAAGTCGAGTTGCTCTTTGAGCAACGGTTGCGCGGCTTTGAAGTTGTTTCTAATCAGATACATACACATATAAGTGATGAATACGACCAAAAAAGCCTTCAAAAACTGTTGCAGCCACATTTTGCGCTGTTGGGCAATCGGAATCCCTTGGTTGGGAATTTTATTGATGGAAAGGAACGACATGGCAGCCTCCTGACGGGTGTGAAAAAATATTGTGGTTTGTAACGGTTTGTATGATATGGCTTTGCGGTTTTTATGTACACAAACGGATTTGACATATATCAACGTCTGCAAAAAAAGCGGGTAAGCTGCACAAGGGCCGTCTGAATTTTTCAGACGGCCTTAAGATACTTTTGCAAAGGTCTCGGCCTTTGTGTACGGGGAGATAAAGCGGATAGGATAAAACGGTTTCACAACGTTTTGTTTGGGTTTTTCCATATAGTTGAAAAAAATCAGGCCGTCTGAAAATAAAATATTCAGACGGCTTTATGGAATTTCGGCAGCATCAGCCCAAATCGAATGCTTTGTGCAGTACGCGCGTGGCCAGTTCCATGTATTTTTCGTCGATCAAAACCGATACTTTGATTTCGGAGGTGGAAATCATCTCGATGTTGATGCCTTCTTCGGCCAGCGTGCGGAAGATTTTAGAAGCCACGCCGACGTGCGAACGCATGCCCATACCGACGGCGGAAACCTTGCATACGGTATCGTCGCCGGAAATCGATGTTGCGCCGATGCTGTCCTGCAGTTTGGCCAGCAATTCCATCGCCTGACGGTATTCGACGCGCGGGACGGTGAAGGAGAAGTCGGTGGTGCCTTCGGTGCCGACGTTCTGCACAATCATGTCGACTTCGATGTTGGCATCGGCCACTGCACCGAGAATCTGGTAGGCAACGCCGGGTTTGTCGGGTACGCCCTGTACATTGATGCGGGCTTGGTTTTTGTCGAACGCGATACCGGTTACGGCAGCTCTTTCCATGTTGTCGTCCTCTTCAAAGGTAATCAGTGTGCCGTTGCCGCCTTCCTGAAGGCTGCTCAATACGCGCAGGCGCACTTTGTATTTGCCGGCGAATTCCACCGAGCGGATTTGCAGAACTTTCGAGCCTAAGCTGGCCAGCTCGAGCATTTCTTCGAATGTGATGGTGTCGAGACGGCGGGCTTCGGGTACGACGCGCGGATCGGTGGTGTACACGCCGTCGACGTCGGTGTAAATCTGGCATTCGTCGGCACCGAGCGCGGCGGCCAATGCGACGGCGGAAGTGTCGGATCCGCCGCGGCCGAGCGTGGAAATTTCGCCGTCGGGGGTAACGCCCTGAAAACCGGCCACAATCACCACCCGGCCTTCGCCCAGGTCGGATTTGATTTTGCCGCCGTCGATGTTTTCGATGCGGGCTTTGGTATGGGCGTTGTCGGTCTGTACCGCAACTTGCCAGCCGGTATAGCTTTTGGCGGGTACGCCGATGTTTTTCAGGGCCATTGCCAAGAGGCCGATGGTTACCTGTTCGCCGGTGGCGAGCACCACGTCGAGTTCGCGCGGGTCGGGGATGTCCTGCATTTCGTGCGCCAGTGCGACCAAACGGTTGGTTTCGCCGCTCATGGCGGACACCACCACCACCACGTCGTGTCCTTCGGCGCGGGCTTGGGCGACACGTTTGGCGACGTTTTTGATGCGTTCGGCGGATCCTACCGAGGTGCCGCCGTATTTCTGTACGATTAACGCCATTTTTCGTGCTTTCTTGATTGGAAGGGTTTGCTTGCAAGCGGTTTGGAAAACCTGAATATTATTGCGATTTTTTGCGGTGCTGGCAAGGTTGAGGGGCGGATAAACGGTTATTTCCGTGCGGCAGCGGTGCAGTGGGGAAGGCCGTTTGAAATGCCTGCGTACCGTTTCCGTGCGGATAAATGAAGACAGGCCGTCTGAAAGGTTTTCAGACGGCCTGTTGCCGGGTGTGCAGGTCAGAAGATTTCCCATACGAAGAATATCAGCGTGTGCAGCAGGAACAGCGGCACGAGAATCCCGAACGACCAAGCCATATAGCCGAAGAAGCTGGGCATGTTGACTTTGCGCTGTTCGGCGATGGCCTTTACCATAAAGTTGGGCGCGTTGCCGATGTAGCTCAAGGCTCCCATGAATACCGAACCCATCGATACGGCCAAAAGGGTGTGGAACAGCGGGCCGGTCATCAGCGATTGCGCATCGCCACCTGCCATGTTGAAGAAAACGAGATAGGTCGGAGCGTTGTCCAAGAAGGCCGACAGCAGGCCGGTCATCCAGAAATACATGGTGTTGACCGGATTGCCTGCGGAATCGTGCACCATGGCAATCAGCGGGCTGAACGCGCCTTTTTCGCCGGCCTGAAGGATGGCTAGAACGGGCGCGATGGTAATAAAGATACCCAGAAACAGTTTGCCGACTTCGAGAATCGGCTCCCAGTTGAATTCGTTGCCCGCACGCACCTGTTGCGGCGTAATCAGCAGCGAACCGACGGTCAGCACAATCAGGATGATGTCGCGCATCAGGTTTTGCAGCGCGTAGGGCGTACCCAAAACATCGAAGCCCGGATGGTCGGGTTTCCAAATACCCGACATCAGTACCGCCCCCACCACGCCGGCCAGCAGCAGCAGGTTCCATTTGCCGTGGATTTGCAGTTTGCTGTCGGGCGAGGGGTCATAGGCTTCGATTTCGTCTTCTTTAGAAAAGAAATGGCGGTCGAGAAAGTAGAAAATGGTCAGCAGGATAACGGAACTGAGCACCACGGGCGGCAGCATATGCTGCACTGTCCACATAAAGTCCACACCTTTCAAAAAGCCGAGAAACAGCGGCGGATCGCCCAAGGGAGTCAGGCCGCCGCCGATGTTGGCAACGAGAAAAATAAAGAATACGACCACATGCACGCGGTGTTTGCGGTTGTCGTTGGCTTTGAGCAGCGGGCGGATAAGCAGCATCGCGGCACCGGTCGTACCCATGAACGAGGCCAATACCGTACCGATGGCCAGCAGAGAAGTGTTGAGTTTCGGGCTGCCGTGCAGGTTGCCCCATACCAAAATCCCGCCGGAAATGGTGTACAGGGCCAAAAGCAGCAGGATGAACGGAATGTATTCGCCTACCAGCGCATGGGCGACGGTGTGGATGCCTGTGTTTGCGCCGAATGTCGCCGTAAACGGAATCAGGAACAGCAGCGTCCAAACGGCGGTGATTTTACCGAAATGGTGATGCCATATTCTGGGAAAAAACAAAGGACCCGTGGCGATGGACAATAAAATCAGGGCAAACGGAATACCCCAGAGCGGGCTGAGTTCCGCACCGTTGAAATCGGCGGCTTGGGCAAACGCAGGAACCGACAGGAGCAGGGCGGCAGTTGGCAGTCGCATAAATTCCTTCTTTCTTTGCTTGGGTAGGTAAGATATTGTTTTCAAGATAATATTTTTATTATGGCTGGCAGGTTTTTGGCCGCTTGGGGCGGCTGTCATCCCGAGTGTGCTTGGGGATTGTAAAAGAAAAAGAAGCGCCGTGCCAAATCCGTATGGCAGGACTGCCGGCAGGGGAACGGCAGGAAACGAAGTGCGCGGCCGTGTATTTTTTCCTTGAAAATAAATGCAATATTTTGATTTTGTTTGTGAAATCGGTCTTGTTGGGGCAGGGTGGGATAAAGGCCGTCTGAATTTGCTTTCAGACGGCCTTTATCCCCATTATAATACGGCCGTCCACTCCCATCCATTCAAGGAAGCCGTAATGGTTCAAAAAAACAAGTCGGCAGCCAACATGAAAACCATCAATATCATGTTTGCCGCGCTGCTTATCGGTATGTCGGGTTATTTCGTCTTTTGGGGCTTGGGATACACCCAAAACAACCATTCCGTCCTGTTTCTCCTGGCCACGCTGTTCGGCATTTTCATGGCTTTCAATATTGGCGGCAATGATGTCGCCAACTCTTTCGGCACCAGCGTCGGTTCGGGAACGCTGACCGTTCCGCAGGCGCTGATGATTGCGGCCGTGTTCGAAGTGAGCGGCGCGGTGATTGCGGGCGGCGAAGTAACCGACACCATCCGCAAAGGCATCATTGATTTGAACGAAATGCACCTTGAGCCGATGCAGTTTGTCTATATCATGATGTCGGCGCTGCTGGCTGCCGCGCTTTGGCTGATGTTCGCCACCAAAAAAGGCCTGCCCGTTTCCACCACCCACGCCATCATCGGCGGCATGGTCGGCAGCGCGCTGTGCGTCGGCTTTATGAACGGCGGCGAAACCTTTTCGCTGGTGAAATGGGACAAAATGGGCGAAATCGCCGCATCATGGGTGCTGTCGCCCGTGTTGGGCGGGTTGGTTTCGTATATCGTGTTCAGCCAGATTAAGAAAAACGTGCTGGACTACAATGCTTGGGCCGACGAAACCGTGCGCGGTCTCAAGCAGGAGAAAAAAGCCTATAAGGAAAAACACCGCCTGTATTTCGAAAGTCTCGACGAAGCCGGAAAAATCGCCTGCGCCACCGCGATGGCCAAAGATGCGCAGATCTACAACGAGCCGGATTTCGACCCTGAAGAACTCGAATCGAGCTATTACAAAGGCCTTTACGAAATCGACAACCGCAAGCAGGGCGTCGATTCCTACAAAGCCCTGCATTCTTGGGTGCCGTTTATCGCCGCCATCGGCGGTATGATGATTGCGGCCATGCTGATTTTCAAAGGCCTGAAAAACCTGCATTTGGGCATGAGCAACGTCAACAGTTTTCTGACCATCTTTATGATTGGTGCGGCAATCTGGACGGCAACGTTCGTGTTCGCCAAAAGCCTCAAACGCAAAGACCTTGAAAAATCCACTTTCCAGATTTTCAGTTGGATGCAGGTGTTTACCGCCTGCGGCTTCGCGTTCAGCCACGGTGCCAACGACATTGCCAACGCTATCGGCCCTTTCTCTGCCATTATGGATGTTTTGCGTACCGGCGATGTGGGCAGCCAGAACGCCGTGCCGCCCGTCGCCATGCTCACGTTCGGCGTGGCCCTGATTGTCGGTTTGTGGTTTATCGGTAAGGAAGTGATTAAAACCGTCGGTACCAGCTTGGCCGAAATGCACCCGTCGTCGGGTTTTTCCGCAGAACTTTCCGCCGCCGCGGTCGTGATGGGCGCTTCGCTTATCGGCCTGCCCGTTTCCAGTACCCATATTTTGGTCGGTGCCATACTCGGTATCGGCTTGGTCAACCGCAATGCCAATTGGGCGTTAATGAAACCCATCGGCTTGGCTTGGGTGATTACCCTGCCTGCCGCTGCGGTGTTGTCGGTGGTGTGCTATCTGATTTTGAATGCTGTGTTTTAAAACCGATCAGCAGACAGGGCTGCTGCATAGAGGCAGCCCTTTTGCTGCTCCTAAAACCGGTAGCAATCATGCAAAGGCTGAGCCGTCTGAACAATTTTTCAGACGGCCTTAAAACATTCCCAAACCGGTTTGCAGATTTCGGGCAGTTCGGGACATGCACCGAGTATGCCGCCGCTGTAATCGCCCGTGCGGTGGAAATCGCTGCCGCAACTTGCCAGCAGGCCGTAACGTTGGGCGAGCAGCGCGTAGTTGAGACGGTCGTTTTTGTCGGTGGTGCCGCTGTGCACTTCGATGCCGTCGCCGCCCAAGGCTTTGAACTCTTCAAACAGATTGCGTTTGGCGGTGGCGGAAAAGCCGTAGCGCATCGGATGGGCGATGACCGCCAGTCCGCCCGCGCCTTTGATCGCATTCACGCACGAAGCCAAATCCGTCCATTGGTGAGGCACGGAACAAGGCTTACCGTCGCCGAGATATTTGGCAAACGCCTGCGCTTTGTTTTTGACGTGGCCGCTGCTGATCAGAAATTCGGCAACGTGGGTGCGCGACACCATTTCTTTGTTGGCGGCCAGCGCAAGCGCACCTTCGTATGCGCCAACGATGCCTTTCTTTTCCAGCTTGGCGGCAATCGTTTCCAGCCTGTTCAGACGGCCTTGCCGCACTTCGGCCAACAGGTTTTGCAGCGGTTGGTCGGTTTCGTCGAAATCCAGCCCGACCACATGAATCGTGCCTTTGCGCCATGTTACCGAGATTTCCACGCCGTTAATCAGGCGGATGCCGAGTTTGGCAGCTTCGCTGCGGGCTTCGGCAATCCCGCCGGTGTGGTCGTGGTCGGTCAGCGCGAGCATGGTGCAGCCGTTTGCATGGGCCAGGCGCACGACTTCGGCGGGGTTTAACGCGCCGTCTGAAACGGTGGAATGGCAGTGCAGGTCTATCATATTTGTCTTTCAAAGGCCGTCTGAAAAAGTTTTCAGACGGCCTGAATGTTTTGCGGGGAGAGCGGAATGATGCGGGGAGGGGGATGACTTTGCAGTATGCCCGCTTTCCCGATCTTGCTTCCATGCCGGGAATCGGCGTTGGGTTGTTAGGCGGCAGTTGCCCGGGCAAGGTTGCGGATTATCGTGAGATCGGGAATGTCGGCTGTGTTTCCGGACTGCGTTCTTCAGACGGCATCGGGGTTTTCAAGGCTGTCTGAACGTGCGTTCAGCCGTTTTTGCTGTGCATCGTAGGCGGCTTTTTCCTGCCAATAGAGGGTTTGGATGCAGGCATCGCCGCAGTCGCTGCCGCAGCATTCCCAGCTTTCAGGGCGGACGGGTTCGGGAAGCAGCGGTTCGTCCGAGTTGCTTTCAGACGGCCTGTCAGGACGGTTCATCGGGGTCGTAGCCATCGGCAATTTCCAATACGGCGCCGTTGTATTCAATCACTTCGCCGCCGCGTATTTTGGCGGTTTTGCGGGTTTCGGCCGAGCCGTTGCGCAACACCTGTCCGGCAGCAATCGCGGCTTTGGCCTGTCCGCCGCTGTCGGCGAGTCCGGCCAGCTTCAGCAAATCGCACAGGGCGATGTATTCGTTGTCTTCCAAGTAAACCGTGGCTTCCATCTTGTTATTTTCCTGTTTTCAGACGACCGGATTGTAGCACAGGCCGTCTGAATGAAAGGGCATCGCAACGGAAAATTCCGGCTGAACGTTTCAGACGCCTTGACATAAACCTGTTGTAATATTATATTTTTAATACATGTAAAAATTTTAATATTAAAGGAGTGGAATATGAAACGCAATGTCGGCGGTTTGGACCGCGCAATCCGCATTATTTTGGGCTTGGCTTTAATCATCGCCGCAGCCACGGGCGCAATCGGCTGGTGGGGCTGGCTGGGCATTCTGCCTTTGGCAACGGGCGTATTCTCGTTTTGCGGTCTCTACAGCCTGCTCGGTGTCAGTACCTGCGCGCGCAAATAATAAGGCCGTCTGAAAACGGAATAAGGTGAAACCGATGAAGATTCAGACCATTCGTGCCAAGGAAGTGAAGCAGAAACTGGCCGCCGGCGCGGTTTTGTTGGACGTGCGCGACCCTGACGAATACCGGCGCGAACACATCGACGGTGCGGTTAACCTGCCGCTTGCGCAGATACGTCCGCAAGGCCTGCTACCGGAGACGGTGGCCGCAGATGTGTTGGTGTTCCATTGCCAATCGGGTGTGCGCACGGCGCAAAACTGCGATTTGCTGGAACAGGCCGCACACGGAAAAGAAGCGTACATCATGGAACAGGGCATACAGGGTTGGAAAGCGGAAGGTTTCGCAACCGTAGTCGACCGCAAACAGCCTTTGGATTTAATGCGCCAAGTGCAGATGATTGCAGGTGCGACGGCGTTGGCGGGCGCATTGGGCGGCTGGCTGGTGTCGCCGTGGTTTTATCTTTTGTGCGGTATGGTGGGTGCAGGGTTGCTGACTGCGGGGATGACGGGCTTTTGCGGCATGGCGCGGCTGCTTCTGCTTATGCCGTGGAATCAGGCGCTGCGGCAGACGGCAAAATCAGGCTGATGCAGCGGGGCGATGTGATAAAATGTACAACGGTATTTTTAACTGAATCTTACGATGAATGACGAAGCCCCGCCTTATGCCGAAGCCGCCGATTTTTTGAAACTGCTGGCCAATCCCAACCGTCTGGCGGTATTGTGCAACCTGCACGAACAACGCCGCAATGTAACCGAGTTGGCGCAAATCACGGGTTTGCCGCAGGCCGCGATGTCGAGCCAGTTGGCCGTGTTGCGCGAGGCCGGACTGGTTGCCTGCGAAGTCAACCATCGCGAGCGGCTCTACTATATTGCCGACGAACGCGTGGGCAAAATGATTGAACTGCTGTATTCGTTTTATTGCGCGAAACCCGAATAGGAACCCTGTCGTGCAAAAAGGCCGTCTGAAATTTTCAGACGGCCTTTGATGTTTCAAACCCTGCTACAATATCCCCTTCAAGTTTGACTGCCCGATTAAGATTTCCATGCTCCAACCGACCTACATCCCCTTACGCGTACACACCGAATTTTCGATTACCGACGGCATGGTGCGGATTAAAAAGCTCGTTTCCAAAGCGGCTGAATACGGCTTGCCCGCGTTGGGCATCAGTGATTTGATGAACGAGTTCGGGCTGGTGAAATTCTACAAAGCCTGCCGCAGCGCGGGCATCAAGCCTGTGATGGGGGCGGATGTTTGGATTGCGAATCCCGATACGCCGGAAAAGCCGTTCCGCGCGATGCTGCTGGTGAAAAACAACAAGGGCTACCTGCGCCTGAGCGAGCTGCTGACGGCGGCTTATGTGGGCAAAGACCGCAATGTGCACCATGCCGAGCTGAATCAGGAATGGCTTTCAGACGGCGACAACAGCGGCTTAATCTGCCTGAGCGGGGCGCATTTGGGCGAAGTGGGCGTGAACCTGATGAACGGCCACGACAATGCGGCAAAAGCGGCGGCGCGGAAATACGCTGCGTGGTTTCCCGATGCGTTTTATCTGGAACTGCAACGGCTGCCGGAAGAGCGGCCGCAGTGGGAAACGGCGGTGCAGGGCAGCGTGAAGCTGGCGCAGGAACTGGATTTGCCGGTGGTGGCGACGCACCCGACCCAGTTTATCAACCGTGATGATTTCGAAGCCCACGAAGCGCGGGTGTGCATTGCCGGCGGCTGGGTGCTGTCGGACAAAAAACGCCCACGCGATTTTGCGCGCGGGCAGTTTTTTGTTTCGCCCGACGTGATGGCCGACCGCTTCGCCGATATTCCCGAGGCGCTGGAAAATACGGTGGAAATCGCGAAGCGGTGCAACCTGACGCTGACTTTGGGCAAAAATTTCCTGCCGCAGTTCCCCACGCCCGACGGCATGAGTCTCGACGACTACCTGACGCAGCTTGCCAACGAGGGCTTGCAGGAGCGCATGGCGCAGCTTTATCCCGATGAAGCGGAGCGGGCGGAAAAAATGCCCGAGTATCAGGAGCGGCTGGATTTCGAGCTGGGCATCATCATCCAGATGGGTTTTCCGGGCTATTTCCTGATCGTGCAGGACTTCATCAACTGGGCGAAAAACAACGGCTGCCCCGTCGGGCCGGGGCGCGGTTCGGGCGCAGGTTCGCTGGTGGCCTATTCCCTGAAGATTACCGATCTTGATCCGTTGAAATACGCGCTGCTGTTCGAGCGTTTCCTAAACCCCGAGCGTGTGTCGATGCCCGACTTCGACATCGATTTCTGCCAGAGCAACCGCGGCCGCGTGATTGAATATGTGCGCGAAAAATACGGTGCCGAGGCGGTCAGCCAGATTGTTACTTTCGGCACGATGTCGTCCAAAGCGGTGATACGCGACGTAGGCCGCGTGCTGGAGCTGCCGTTCGGTCTGTGCGACCGTTTGTCGAAGCTCGTACCGTTGGAGGCCAACCGTCCCGTCAGCCTCGAACAGGCGATGGAAATGGAGCCGGAAATCAAAGCCTTGCTCGATGCGGAAGAAGCGCACGAATTGATGGAGCTGGCCAAAAAACTGGAAGACCTGACGCGCGGTTTGGGTATGCACGCGGGCGGCGTCTTGATTGCGCCGGGAAAAATTTCCGATTTCAGCCCCGTGTATCAGGCCGACGAATCCTCGTCGCCCGTGTCGATGTACGACAAAGGCGACGTGGAAGACGTGGGCTTGGTGAAATTCGACTTTTTGGGTCTGCGCAACTTAACCATCATCGAAATGGCGCAGAATTTCATCAAAGAAACGCGCGGCGAGAATGTGGATGTCGGTAAAATTCCGCTCGACGACCAAGCCGCCTATCAGATTTTCCGTGATGCCAACACCACCGCTGTCTTCCAGTTCGAATCGACCGGCATGAAAAAAATGCTGAAAACGGCGCACACCACCAAGTTTGAAGAGCTGATTGCTTTTGTGTCGCTTTACCGTCCCGGCCCGATGGACAACATTCCCGACTTTGTCGCCCGCATGAAAGGCGGCAAGTTCGAATACATTCATCCCCTGCTGGAATCGGTGCTCGAACCGACCTACGGCATCATGGTTTATCAGGAACAGGTGATGCAGGCCGCACAGATTATCGGCGGCTATTCGCTCGGCGGTGCGGACTTGCTGCGCCGCGCGATGGGCAAGAAAAAGCCCGAAGAAATGGTCAAACACCGCAGCATCTTTGCCGAAGGTGCGGCCAAACAAGATATTCTGCGTGCGAAAGCCGACGAAATTTTCGACTATATGGAAAAATTCGCGGGCTACGGTTTCAACAAATCCCACGCCGCAGCCTACGCGCTGATTTCCTATCAGACGGCATGGCTCAAAGCCCACTATCCCGCCGAATTCATGGCCGCCACCATGTCGTCGGAATTGGACAATACCGACCAGCTCAAGCATTTCTACGACGATGCCCGCGCCAACGGCATCACCTTCCTGCCGCCCGACGTCAACGAATCCGACTACCGTTTCACGCCCTATGCCGACATGAAAATCCGCTATGCCCTCGGCGCGATTAAAGGCACGGGCGAAGGCGCGGTCGAAGCCGTCGTCGCCGCGCGCGAAAGCGGAGGAAAATTCACGGGACTGCTCGACTTCTGCGAACGCGTCGGCAAAGAACACGCCAACCGCCGCACCTTGGAAGCCCTTATCCTCGGCGGCGCGTTCGACAGCATCGAACCCAACCGTGCCAAACTCATGGGCAACATCGATTTGGCCATGTCCAATGCCGACCAGAAAAACGCCAACGCCAACCAGGGCGGCCTGTTCGATATGATGGACGATGCCATCGAACCCATAGAATTGCAGGAAATTCCCGAATGGAGCGAGTCGGAAAAACTCGCACAGGAAAAAACCGTTATCGGTTTCTACCTGTCCGGCCATCCCTTCGGCCCGTATGCCGCCGAAGTTCGCCAAATCGCCCCCACGCGCTTGGGCCGTCTGAAACCGCAGGACAACGTGCGCGTGGCCGGTTTCGCCACGGCCGTACGCACCATGATGGGCAAGCGCGGCAAAATCGCGTTCGTTACCCTCGAAGACCAAAGCGGTACCGCCGAAGTCATGGTAACGGGGCAGACGCTCGAAGAGTGCGCAGCCTATCTCAAAGCCGACCAAGTGCTGATTATCGAATCCAAAATCAGCCGCGACGATTACAATGGCGGCGACGCGCTCCGCATCATGGCCAATCAGGTCATGACCCTGCAAACCGCCCGCGGCCGCTACGCCAGAAGCCTGGGCCTGCTGCTGCGTCCCGAACACGACATTACACGTCTTGCCGAACTGCTCCGCAGCCACTGCCTGCCCGATACCGCACATATCCCCATCCGCCTGTCGTACAGCAACGATGCCGCTTCCGGCGATTTGCGGGTTTCTCCGAAATGGACGGTAACCGCCGGGGAAGAACTGTTCCACAGTCTGGAAGCGCTGCTCGGCAACAGAGCGGTCAGGGTAAACTGGTAAGGGCTGCAAACCGTTGCAGGCCGTCTGAAAACATTTTTCAGACGGCCTTTTCGTTGGCAAGCGTGTTTCGGCATATGTGAGTGTTAATACTTGGCTGTTTGTCATCGGCTGTGTTTGCGCAGAGCATTGGTTTGCACGGCGATCCCTATGGCCGTTATTTCCGCGCAGGCGGGAATCCGGCGTTCATGTTCGTCAGTGATTGTTTAAAAAAGATACCGGATTCCAAATGTGAATTCCCGCCTGCATGGGGATGACGGAACTCGGAGAATTCCGTCTTAGTCTGTTCCGTATGCCGTTGACACAATATCCGCACAGCCTTTCTCAAAAACAGTTAAGGCCGTCTGAAAACGTTTTTCAGACGGCCTTTTGCCAGACGGAAAACTTCTACGGCACTTTGCGCAGCATGGGGCTGTTTTTCAGATTGTCGAGCATCATCGGGATGATGCGGGCGGCCATTTGGTTGAGTTCAAAGGAGTAGGGCGCGTTAAGCCACTGGTATTGCAGGCCGGTAATGTTGGCCTTGATGTAAACGGATGCCGCGTCGATGTCGAGCGCGGGATCGAGCGAATGCTGGGCGATGCAGTCGTTCAAGATGTCGTGCAGCTTTTCGTTCCAGAGCGTTTGGTATTTGCTCATGATGGAGATGATGGCTTCGTTTTGCTCGGTATGCTCGCATTTCCGGTAAAGGATGTTGTAAAACTTATTGTGCAGGCTGTTGCTTTCGACGCGGAGAAAGAGTTTCATCAGACTCATGCGGAAACTTTCCCAAACGTTGTCGGCTTCGTTGGACAAGTCTTCGGCCATGCACGAGTCGATGTCGTTGCAGATGCGTTGGAACAGGGCTTCGAACAGGTCTTCTTTGTTTTTGAAATGCCAGTAGAGCGCACCGCGGGTAACGCCTGCGTTTTGGGCGATTTCGTTGAGCGAAGTGCGGGCGACGCCTTTTTTATGGAAAGTGTCGAGTGCCGCCAGCATCAGGTGTTCGCGGGTTTTTAAGGCTTCTACTTTGGTTTTTCTCATAATAAAACAGTGGTTTGTGTTTGTCGGAATAGCGCGTAGTATAAAAAATAATGGCCGAACATGCAAGAATGTATGTATAATGCGCGGCAAACGGAACGCGGTTTTCCAACACTTTGTGTCCCGCCGTTCCCATCCCACTCCTGCACGGCTGACGGAATACGCCGGACTGCGGGCGTGCGGCAACAGCATGAAACGGGTTTCCGCTTTGTTTAGGACAGCGGTTCTGATTGCCGGTTCGGCGGGATTGCCTGCAGGCGGTTTTGTTTTCGTGCCGTTGTCGGCGTCCGTGTCCGGAAGCAGTATTCCGCCGTGCTGTTTGGTTTTGGGGAGAGGCGGATTCGGCAGCAGCCTGCCAGTGCAGGCCGTCTGAAAATGTACGGGAAAACCGGTTTGGCGCAAGGATTGCGAAGCAGGTGTTTTCCGCCGTATATACGGTGTTTTTCAGACGGCCTTCCGAATTTTTGCCGCCGTTTCCAAAATGGTTTTTACATTGATTTCAAAAAGATTTTTATAGATAAGGAATAACGATGGTTCTCCACATTTCTGACAAACTGCGTTTGGCCGCGCTGGCGGCTGCAACCGCACTGGCTTTGGCGGCTTGCGGCGGCGGTTCGGAAAAAGATGCCAAAGGCGGCAAAGGGGCGGTGGCGCAAAACGGCCAGAAGCCGCCCGCTCCGGTAGTGGGTGTGGTAACGGTGCACCCTGAAACGGTGTCGGTTACCACCGAGCTGCCCGGCCGTTTGGAGTCTAACCGTACCGCCGACGTGCGTGCGCAGGTCGGCGGCATCATTCAGAAACGTCTGTTTGAAGAAGGCAGCTATGTGCGCGCCGGACAGCCGCTCTACCAACTCGACAATTCCACTTATGCCGCAAATCTGGAAAGCGCGCGCGCGCAACTGGCCACGGCGCAGGCTTCGCAGGCCAAAGCCGCGGCGGATGTGTCGCGTTACCGTCCGCTGGTTGAGGCCGATGCCATCAGCAAGCAGGAATACGATGCGGCCGTTACGGCGAAACGTTCCGCCGATGCAAGCGTGAAAGCGGCCAATGCCGCGATTAAGTCGGCGCAGATCAGTTTGGGCCGTTCGCGCATCGTTGCGCCGATTTCCGGCTTTATCGGCCAGTCGCTGGTGTCGGAAGGCACGCTTTTGAACGCGGGCGACACCACCAAACTCGCCACCATCCGCCAAACCAATCCGATGTATGTGAACGTTACCCAGTCGGCCACCGAAGTGATGAAGCTGCGCCAGAATATTGCCGACGGCAAGTTGCAGGCGGTGAACGGCGGCATCGAAGTGGACATTAAATTTGAAGACGGTTCGACATACGGCCAGAAAGGCCGTCTGTTGTTTGCCGATCCGACGGTTAACGAAAATACCGGCCAGATTACCCTGCGCGCGTCGATTCCCAACGAAGGCAACGTGCTGATGCCCGGCCTGTATGTGCGCGTTTTGATTAACCAGGCGCAGATTCCCAATGCCTTTGTGGTGCCGCAGCAGGCGGTAACGCGTGGCAAACAGGATACGGTCATGATTGTGAACGCTCAGGGAGGCATGGAACCGCGTACGGTTACGGTTGCCCAACAGCAGGGCAGCAACTGGATTATTTCAGACGGCCTTAAAGACGGCGATAAAGTGGTGGCCGACGGTGCGACCATCGCCGGCATGATGATGCAGCAGGGCGCGAAAAAGGTAACGCCGAAAGAATGGACGCCGCCTGCGAAGGCGGCCTCAGGCGGTGCGCCGGCCCAAGGTCAGCCTGCCGGCAAGGCTTCGTCCGCACCGGCAGCAGCGCAGGCCGCTTCTGAGAAGAAATAACGAAGGACACGTCTAATGGCTAAGTTTTTTATCGACCGCCCGATTTTTGCGTGGGTGATCGCCATCTTTATCATTTTGGCGGGTGTGTTCGGCATCCGCAGCCTGCCCGTATCGCAGTATCCGGCAGTGGGCGCGCCCACTATCCGCCTGACCGCCAGCTATCCCGGCGCATCGGCGCAGGTGATGGAAGACAGCGTGCTGTCGGTTATCGAGCGCAATATGAACGGGGTAGAGGGCATCGACTATATTTCCACCAATGCCACCGCCAACGGCAGCGGTACCGTTACCATTACCTTTACGCCTGAAACCGACGAGGATTTCGCACAGGTGGAGGTGCAGAACAAGCTGGCCGAGGTGGAAGCCCAACTGCCGGCCACCGTTCAGCAGAACGGTGTCAACGTGGCGAAATCGCGTTCCAACTTCCTGATGGTGCTGATGCTGTCGTCGGACACGATGTCGACCGAAGAAATCGCCGACTACATCGAGCGCAACATCAAGCCGGAAGTCCAGCGTATCGACGGGGTGGGCGAGGCACGCCTGTTCGGCTCGCAACGGGCCATGCGGGTGTGGGTGGATCCGAAAAAACTGCAAAACTTCAATCTGTCGTTTGCAGACGTTTCGGCGGCCATTAGCAGCCAAAACGCCCAGCTTTCGGTCGGTACGATGGGCGAACTGCCTGCGGTGCAGGGGCAGACCATTGCCGCCACCATTGTGGCGCAAGGCCAGATGAGCAAGCCTGAGGAATTCGGCAACATCATCCTGCGCTCCAATACCGACGGCTCCAACGTGTACCTGCGCGACGTCGCCCGTATCGAATTGGGCAGCCAGAGTTATGAAGCTTCGACCAAACTCAACGGCAAAGCCGCCGTGGGTATGGCGGTTATGCTGTCCAACGACGGCAATGCGACGGCAACGGCCGCCGCCGTGCGCGAGCGGATGGAGCAGTTGGAAAAATACTTCCCCAACGATGTGAAATGGACCGTGCCTTACGATACGTCCAAATTCGTCGATATTTCGATTGAAAAAGTGATACACACGCTGGTCGAAGCGATTGTGCTGGTATTTATCGTGATGTTCGTTTTCCTGCAAAACATCCGCTATACGCTGATTCCGACGATTGTCGTGCCGATTTCGCTGTTGGGTGCGTTCGCCTCGATTTATTTCCTCGGTATGTCGATTAACGTGCTGACCATGTTTGCGATGGTATTGGTCATCGGCATCGTGGTGGACGATGCGATTGTGGTGGTGGAAAACGTCGAGCGCATTATGGCGCACGAAGGCCTGCCGCCGCGCGAAGCCACCAAAAAGGCGATGGGGCAGATTTCCGGTGCGGTTATCGGTATTACCGCCGTGCTGATTTCGGTGTTCGTGCCGCTGGCGATGTTTACCGGCGCTACCGGTAAAATCTACTACCAGTTTGCCGTTACCATGGCGATTGCGATTGCGTTTTCGGCATTCTTGGCATTGTCGCTCACGCCTGCTTTGTGCGCGACGATGCTCAAACCGATTCCCAAAGGTCACCACGAAGAGAAAAAAGGTTTCTTCGGCTGGTTCAACCGCAAATTTACCCGCACCACGCACCGCTACGAAGGCTGGGTGGCCAAGTTTCTGAAAAGGGCGGGGCGCATGATGGTGGTGTATGTTGCGCTGATCGGCGTAGCGGGCGTTCTGTATGTCAACGTGCCCAAGTCGTTCCTGCCTACCGAAGACCAAGGCAGCCTGATGATGATGGTGCAACTGCCTTCCGGCGCCACCAAAGAGCGTACGGATGCCACTTTGGAAATCGCCAATAAAGTCATTACTTCTATGCCGGAAGTGGAAAACTTCCTGGGCGTATCCGGTTTCAGCTTTGCGGGTTCGGGTCAGAACATGGGTTTCGGCTTCATTACCCTGAAAGACTGGTCTGAGCGTGGAGAAGGCGGCAGTGATGCGGCATCGGTGGCCGGCAAACTGACCGGTGCGTTGATGGGCAGCGTGCGCGACGGTTTCGCCATCGTAATGAACCCACCGGCCATTATGGAACTGGGTACCAGCAACGGTTTTGAAATGTATCTGCAAGACCGTAACAACAGCGGCCACGAAGCATTGCTGGCCAAACGCAACGAGCTGATTGATAAAATGCGCAAAAACCCGATGTTCGATGCCAGCAATGTGCGTGCGTCCGGTTTGGAAGATGCGCCGCAGCTCAAAATCGACATCAACCGTCAGGCCGCCGCCGCACAAGGGATTGATTTCTCCAGCATCCGTACCGTACTCGCTACGGCCTTGGGTTCTTCCTACATCAACGACTTTCCCAACAACGGCCGTCTGCAACGCGTGATTGTTCAGGCAGATGCCGCCGCGCGTATGCAGCCTGCCGATATTTTGGCGTTGACCGTCAACAACAGCAGCGGCATGGCCGTACCGCTTTCCACCGTTGCCACCGCCACTTGGCAGACCGGCATGGAACAAAGTGTGCGTTTCAACGGCTATCCCGCCATGCAGATCAGCGGTGCGGCTGCGGAAGGTTATTCTTCCGGCGAAGTGATGGACGAAGTGCAGCGGATGGTTGATGAATTGGGCGGCGGTTACAGTCTCGAATGGGGCGGCCAGTCGCGCGAAGAAGCCAAGGGCAGTTCGCAGACCTATGTGCTGTACGGTTTGGCCATTCTGGCGGTGTTCTTGGTGTTGGCCGCGTTGTACGAAAGCTGGTCGATTCCTTTGGCCGTGATTTTGGTGGTGCCGTTGGGCTTCTTGGGCGTCGTGTGGGGTGTGAACGGGCGCAACCTGTTCGATTTCCTGATGCAGTCAGGCTTGGTTAAGGCCGGCGTGATGCCCCCACAGGCGATGAAAGGTGCGCAATACCTCAACGACATCTACTTCCAGGTCGGCCTGATTACGGTCATCGGTTTGAGCGCGAAAAACGCCATTCTGATTATCGAGTTCGCCAAAGACCTGCAGGCGCAGGGCAAAACCGCGCTTCAGGCGGCCTTGGCTGCGGCGCATCTGCGTTTCCGTCCGATTATCATGACTTCGTTTGCCTTTATCTTGGGTGTGGTGCCGCTGTATTTTGCATCGGGCGCAAGTTCGGCCAGCCAGCGCGCCATCGGCACAACCGTGTTGTGGGGCATGCTGATCGGTACGGTTTTGGCCGTATTCCTTGTGCCGGTGTTTTATGTGGTAGTGCGCAAGTTCTTCAAGGAAACCGCGCACGAGCATGAAATGGCCGTGGCGCACGCCGCCGAAGCGGGCGCAATGGTCGACGACAACGAAGTGCACTACGAAGACTTGGAAGACGGCCCGGACAGGAAATACTGACGGTATGTTCAGTCGGCCTTTCGCAGGCCGTCTGAAACCGCTTCCGGCCAACCCCGTTGCATTGGAACAATACCGTTTTCAGACGGCATCCTGTTATAGGCCGTCTGAAAACAAAAAACAGAAGGAACGATATGAGCATCCTGAAATTCAAAACCGCGTTCAGCGCAATTGCCGCAGCCGCAGTACTGTCGGCCTGTACCATGATTCCCAAATACCGGCAGCCGCAGGTGGATGTGGCGCAAAACTTCAAATACGACAATGCCGCCAACGGCATCCAGGCCGCATCGCTCGGTTGGGAAGACTATTTTGCCGACCCGCGCCTGCACAGCCTGATTGAAATCGCGCTCAAGCGCAACACCGACCTGCGCACCGCCGCGGTCAACAGCGAAATCGTGCGCAAACAGTACATGATCGCCCGCAACGACCTGCTGCCCGACGTGAACGCCAGCGCCACAGGCAGCCGTTCGCGTTCCGCCGCTGATTTGAGCATGACCGGCCGTTCCGGCATCAGCTCCGCCTATACGGTCGGCTTGGGCGTAACCGCCTACGAACTCGACCTGTTCGGCAGGGTACGCAGCAACAGCCAGGCCGCCCTGCAAAGCTATTTCAGCAGCGCGGCCGCACGCGATGCCGCCCACCTCACGCTGGTGGCGACGGTGGCCAAAGCCTATTTCAACGAACGCTATGCCGAAGAGCAGATGGCACTTGCCCAGCGCGTTTTGAAATCGCGCGAGAAAACCTACAGCCTGACCCGGCTCAAACACAAAGCGGGCGTGGTTTCCGCCATTGATCTGCGCCAGCAGGAAGCCCTGATTCAGTCGGCCAAAGCCGATTACGAAAGCGCGGTACAGGGCAAAGAGCAGGCGCGCAACGCATTGGCCGTTTTGATTAACCAGCCTGTCCCCGACAGCCTGCCCGCAGGCCTGCCGCTGGCCAAACAGTTCAAAATCAGCCGCCTGCCCGCAGGCCTGAGTTCGGAAGTCATGCTCAACCGGCCCGATGTGCGCGCCGCCGAATTCAACCTCAAACAGGCCAACGCCAATATTGGTGCCGCCCGTGCCGCATTCTTCCCCAGCATCAGCCTGACAGGTACCGTCGGCACAGGTTCCACAGAGCTGAGCGGCTTGTTTAAAGGCGGCAACGGCACATGGGCGTTTGCCCCCGCAGTTAACATCCCCATCTTCAACTGGGGCAGCAACAAAGCCAATCTCGATGTGGCCAAATTGCGCAAGGAAGCCTCCGTCATCGCTTATGAAGCTGCCGTACAAAACGCCTTCCGCGATGTCGCCAATGCCCTTGTTGCCCGCGAACAGCTGGATAAGAGCAACGCCGCACTCACCAAACAGAGCCGCGCTTACAGCGAAACCCGCCGCCTGACCGGCCTGCGTTACCGCCACGGCATCTCCAGCGCGCTCGACCTGCTGGATGCCGAACGCAGCAGCTACGCCGCCGACACCGCCCTGTTGGCCAACCAGCTTACCCGTTTGGAAAACATGGCCGACCTTTACAAAGCGCTCGGCGGCGGCTTGAAGCGTTATACCAATGACTGAGCCGCAATTTTGCAGATCAAAGGCCGTCTGAAAACTTTTTCAGACGGCCTTTGTTTTACGGAGCCGTTTATTTTGAACGGGATGACCGGCGGAAGGTCAGGGTGGTGAACCGCGCAAACCGTTGCGGCAGGTGCGTTTGCTTTCCGCATAACGAACCCGTGTTGGTTCGGTAACAAAGGCTGGGCCGTCTGAAAAATATTTTTCAGACGGCCTGTTTGCGGTTGTGGAGAAACATTTGTCAGAGCAAGGGTTCATCGGGAGACATGCAGTATCTGCATGATGCGTTAATCTGCAAATCACAACCGTTGTTCAAATGACCGTCATTCCCGTACAGGCGGGAATCCATGGCTGATACCGCAAGCGCATGAATCAACAAGTTTCCGTTTTCTCTTGGTTCAAGGCGGCTTCCCAACTGTACAGAAGTACCGCGATTTGAATGACCAAATATAACGATGGTTTATTCGGATATGTTTTGAACACACCGGACTTCTGCAAATTCGGACAGATGCGGATTAAAGGCGGGATTGCGCAAGATAAAGCGGCGCATGGAAACGTTCAGACGGCCTTAACGCTTGTGCAGCGTTTAAGGCCGTCTGAAACCTGATCGGTATGGGGGATTCGTCAGTCAGCGCACCCACGACAGCGGGTTCATCGGCTGTCCTTTGTGGCGCACTTCCAGATACAGCCCTTCGCCCGCGTCGGGCAGGCTGCCGCTGGTGCCGATGACGCGGCCGTTCTGCACTTGGGTGTTTTCGGCAACGGCGATGCTTTGCAGGCCGGAGTAGATGCTGGCGTATTCGTCGCCGTGGTCGATGACCACCACTTTGCCGTAGCCGCCCAATTCGCCCGCAAAGGCGACGGTTCCGCCGGCAATGGCGGCCGCGGCCGCGGGACGGGTATGGTAGAACACGCCTTTCCAGGCGGTACCGTCGTCGCGTTTGTCGCCGAAACGGTTGACCACCGTACCCGGTACGGGTGCTTTCAGACGGCCCTGCATCAGGCTGAAGCTGTCGGGGTTCACAATCGGCACATATTCGGGCGCACGCAAGGCCAAATCTTCGGCGGTCAGCATCGACTGCTGTTGCAGCTCGGCGGCTTTGCGCGCGGCACGGGCTTTACGGGCGCGTTCGGCGGCCAGACGAGCGGCTTTTTTGCGGGCAATGGCTTCCTGACGGCGTTTCTCGGCGCGGCGTTTTTCCAGCTCCGCCATCAGGCGGTTCATGCGCAGTTCTTCCTCCCTGCGCTTGGCGGCGCGCTGCTGCGCCAGTTCCGCCTGACGGCGTTTTTCGGCCTGTTCGCGGCGCTCCTGCTCTTTTTCGCGTTCGCGCGCACGCATCTTTTCCTGTTCGCGCCCGCGTTCGCGGATGCGCTCTTGGGCGGCGCGGCTCCGTATGTTGTCGGCTTTATCGGCATTGCGGACGGCGCGGTATTGTTCTTTCGATACGGTTTTTTCGTCTTGGCGCAGATTTTTCGCACCTTTGCCGCGATCGGATTCGGCAGCGGCCTGACGGTGGGACGCTTTGCGGTCGGTTTCCTGTTTGGTATCGCGTGCCGCTTTGCGGTATTGCTCTTTCGTTGCCGTTTTGTCGTCGGTGTCCGGGCTTCTGCGGTTTTGCGGGAGACGGTTTGCCGTTTTCTTGTCCGCATCACGGGTGTCGGCCGCGTTTCTGCCGTTGCGGCGGTATTCGGCAGCCGTTGCGCTGTTTTCCGCTTTCCTGCGGTTTTTCAACGGTTTGTCCTGCGCATTGTCTGCCGTTTTGGGCCGTGTATCCTTCGGGGTGTTTTGGGCGTTTTTCGTATCCCGACGGTTGCGTTCCGCGGCCTGTTCCTGCTGTTCCGAGGCACGCGTTTTCAGACGGCCGGCTTTGGCGTTTTGCTCTTGAACACGCGGATTTTCCGGAGCGCGTCTGCGTTGCGCAGAGTCGGCGGTCTTGCCGTTTGGTGTTTTTTCTTGACTTCGTTTGTTCAGACGGCCTTGGGGTTTGTCCGAATCCTGCCGCTGTTTGGCCGTTTTTTCCTGTTTGGCGGCTTCTTTGGCTGTTTGGCGGCGTGTGTTTTTCGCTTCGGCGGTTTCGGTTTTTGCGGTTTTCTTTGCCGTTTTTTTCACGGCGGGTTTTTCGGGCGGGGCGGCTGTGGCGGAAACGGGAAAGGCAAGAGACAGGGCGAGCAGTAAGGATTTGAATCGCATGGTTTTTTAAGGGAAAAAATAGTGGAAAAACAGGCACGGATTATACGCGAGGCTCAGGCCGTCTGAAAATATTGCCGACGGTACACAACAGGGCGGTTTTATCAGGTTTTACGTTTCAGACGGCATCAAGGGTTTCGGACGGTGTGCTGTCTGCTTTTCCGCTGCGCTTGCAAAATCGTGTTTCGGCCTTAATATAGTGAAAATCTGCACGACCCAGCCTGTCAAATCAAACGGAGCGATTATGAATCTAGCCAACCATTTCCTTGTGGCCATGCCCGCGATGGACGACCCTTTTTTCGAGGGCAGCGTGGTTTACCTGTGTGAACACGGCGAAGAGGGCGCGCTGGGCATCGTCATCAACAAGCCGTCTCCCGTAACCATGGATTTGATTTTCGCCGGCAGCGGCCGCAACGTGTCCGCCCGTTTCCAAGACGACTGCGTGATGATGGGCGGCCCCGTGCAGATCGACCGCGGCTATGTCGTCCACACGCCGTTGGGCGGCTGGCAGAGTACGCTGGCCGTTACCGACGAAATCGCGCTTACGGCATCGCGCGACATCATCGAAAACCTGGCCGACCCCGAAAAAGTCGACAAAGCGGTGGTCAGCATCGGCTATTCGAGCTGGGGCGGCGGCCAGCTTGAAAAAGAACTGGCCGAAAACGTATGGCTGACCGTGCCCGCCGACCCCCATATCCTGTTCGACCTGCCTTACGAAGAGCGTTATCAGGCCGCATTCGCCAAACTCGGCATCAGCCCTGCCCAAATTCCGCAGGGAGCGGGCCATGCCTGATATTCCGAAGGGAACCACGCTCGCCTTCGACTTCGGCGAAGCGCGCATCGGCGTGGCACAGGGCGATGCCGAACTCGGTCTGACCCACCCGCTCGCCACCGTGACCGGCAACAGCAACGAAGCCAAATTCGATGCCATCGCCAAACTCGTTGCCGAATGGCAGCCGCGCCAGTTGGTTGTCGGGCTGCCGGTACACGCCGACGGTACCGAACACGAAATGACCCGCCTTGCCCGAAAATTCGGCCGCCGTCTGAACGGACGTTTCAACCTGCCCGTATATTGGGCGGACGAACGCATGACGTCGCTCTACGCCGAAAGCCTGCTGGCCGAGGCGCAGGTGTTCGGTAGAAAGCAGAAACAGGTGCTCGACCAAGTGGCGGCGCAGGCACTGTTACAGGGATTTTTCGAAGGCGGTGCAGTAGAGTTTTTCGACGGGCGGGAAGCGCAGAACCAATCTGCGGAAGATTAAAAATGCCCCGATGAGCCAAATTACCCGATAAATACATACAGGCCGTCTGAAAAATGTTTTCAGACGGCCTTTGCTGTATTCGCTGTTAACCGTATCAGGTTTGTTGCGGTACTTATCTTGCTGAGGCCTTGTTCAGACAGACGCTTGTACCGTCATTCTCTATTATTCGGGCAGGCGGCATTCAGGCAGATACTTATCCCGTCATTTCCGCGCAGGCGGGAAGCCATATCGGATGTTCACCATTGCCCGAGCTGCACAAACGCATTCTGTCTTTTGCCATGAATTCCCGCCTGCGCGGGAGTGACGGGAGTTGGATGGTTGTCGGGAAAATCCAAGAAAATACTGAATCCGGTAAGGTATAGCAAATAAACATATTATTCGATACAATTCCACCATGGCCTATTCACAAGACTTCAAACAACTCGTGCTCAAAAAACTCCGTCAAGGATGGACGATTCGTAGAGCCGCAAAAGAATTCGGCATCGCCATCTCCAC
>NZ_JBHCJY010000069.1:0-19661 GCF_041804105.1 Neisseria sp.
CGAGCAGATAACCAACCATCACCACAACCGAACAGTTGCACGACAACACAACCGAATGCAAGGAAGGTTTATGATGAGTATTCAAAACTATGGCGGCATTGATATAGCCAAAAAACACTTCGTTATCGGCATTACCGGTATGGCCAAAACCAAAACGGAAACCAACAATCCCAAAGGTTTCCAACATACCGTCGAGTATTTGCAAAAGCACCATGTCAGCCTGGTGGTGCTGGAAAGTACCGGCGGATTGGAAATCCCGCTGGCCAAAGCATTGCATCATGCCGGATTGCGGGTGGTCATTGCCAATCCCCGTCAAACCCATTCATACGCCCAATCATTTTCATTGGGGAAAACCGATAGCAAAGATGCCAAAATGCTGGCAGATTATGCGCAGGCAATCGAATTGAAAGGGTTGGCCGCAAATATGCTGTATCAGCCTCCCACTGTAGCAGAGGAAGAGTTGGAAGCTTTGGTAAAGCGCCGCAGCCAGTTGGTGGAAATGCGCACGGCCGAGAAAAACCGTTTGGCACAAATCCACTCCAGCCAACAGCAAAGCGTGGAAGATTTAATTCGGCACTTTAACACCTTGATTGCTGATCTGGACAAACAGATTGCCAAATACAACGACAGCAATTTTGACGGCAAAAACAAAATCATCGGCGACATAAAAGGCATAGGCGACACCACTTGCGCCACCTTGATGTCGATGTTGCCCGAGCTGGGGCGGGTGCCGCACAAAAGTATTGCCTTACTGGTCGGCGTTGTTCCGCCCGCCAAGCAAAGCGGTGAATCGGTTGGTAAAACCGGATGTATCGGCGGCAGGATGGAAGTGCGCAATGCGCTGTATATGGCCACCCTGACCGCCAGCCGTTTTGAGCCGAAAATCAAAGCATTTTACGAACGGCTTACCGGCAAAGGAAAACCGTTTAAAGTAGCCATCAATGCGTGTATGCACAAACTGCTGAGAATACTGAACGCACGGGTACGCGACTATCTGTGTTCAGACGGCCTGCAATGCGCTTGATTAACCGTGTTTGATGTTGCTGACTGACGAGTTGGTAACACAGTTGCTACCGTGTTTCAGACGGCATCGGATTGCGAACAAACCAACCGCCGTTGCGTACGGTTACACCGCCTTGAGGCGGCTAACCGTACCTACCCGCTGCTTTATCCGGCCGAAACACGAAAGGCCGTCTGAAAACGGTGCGTTGGGTTTGCATTTATCTTGCACGCCGCGCTTCCGACTGATCCAGCTTCTGAAGTGCCTCTTTCGCCTTCACATTACCTTGGGCGGCGGATTTTTCAAGCCATGCATGGGCTTTCGCATAGTCTCTCGGTACACCCCAACCGTTGGCATACAGCACCCCGAGTCCCAATTGTCCATCGGCATTACCTTGGGCGGCAGCTTTTTCATACCATACGCGGGCTTTTGCATAGTCTTTCGGCACACCCAAACCTTTGGTATACAAAACCCCGAGATTGTATTGCGCTTCGGCATCACCTTGGGCGGCAGCTTTTTCATACCATACGCGGGCTTTTGCATAGTCTTTCGGCACACCCAAACCTTTAATATACAAAAAACCGAGATTGAGTTGTGCGTCGGCAAACCCTTGGGCGGCGGCTTTTTCATACCATGCACGGGCTTTCGCATAGTCTTTCGGCACACCCCAGCCCCGGTCATACAAAACCCCGAGATTATATTGCGCTTTGGCATAACCTTGGGCGGCGGATTTTTCCCACCATGCACGGGCTTTTTCATAGTTTTTCAGCATACCGCGGCCTTCGGCATACATCAATCCAAGATTGGACTGCGCTGCGGCATTGCCTTGAGCGGCAAAAGATTCATACAACTTGAACGCTTGTTGATAATTGCCTTGCGCATAGGCTGCATCGGCCTGTTCAACATGCCGTTCGTCCGACATCTTTGCGCCGCCGGATTGGCAGGCGGCCAGCAGCAGTGCGGCGGCGAAGGATACGAATAGGAACTTGAAGCTCATGCTTTTCTCCATTTGGTTTTTTGGTTTCCGGCGGCGCGGCAGCCTGCCGTTGTCCGTTGCGCTTTTCGGCAGCCGTTGTGTTTTCAGACGGCCACGGATGATAGACCGCTCCGTCTGGAAAAAATTCGGTTTTGCACGGAAAAAACGGTGCAAAGGCCGTCTGAAACCTGTTTTATAGTGAATGAACGCAGAAGTATGCAAGGCAGCGAGCCGCAGACAGTACAAGTAGTACGACAAGGCGAGCCAACGCGGCAGAGTTCTGCGTTCATTCACTATACCGTTTCAGACGGCCTGTATTCGGTGCATAATTAAGGCTTCTTCTTAACCGCCCGCACAACGGGCAAGGACGGCAAAATGGATGCGCTAACTTGGCTCAAACGCGAACTGTTCAGCGGTTGGACGAAATTTGAAACTTTTTGGATTCTGCTGTTTCTCGGCATCCAAATCCTGATTTTCATCATCCGTCCCGATTCTCCCGCCGCCACGGTTTCCTCGCTCACGGGCATTCTGTGCGTGATTTTCGTGGGCAAGGGCAAAATCAGCAATTATTTCTTCGGACTGGTGTCGGTATCGCTCTATGCCTATGTTTCCTATACGTTCAAGCTCTACGGCGAGATGATGCTGAACCTCTTGGTGTATGTGCCCGTACAGTTTATCGGCTTTTATATGTGGCGGCAGCACATGACCACAAAAAACACCGTCAGCCGCGACAATGCCGAAGAAGTCATCGCCAAATCGCTCACGGCAAAGCAATGGCTGGCAGTAACCGCCGCCGCAGTTTTCGGCACGCTGCCTATGTCGAACTGCTGAAATATCTCGACAGCGCCCTGCCCGTGCTGGACGGCGCCACCGTAGTGATTTCGATTGTGGCGCAGATTCTGATGATACTGCGTTACCGCGAACAATGGGCGCTGTGGATTCTGGTCAACATACTGACCATCTCGCTGTGGACGGCAGTGTGGCTGAAAAACGGCGAAACCAGCCTGCCGCTGTTGGTGATGTACTGTATGTATCTGTGCAACTCCGTTTACAGCTATTACAACTGGACAAAGCTGGTACGGCAGCATCAAGGTCAGGAACAGGGCCAAGAATAAGCAAAAAACTTAAGGCCGTCTGAAAAATGTTTTTCAGACGGCCTTAAGTTTTGCACTTCCATCCAAAGGCCAAGAACCGATCAAACAAACTGCCTACTCATATGGAAACGGCAACCGATACAGATTATTTCACCGGCCTGAAGAAATAAATTCATTTAAGAACAAAAACTTGATTAAAAATACACCCTATTATTTGATTCTTCTCCCATACCGACAGAAACCGAACCGCGATAACACCTCCCTGTTCATGTCTCACATACAGCCTAAAAGCAAAAAGCCTGCACATCAAATGCAGGCTTTTTTCAAACTTGGGGTGGCTGATGGGGCTCGAACCCACGACAACCGGAATCACAATCCGGGGCTCTACCAACTGAGCTACAGCCACCACAAAAGAAACTGGTAAATTTTGGCGCGCCCGACAGGAATCGAACCTGTAACCGCCCGCTTAGAAGGCGGGTGCTCTATCCGGTTGAGCTACGGGCGCATCTGTTTTGCGCCTTATCGGGCTTGGTGTCGGGCAGTCAACTGGTCGGGGCGGTGGGATTCGAACTCACGACCCCCTGTTCCCAAAACAGGTGCGCTAACCAGACTGCGCTACGCCCCGACGAGAAGTGCGCAATATACAGCCGATTATCGGATGCGTCAAGCCATACGGTTGATTTTATGATTTTATAAAACTATGTTTTTATTTTTTAATGTGATTTTTCCAATCGAAAAACAAAGCCGCAGACAAGGCCGTCTGAAATGTTTTTAAAAATGCCGTCAAAATGCGATAATCGGCAGATATTTCCGACAACAGAAGGACTCCGGCTTATGTCTGCACAAATCATCAACGGCAAAGAAGTATCACAGCAGCGGCTTGCGCTGGTGGCAGAAAAAGTGGCGCAGCGCACCGCTTCGGGGCTGCGCGCACCTTGTCTGGCGGTGGTTTTGGTCGGCGACGACCCTGCCAGCGCGGTATATGTGCGCAATAAAAAAATCGCCTGCGAAAAAGTCGGATTCGAATCGCGTTCGTTTGAGATGCCGTCTGAAACCACGCAGGAAACACTGCTTGCACTCGTGGACGAATTAAATGCCGACGCAGGTGTCGACGGCATTCTGGTTCAACTGCCGCTGCCCGCGCAAATCGACAGCCAGGCAGTATTGGAACGGATTCTACCCGATAAGGATGTGGACGGTTTCCATCCCTATAACGTCGGCCGACTGGTGGTCAAAATGCCGCTGATGCGCCCGTGTACGCCCAAAGGCGTGATGACGTTGCTGGAAGCCTACGGCATCGACCCGAAGGGAAAAAAAGCGGTGGTGGTGGGCGCATCGAATATTGTCGGCCGACCGCAGATGCTGGAACTCCTGCTCGCCCGCGCCACCGTTACCGTGTGCCACAGCGCAACGCAGAATCTGGCCGACGAAGTGGCCGATGCCGATATTGTGGTGGTGGGCGTAGGCATTCCGAATTTCGTCAAAGGCGAGTGGATCAAACCGGGCGCGGTGGTTATCGACGTGGGCATCAACCGTTTGGAAGACGGCTCACTGTGCGGCGATGTCGAATTCGACGTTGCGAAGGAACGCGCGGCCATGATTACCCCCGTTCCCGGCGGCGTGGGGCCGATGACGATTGCCACCCTGCTGGAAAATACTTTACAGGCAGCCGGACTGCATGATTCCTGACAGGTATTTTCAGACGGCCCGCATTCCCGACAAACCCAGTCCACTGTTTTCGACTAATCACTAACAAATCCTGAAAACACAACATTATGTTTTATTTATAAAGTTAATTCACCAAGGAAAATTATGAAGCCCGCACCTTTTCTACTTACCGCACTCTTTTCTGCCGCTGTTTCCGCAGCACCGGCAACGCACATGGACACCAAAGCCGCCACCGAGGCTGTCTCCGTTTACTACCGAAACCCAAACCCTGACCGAGCACTAAAAATTATGCAGACCATTATTGCCGATCCTTTATGGAAAAAAGACAGTGCGCGGCACAACCTGTCCGTGTGGGCAGCACAGATTTTGCGGCAACATCCACAAGCTACGGACAAATGGTGCCGCGCCATGAAACAATATCCTGCAGTCACTCAAGACGAAACAGCTTATTTCTTTTTTCTCGCAAACACATCCGAAAGCCGGAAATGTCTCCGCAACCTCAACATTTCCAATCATTCCAAGACCTATATCGCTCAAAACACCCCACCCGATATTTCCAGTTTAAGCAATATCTCACCAGCTGATTTAGATGCATTGTGGACAACTTTTTACGCCACAGGAAATCCGAAAGCTGTTGAAAAAGTGCTCGACCGTGTTCTGGATTATGCAAAAGCACAAAAAGCACAGGAAAAATCCAACCATAAAAATATCGACATGACCGGTGTTGCCGCTGCATGGTCAGCGCGTTCTAATATTATGCAAAACCAAGACATCCGCAAAATTTTCGATACCTATCTCAACCGCCTTAATGCCACCGACAAAGCATTATTGCAAAAAATATTAGTACAAGAATAATACCGCACATGCGCCGTCCGAACTTTTTCAGACGGCCTTAACTTCCGATTCGCAAACAACAGGGCAATCCCATGACCCAACACAATACCCAAGTCAAACGCCATCTGAAAACCCGCCATCTGTCGATGATTGCCATCGGCGGCTGCATCGGCACGGGGCTGTTTATGGCCAGCGGTTCGGCCATCAGCACGGCAGGGCCGGGCGGTGCGCTCGCGGCTTATGCGGCCATCGGCCTGATGGTTTACTTTCTGATGACTTCGCTGGGGGAAATGGCCACTTATCTGCCTGTGTCCGGTTCGTTCAGCACTTATGCCACGCGTTTCGTCGATCCCTCGCTCGGTTTCGCGCTGGGCTGGAATTACTGGTTCAACTGGGTGATTACCGTGGCCGCAGACATCATTATTGCGGCGGTGGTCATCACTTATTGGGAACCGATGCGCTTTATGGAGCCGTGGGCGTGGAGTTTGCTGTTTTTCGTGTTAATTTTCCTGCTCAACACCCTGTCGGTGCGCGCATACGGCGAAGCGGAATACTGGTTTGCGCTGATTAAAGTCGTTACCGTCATCGTCTTTCTCGGTATCGGCCTGTTGACGATTTTGGGCATTTTGGGCGGCGAATACGTCGGGTTCAGCAACATGACCACAGGCGCCGCACCGTTTTTGGGCGACGGCATCGGCGGCCAGTTTCTGACCATGCTCGGCGTGTTTCTGATTGCCGGCTTCTCGTTTCAGGGAACCGAGCTTATCGGCGTTACCGCAGGCGAATCGGAAAACCCCGAAGAGAGCATTCCCAAAGCGGTCAAACAGGTATTCTGGCGCATTCTGATTTTCTACATCCTCGCCATTCTCGTTATCGGCCTGCTGATTCCCTACACCAGCCCGCAACTGCTCGGCGCAGACGTAAACGAAATCGCCAAATCGCCGTTTACATTGGTGTTTGAACGCGCAGGACTGGCCTTCGCCGCCGCCGTCATGAACACCGTTATCCTCACATCCATCCTGTCGGCCGGCAACTCGGGCATGTACGCATCCACGCGCATGCTCTACGCCATGGGCAAAGACGGTTTGGCCTACAAAATCTTCTCCCGAACCAATATCAACGGCATCCCCATCTTTGCACTGCTGGTCACCGCCGTCGTTGCATTGGGCGTTTTCCTGCTCCAGCTCGCCAGCGACCAAATGTACCAATACATACTCGCCGCTTCGGGTTTGACCGGCTTTATCGCCTGGTTCGGCATCGCCGTCAGCCACTACCGCTTCCGCCGCGCCTACATTGCGCAGGGCAAAGACCTGAACGCGCTCGCCTACCGCGCAAAATGGTTCCCCGTCGGCCCCCTGCTCGCCCTTGCCCTGTGCGTACTCGTGATCATCGGACAGGATACCGAGCTGATGCTCAAAGGCAATTTTGACTGGGACAGGCTCGTCATTACCTACATGGGGCTGCCCGTATTCTTCGGCTTCTACCTCTACCACAAACTGCGCTACCGCACGCGCAAGATTCCGCTGGCCGAAGTAGACCTGAGCCGGGATACGGATTGACGCAGCAATTGAGAAACGGAAAGGCCGTCTGAAATATTTCAGACGGCCTTTCCTTGATTCACCGCCATATTCAGACGGCCATACACCCTGTCGTTACCGTCCGTACCACCAACCCAAACCGCACGCAAAAGCAGTTTGGCCGTCTGAAAAACACGGAGTCCGACACCGTATTATCTGAAACAGTTAATCCCCCGAAAGACAATACCGTTAACAATAGTTAAGAAAAAGTACTGATAAAACTGCATACACCGACTCTCCGAACCCTATTCAGGCCGTCTGAAAACAGTAACACAACAAATAAACAACTATCCCCTCAATTCACAAATAAACCATAACAATATGAAATAAAATATAAAATTACCCAATAGCATACCATAGGAATTTGACGGACATCATTTTTACGTCATTCTTACCGTTCCACAAACCCACACAATACACCTACCAATCAAAATGTTAAGATTTGTCATGCATCGTCAAAAATTAACAAAATTTGTCACATAAAAAGCCTTGCTTTTCCTTTTTACAGAAAAAAAGTGACAAAAAAAGTCATACCAGTAAGCACTTTGAACCAATTGTAAATTCAGTTAACAAAAAATTATCAAAACCAACACAAGATTAAATTCATATAAAACAATATCTTAAAATATTAAAAACCAATCTTCAATAACAAATCCAAACTTGGCACGACACTTGCTTGATACCTAGTGTCCGAAACAGCAAAGCATCACCGGCTGGTCAGACAAAGCTGTAAATTCCTTCTTCATTAACTTATCGTTTCCACTCACTGAAACGAACCAAACACATTACGGGTATATACAAAAGGGTCAAACCCAAACACACATACCGAACCAAGGGAAACCAAGAGCCGCCCAGCGGCCGAGCAGTAACAGCAGTATCCTTTTAAAACAAAACGGGAAAACAAAAGCCAATTCAGAACGGGAAAACTGAAAAAGCCGCAAAAGCGGCAGGCAAATAAAGCAGTAAACCAAAACGGGAAAAACCGCCTTCCCCCGGGAAAGGGAAAGCAAAGGGAACACAATCTTTATAACGGGAAAATCTTACTGAAAGGGAAAACACTCACGAAACGGGAATAACCAATACCAACGGGAAAACTTTTTAAGCAACTTTTTCATCAACTTCACAACGGGAAAACAACTAGGGAAAACTTCATAGGGAATACTTTTCATATCTTAAACGGGAAAAACCTAAGGCCGTCTGAAAGACATTTTTCAGACGGCCTTAGGTTTTTTGGGCAGTTTTTGAACAAGCCTATGTGTACATAAAGTGATGTTTGAGTTCGCCACCGTTAAAACAACCGTCATTCCTGAGCAGGCGGAAATCTGGTTTTGAAATTTCAAGCAGCTGAATGACTGATACGCTTGTGAATATCGGCTCCGGATTCCCGTCTGCGCAGGAATAACGGTATCGGCTATCAACGCATTATTCAAACATAACCCATGGATTAAAACCGCTTCGGCAAGCCTGTCTCACCTGTTTCCGACACAGCCGTACATGGCACCCCACACCTGTCTATTAAGGTGTGCAGTAACTTCAGACGGCCTGCCATCGGATAAACACATCTGACATATCCTTGTTCTGTTCGCATGAATGACAAAAACAAGGCTGCGTTTCGAAATGGTGTTGACGGCATACAGGCACGGTGGATTTCTCCAATTCCCAACACAGCCAAAAACAAAGGCCGTCTGAAAAACATTTTTCAGACGGCCTTTGTTTTTGGATTTCGCAAACATAATTTGCCGCAAGCATCATTGGGCGACCCGAGCCGATAGCCCGCCTGCTTTTCAGACGGCCTTCAGTTGATGTCCAAACGTTCCATGCGGTAGCGCATGGAACGGAAGCTGATGCCGAGCAGCTTGGCGGCTTGGGTGCGGTTGAAGCGGGTTTGTTTGAGCGCGTCTTCGATGATGCCGCGTTCGATGCGGTCGAGGTAGTCCTGAATCTGCATGGTGGCGGGGTCGAACGGCGGGATGCAGCCTTCGGGGAAAAGCTGCGGTTCGGCACCCGATGCGACGACCGTGTCCGATGTTTTTTCAGACGGCGTCATGTCATCGTCGGCATCGGCGGGCAACACGATGTCGGGAATGGCGGACTGGCTGCGTGAAACGTTGTCGTGGTGGATTTGCAGATCGTCCACTTGGATAACATTGCCGACGGTCAGGGCGACGGCGCGCTCCAAAATGTTTTCCAGTTCGCGGAAGTTGCCGGGATAGCTGTAATGCAGCAGCGCATCCTGAGCCTTGGGGCTGAGTTTGTAGGTTTCGCGCCCGTGGCGGTGTTTGTAGAGCAGGTGCAGGATGAGTGCGCCGAGGTCTTCGCGCATTTCCCGCAGGGGCGGCATTTTCAGTGAGACGACGTTCAGGCGGTAGAACAAGTCTTGGCGGAAGGCGCCGCTTTCGACCAAGGCTTCGAGATTTTTGTGGGTGGCGCAGACGATGCGCACGTCGACAAAGGTTTCGCGGGCATCACCGATGCGGCGCACGGCTTTTTCCTGTATGGCGCGCAGGAGTTTGACCTGCATGGCCAGCGGCAGGTCGGCCACTTCGTCGAGAAACAGCGTGCCGCCGTCGGCATGTTGGAAAAAGCCCAAACGGTCTTGGTCTGCACCGGTAAAGCTGCCTTTTTTGTAGCCGAAAAACTCGCTTTCCATCAAGTTTTCGGGAATCGCGCCGCAGTTGACGGCGATAAAGGGCTTGTCGGTGCGGTCGGACAGTTCGTGGATGGTGCGCGCGGCCTGTTCTTTACCCGTACCGGATTCGCCGGCGATATACACGGGAACGCCGCTTCTGGCCAGCCGGCGAATAAGGTGGCGCACTTCGACCATCTGCGGCGACATGCCGAGCAGGCGCGGCATGTCGGCTTCGCCGCCGAGTTCGGCTTCGGGGTTGATTTGCTGCTTGGGCGGCTCGGCGGCGGCGAAACGTTCTTTGAGCGAACGCAGTCCGCTGGGTACGCCGATGGAACCGCTCAGGCTTTTATCGGCGGGTTTGACGGGACGTGCGGCGGGTTTGTTGAACGCGGCAACCACCGGCGCAGCTACGGCGGCGGGCGTTTCCACGGGGGTATCGGATACGGATACGGCGGATTTGACCAGCGAACGCAGCTGCGACAGGGTAATCGGTTTTTGCAGATAATCGAACGCGCCCGCACGCAGGGCTTCCTGCGCCTGGTCGGCGTTGCCGTGGGCGGTAATCACGGCAACGGGCGTGTCGAGCATGAGTTCGTCGATGTACTGCACCACTTCCAAGCCCGAACCGTCGGGCATACGCATATCGGTCAACACCAGGGAATAGTCGTTGCTGTCGAGTTTGTTTTTGGCATCTTCCACACCCACGGCCGTCTGAACGCGCAAGCCCATCTTCATCAGCGTCATTTCCATCAAATCGCGGATGTCGGCTTCGTCGTCCACCACCAGCACGGGGTCTTGCAGGTTATGGTTGCTCATGTTCTTCTCTCGGTAAAATCAGTTCGAACCCGTTCATTTCGGGGTGGTAGTGGAGCTGCCCCATATTGGCGTGCGCCAGTTCGCGGGCGACATACAGGCCCAAGCCCGTGCCCTGTTTTTCGGTGGTGTAGAACGGTTCGAAAAGATGGGCGCGCACTTCGGGGGAGATGCCTTTGCCATTGTCGGCCACCACAATGGAAATGTGGATGCGACCGCTGGGGCGGATGAGTACGGTAACGGCGTTTTCGTCTTTGCGGCTGTGCCGCCATGCGTTGTTGCAGAGATTCCACATAATCTGCTGGAGGTGCATGGAATCGACCTGAACGGCAAGGTTGCTGCCGTCCATGTTCATGCGCAGACAGCCGATGGCATCGGGATTGTTGAGTGTGAATTCCTGTTTGAAAGCCAGCCAGAATTTCATCAGATTGACCGGCTCGCGGCTGATGTTGTCGCGCTTGTTCAGCAGCGATACGTCTTCCAGCATTTTGTCGATGCGGCGGATGTTGCCGTCGATGATGGCATGGAGTTTGGCCGTGGTCGGATCGTCTTCCAACTCGTCCTGCAACAGATCGCAGGCATGGCGGATGGCCGACATGGGGTTGCGGATTTCGTGCGCAAGGTTGGCGGTAAGCTGTCCGAGCGACGCGAGTTTGGTGGACATGGCTTCCGCCGCCACTTCGCGCAGGGAACGCACATACAGCATCAGCAGCTCGGTCTGCTCCTGAATCAGCGGCACGGCGCGCACATGCATGGCATGTTGGAAAATATGGATGTCGGTTTCAAAGGCTTTGTCGGGCTGATACTGCCAACGCGACACCAGCTCGCCGAACACCATTTCCTGCCTGTCCACCGACAGATTCGGAAAATACGTTTTCGCCTGACGGTTGAACAGCCACACGCGCTGGGTGGCATCAATCACAATCACCGCCTCCTGCACGCGGTTGAGCACCAAACGGTTCAGCCCGCTGATGCGGCGGTAGGCAAGCTGCGACTTGCTGGCCGACTCGGTGGCGGCGCGCAGATATTTGGCCGCAAACGCCGTCAGCCCCGCCACCAGGTAACACGCTCCGATCAGCAGCACCATCGGCAGAAGCTGCGGATTGTCCCATTCGAACGGCGACAACCGCAGGCCGCCATCGAGAAACACGTTCAACACCACCAGCATCGACGCATAACCCGCATACAGCATCGGATAACGCCCGTAGCTGAGCAGGCACGACGTGGCCACAAACGGCAGCACCAAAATTCCGAAACCCGTGTCCACGCCGCCGGCGATGTACACCAGTATCATCATCATCGAAATATCGACCACCGCGCTGGCGTTCGGCAGCTCGAGCGACTGCCACTGCCAGTCGGGGCGGAACACCGTGAGCAGAATCAGCACGGCATACGCCGCCGCCCAAGCGTAAAACTCAACCGGCGGGAAACCGGCCTGATAGTTGCCCGAATACGAACTGACAAGCTGGAACACCAACAGCGAAAGCACAATCGAAATACGGGCGATATTGATGATGCCCGGAATGCGCTCGCTCAAACTTTCCCAGTCTTGGCGGGCGAAGGAAAGACTGTTCATGCCCTTCTGCCCCATTGTCTTGTTTTCATTGTCAAACCCTTTGCAGCCTTTGCCGCAGTCAGGCCGCGCCGCCGTCGGCACCCACCTGCTGAAACCGCTCAAACAGTTTCATTCCTGCGAAATCATCAGCGCGATAAATACGCGTCCACATTGTACCTGAAAATGTTAGTTTTTGTAAGCTACAGTATAACAATAACAAAAAACGGCACGGTTTGCCCTGCAACTGCAAACAAAGGCCGTCTGAAAACATATTCAGACGGCCTTTCGATCAGATAAATTTCCAACCTGCCGGTTGCGGGCTTTATCTGCGGATACCCAAACAGAGGCCGTCTGAAATGTTTCAGACGGCCTTCATGCGGGAGTAAGCGCATCAGCTGATTCGGCCCGCATTCCCGCCTTACCGCTTTTCAGACGGCCTTCCGTTGCGGATTCACACCTCCCGGTCGCGGCAGCAGCCTTACCGACCACCTATCCCGACACAGGACAATCGGGCAGATACACATCGAAACGCGTACTCTTGCCCGTATATTGGTAGGCGGGCTGCACGCCGCACAGAAATTCTCCCAACCGCGGCCGTTTCACCACCACGCGTTTTGCCGCCACCGCACGGGCGGCGGCAAACAGCTCAGCTTCGTTTTGCGCGCCGCCGACCAGCTCGTGAAAATAGGCCATTTCCTTTTTCACGGCGGCAGACTTGCGCCGTTCGGGGTACATCGGATCGAGATACACCACATCGGGCCTGCCCTGCCCCGCCGCAAGTTCGGGCAGCAGCAGCGCGGCGTTTCCGAAACGCAGGGTCATGCGGGCGACGGTTTCGGCGGTGTCCGGCTGCCCTGCTGCACGTTGCAGGCCGTCTGAAAGCAACAGCGCCACGGCGGGATGCTGCTCGAAAACATGCACGTCCAAACCGAGCGAAGCGAGTACGAACGCATCGCGCCCCAACCCGCCCGTACCGTCCCAAACCGTCGGGCGCGCGGTGTGGCCGACCGCTTTGGCGATGAGTTCGCCGCCGCCTTTCGTGCGGCGGTATTGCGCCGCCCCGCCCGCAAAATCCACCCGCACCCGCCCCTTTTCCCCCGCACGGCACAGGCTCACGCCGTCTGAATCCGCCAACAGGTACACGCCGCGTTCAGGTGCGGAATCAACGGCGGTCAAACCGAGCGAACGGGCGGCGGTACGGACGGAATCGGGCGCGGAATCGGTGAAACAGACGGCGGTCATGGAAAAGCGGCATTCGTAATATTGCGGATGGCGGGATTATAACCGAAGGCCGTCTGAAACCATTCAGACGGCCTGTCGGCTAAAACGACAACCGCTGCGCAGGCATCATACCTTTCCGAGGTTTGCAGTCGGCAACGGAATCCCCGCCGCTCGTAGCAAAACGGTCGCAGTTAGGATCGGGTTGGGCGGCACCGGCAAAGGGATTAAGCGACGCGCCGTCCATATTGGGAGAACCGCACGCCCCCAGCAGGCACACGCACAACAAAGCCGAGAGATTTTTTGTGATGGTCATATAAACATTTCCTGTCAGTTGAAAAACACCGTTCAAAACGGCTGCGTTTGGAAAAACCGCCGCTCAGGCGGCAGCAACAGTTGTTTAAGACAAAAATACCGCCGTTTTGTTTGTTTTCATGATGCTTTGTTCCGGTAAATTTACGTTATCGCCGATTACCCCGAAACAACAGGACGGGAATGAGACAGGCCGTCTGAAAACTGTTCAGACAGCCTTACCGTTTCATCCCCGCCCGCTTTTTGTTTTACAATCACGCCTTTGATTTTCCGTATCCAGTTACCGTTATGACCGCAGACATCCACGCAACCGCCCCCGTTTCGCCCGTCGGCGACGACTATCTCCTGATCGGCCGCTACGCCGAACGCGCCTATCTCGAATACGCCATGAGCGTGGTCAAGGGGCGTGCGCTGCCGGAGGTTTCAGACGGCCAAAAGCCCGTGCAGCGGCGCATTCTGTATGCGATGCGC
This sequence comes from Neisseria sp., assembly GCF_041804105.1. Lineage (GTDB taxonomy): Bacteria > Pseudomonadota > Gammaproteobacteria > Burkholderiales > Neisseriaceae > Neisseria. The sequence continues at coordinate 14,148 of NZ_JBHCJY010000069.1, forward strand.
GATATGGGGCTGACGCACGGGGCGAAGCCGGTGAAGTCGGCGCGCGTGGTCGGCGAGATTTTGGGCAAATACCATCCGCACGGCGACAGTTCGGCCTATGAAGCGATGGTGCGCATGGCGCAGGATTTCACGCTGCGCTATCCGCTCATCGACGGCATCGGCAACTTCGGTTCGCGCGACGGCGACGGTGCGGCGGCGATGCGTTACACCGAGGCGCGGCTTACGCCGATTGCGGAATTGCTGCTGAGTGAAATCAATCAGGGTACGGTGGATTTCGTGCCGAACTACGACGGCGCGTTTGAAGAACCGGTTCACCTGCCCGCGCGGCTGCCGATGGTGCTGCTCAACGGCGCGAGCGGCATTGCGGTGGGCATGGCGACGGAAATTCCGTCGCACAATCTGAATGAGGTTACGCAGGCGGCGATTGCGCTGTTGAAAAAACCGTCGCTGGAAACCGCCGATTTGATGGCCTATATTCCCGCGCCCGATTTTGCGGGCGGCGGCCAGATTATCACGCCGGCCGCGGATTTGCGGCAGATGTACGAAACGGGCAAAGGCAGCGTGCGCGTGCGTGCGCGTTACGAAATCGAGAAGCTGGCGCGCGGCCAATGGCGCGTGATTGTGCACCAGCTTCCGCCGGGCACGAGCGCGCAGAAAATTCTGGCGGAAATCGAAGAGCAGACCAATCCGAAGCCGAAAGCGGGCAAGAAGCAGCTCAACCAAGACCAGTTGAACACGAAAAAGCTGATGCTGGACTTAATCGAAAAAGTGCGCGACGAGAGCGACGGCGAACACCCCGTGCGTTTGGTGTTCGAGCCGAAATCCAGCCGTATCGAGCCGGAAAATTTCGTCAACACGCTGATGGCGCAAACCTCGCTCGAAGGCAATGTTTCCGTGAACCTCGTGATGATGGGCATGGACAACCGCCCTGCGCAGAAAAACCTGAAAACCATTTTGGCCGAATGGCTGGAATTCCGCACGGTCACGGTCACACGCCGTCTGAAATTCCGCCTGAGCCAAGTGGAAAAACGCATCCACATTCTCGACGGGCGCATGATTGCCTTTCTGCACATCGACGAAGTCATCCGCGTGATCCGCGAAAGCGACGACCCGAAACCCGACCTGATGGCCGCGTTCGGCCTGACCGAAATCCAAGCGGAAGACATTCTCGAAATCCGCCTGCGCCAGCTTGCGCGTTTGGAAGGTTTCAAACTCGAAAAAGAACTGAACGAGTTGCGCGAAGAAGAAGGCCGTCTGAAAACCCTGCTCGGCGACGAAAACGAGAAGAAAAAGCTCATCATCAAAGAGATGCAGGCCGACATGAAGCAGTTCGGCGACGAACGCCGCACGCTGGTTCAGGAAGCCAGCCGCGCCACGCTCACGCAGACCACCGCCGACGAACCCGTTACCATCATCCTGTCGAACAAAGGCTGGATACGCAGCCGCGCGGGACACAATCTCGACGTGAGCCAGAGCGTCTTCAAAGAAGGCGCCGGCCTGAAGCAGATTATCGAAGGCCGCAGCGTGTGGCCGGTGGTGGTGCTCGACACCCTCGGGCGCACCTACACGCTCGACACCGCCGAAATCCCCGGCGGACGCGGCGACGGCGTGCCGCTCACGTCGCTCATCGAACTGCAAAACGGCGCGCAAATTGCCGCCGTACTCACCGGCCTGCCCGAACAGCACTACCTGCTCGCCGGCAGCGGCGGCTACGGCTTCATCGCCAAACTCGGCGACATGACCGGCCGCGTGAAGGCAGGCAAAGTGGTGATGACGCTCAAAGCAGGCGAAACCGTGCTGCCGCCCGTGCCCGTGTTCGCCGTATCGCTCATCAACCCCGACTGCAAAGTCGTGCTCGCCACTGACGAACCGCGCCTGCTCGCCTTCCCCATCGGCGAACTCGAAGTCATGGCCAAAGGACGCGGCCTGCAACTTATCAGCCTTTCAGACGGCCTCAAGCTCGAACACGCCGCCGTGCTGACCACGCCCGAATTCATCGTGGAAAGCACCGGCAAACGCGGCGCGGCGCACCAGGAAAAACTGCGCATCTGCGACATCGAAAACAAACGCGGCAGAAAAGGCAAAGTGCTGGAACTGTCGGGCAAGTTGAACGGCATTTCTGCGGCAGAGTAATAGCAATCGCACGCACGAACGGTTTTGCCCGAAACTGTCCGCTTCGGCATCGGTATCAAAACCGGGAATCACCGCTTCAAAACCAAGGCCGTCTGAAAAACTGTTTTTCAGACGGCCTTTATTCTTCCGGCCCGTTCTATGCGGTTGGAACAAACCCGATATTTCAGCGGTTTTTCAAGCTCAAAACATCCTGCATGTCGAACAAGCCGTTTTGCTGACGGCTCAGCCACACGGCGGCGCGGACGGCTCCTGCGGCGAACGTCATGCGGCTGGATGCTTTGTGCGTGATTTCGACGCGCTCGCCGTCGGCGGCAAACAGCGCGGTATGGTCGCCGACGACATCGCCCGCGCGCACGGTGGCAAAACCGATGGTGTCGGGTTTGCGCTCGCCCGTGTGTCCTTCGCGGCCGTACACGGCGCAGTCTTTCAAATCGCGGCCGAGCGCGTTGGCGATGACTTCGCCCATCCGCAAAGCGGTACCGCTGGGGGCATCGACTTTGTGGCGGTGATGGGCTTCGATAATCTCGATGTCGTATCCTTCGTTCAGCACGCGGGCGACGGTGTCGAGAATGTGGAAGGTCAGGTTGACGCCGACGCTGTAATTGGCGGCAAACACAACGGCGGTTTTCTCCGAGGCCGTCTGAATCGCCGCTTTGCCCGCATCGTCGAAACCGGTGGTGCCGATAACGGCTTTCACGCCCTTGGCGGCGCATTTTTCGAGGTAGGCCAATGTCGGTTCGGGACGGGTAAAGTCAATCAGCACGTCGCTTGCGTCCAGCACCGCATCGGCATCGGCGCTGATTTTCACGCCTGTTTTCAGGCCGACGGCATAGCCTGCGTCCAAGCCGAGTGCTTCGGAACCGGCATGCTCGAGCGCGCCGCTCAACACGGTTTCGGGATGCTGTTCGACGGCTTGGACGAGAATCCGCCCCATGCGTCCGTCGGCACCCGCAATGGCGATTTTCAGGGGTGTCATGGTTTAATCCTTACCGAACAGGCGTTTCCAGAAGGATTTTTTCGGCTGTCCGCCCGCTGCTGCCGCATCCTGCTGAACCTGTGCGCCCTGCTGTGCCTGAAGCTGTTGGAGTGCGTATTGGATGGCGTTGCCCTCGGCTTTGGCAAGCTGGTCGTTTTGGAAATAGAGGGTCAGGCTGCGCTGCTCTTTAATGATGCCGTTGCGGCTGATGTTGAAGGTATAGTCCCAGCGGTGTGCGTGGAAAGGGTCGCGTAGCAGCGGCGTACCCAAGAGAAGCTGCACTTGGTCGCGGCTCAAGCCCGGCTGCAGGGAAGCAAGCGCGCGCGCATCCAATTCATTGCCCTGCACTACTTGGAGCTTGTAAGAGGGAAACATGGAAACGCGTTCGGCACTACAGGCCGACAAAGCCAGCAGGGCGGCGACGGCGATGGGAAGGGTTTTATTCACGGGGTTGCCTTTCTTCTGAATCGTCAAAACGGGACAAACGGTCTCACAAAACTATCGGTAAAGCAAACAACTGTCAACTTTGCGCCGTTCCGCCCGCTTTATCGGCCCGATAGGTGGGCAAAGCATTTAAAATTGCGTATTATATAGGGTATTGAACCACAAGGATATTGAATGCCATGGAAAATAATTTCAGCAACATTGCGCAGCTCAAAGACAGCGGTCTGAAAGTAACCGGCCCGCGCCTGAAAATTCTCGACCTGTTTGAAACGCATGCCGAAGAGCATCTGAGCGCCGAAGACGTGTACCGCATCTTACTGGAAAACGGCATCGAAATCGGCGTCGCCACCATCTACCGTGTACTGACCCAGTTCGAGCAGGCGGGCATTCTGCAGCGCCACCACTTCGAAACCGGCAAAGCGGTTTACGAGTTGGACAAAGGCGACCACCACGACCACATCGTCTGCGTCAAATGCGGTCAGGTTACCGAATTCCACAATCCCGAAATCGAAGCGCTGCAAGACCGCATCGCCGAGGAAAACGGCTACCGCATCGTCGACCACGCACTCTATATGTACGGCGTGTGCAGCGGCTGCCAAACCAAAACCAAACGCTGATCTTTTTTCAGCATTTTTCAGACGGCCTGAACCGTATTCAGGCCGTCTGAAACGTTTAAACCCGGTTCCGGAAACACGGCACGGATAGCCGCATAGGATTGCACACGACTGCTCCTCCGCCGTTTCACAATTTTCAGACGGCGTTTGCCATTTCAGACTGATTTTCCTCCGCCTGCGGACATTTTCCGTCAAATAAAACATAAATTAATCAATTAGATAAAAAGCCCCCCTGCCGTTTCGCCAATATCAGACGGCCTCTTCTTCCGATAACTTTCCAACCCCATGAACATCCCCCTAATCAACGAACACAGCCTCCGTTTTCCCGACCCGATCCAAGCCGTTAAAGAACGGGACGGTTTGGTGGCGGTCGGCGGCAGCCTCACGCCCGAACGTCTGCTCGCTGCCTATCCGCAGGGCATCTTTCCGTGGTTTTCAGACGGCCAACCCGTCTGCTGGTGGGCACTCGACCCGCGCACCGTTCTCCGCCCCGAAAAAATCCACATCGGCCGTTCGCTGCGCAAAACCCTGCGCAACAAACCCTATCTCGTTACCGCCAACCGCTGCTTTGAAACCGTTATCGCCGCCTGTGCCGCCGTCAAACGCCCCGAACAAGACGGCACATGGATCACCGCATCCATGCAGGCCGCCTACACCCGCCTGCACGAATTGGGGCACGCCCATTCCTTTGAATGCTGGTATCCCGACGATACCGACGAACAATATTCCCTCAAACTCGCCGGCGGATTGTACGGCGTACAAATCGGCCGCGTGTTCTTCGGCGAATCCATGTTCGCCCTGCAAAACGACGCATCGAAAACCGCCTTCGCCTGCGCCGCCGCCCACCTGCAACACTGCGGCATCGAACTGATCGACTGCCAGATGGACACCGACCACCTCGCCCGTTTCGGCTCGGAAAACATGGATCTCCAAGATTTTCAGACGGCCTTACGGCGGCTGACAGTCTTGCCGTTGACCAAAGAAATCGGCAGCGGCGTGATTGCATCCACGCTGGAACATCCGGCATTCCTGCAAACAAAATAAAGCACTATTTCACACATCGCCTTTGCCCCAGCCAACTCATTCAAGAAAACAGGATTCTGTTTTAAATGTGCTGATTGCGTGCGGTCGGCAAGATCGATTTCTCCAACTCCCGCCTTTCCTGCACAGACGGGAATCCAAAAGGTCGAACTTCGGCAACTGCTGATATAGCAAATAAACTTATTTATCGATACACACCTGAAACAGCCAATCCACATCCGTAATTCGCAGCCGATTCCTAACACCTTTAATCCAAGCCCACTTTTTCTCTATCTGATTCAGATCGGGGCTATAAGGTGGAAGCCA
>NZ_JBHCJY010000070.1:0-49377 GCF_041804105.1 Neisseria sp.
ACCATTTCGTTGAAGAGTTTGGGGTTGGCGAAGGTGGCGCGTTGGGCGGTCAGGTGGTCGCCGCGGTGGGTGGCGTAGCTGTTGAAGTCTTCTTCGGGCAAGCCCATTTTGGCGAGGTATTCGCCTGCCGCGCTGGTGGGCAGGATGGCGTTGCTCGGCGACAGGTGGTCGGTGGTGATGTTGTCGGGCAAAATCGCCAGCGGGCGCATGCCTTTTAAGGTGCGCTCGCCTGCCAGCGCGCCTTCCCAGTAGGGCGGACGGCGGATGTAGGTGGACATCGGCCGCCAGTCGTAGAGCGGACTCGGGGCTTTTTCGGCTTTGCCGGTGTCGAACATGGGGACGTACACGTCGCGGAACTGCTGCGGTTTGACGTATTCGGCGACGATGGCGTCGATTTCTTCGTCGGTCGGCCAGATGTCTTTCAGGCGGATTTCGCGGCCGTCTGAAACGCCGAGTACGTCGTTTTCGATGTCGAAACGGATTGAGCCTGCGATGGCGTAGGCGACGACGAGCGGCGGCGATGCCAAAAAAGCCTGTTTCGCATAGGGGTGGATGCGGCCGTCGAAGTTGCGGTTGCCTGACAACACGGCGGTGGCGTAAAGGTCGCGGTCGATGATTTCCTGCTGGATTTTAGGATCGAGCGCGCCGCTCATGCCGTTGCAGGTGGTGCAGGCGAAGGCGACGATGCCGAAGCCGAGTTTTTCCATTTCAGGCAGCAGCCCCGCTTCTTTCAGGTAGATTTCCGCCACTTTCGAGCCGGGTGCGAACGAGGATTTCACCCACGGTTTGCGCGTCAAGCCCAAGCGGTTGGCGTTGCGGGCGAGCAGCGCGGCGGCCACCACGTTGCGCGGGTTGGAGGTGTTGGTGCACGAGGTAATCGCGGCAATGATGACCGCGCCGTCGGGCATCAGGCCGTCTGAAGGTGTTTCGTAGGGCTGCGCCAAGCCTTTGGCGGCCAAATCGGTAGTAGCGAAACGCGCGTGCGGGTTGGACGGCCCGGCCATGTTGCGCACCACGGTGGACAAATCGAACTTCAACACGCGCGGATAAACGGCGGTTTCAAGCGCGTCCGCCCACAAGCCGGCGGTTTTCGCATAGTTTTCCACCAGTTTCACCTGCGCATCGTCGCGGCCGGTCAGTTTCAGATAGGCAATCGTCTGTTCGTCAATCGAGAACATCGCCGCCGTCGCGCCGAATTCGGGAGTCATATTGGAAATCGTCGCGCGGTCGCCGATGGACAAACTGCGCGCGCCTTCGCCGAAAAATTCGACAAATGCACCAACCACACGCTCTTTGCGCAAAAATTCGGTCAGCGCGAGCACGATATCGGTAGCGGTAATCCCCGGCTGGCGTTTGCCCGTCAGCTCCACGCCGACAATGTCCGGCAGGCGCATCATCGAAGCGCGTCCCAGCATCACGGTTTCGGCCTCCAAACCGCCCACGCCCACCGAAATCACGCCGAGCGCGTCCACATGCGGCGTATGCGAGTCGGTGCCGACACAGGTATCGGGGAAAGCCACGCCGTTTTTCACCTGAATCACCGGCGACATTTTTTCCAAATTGATTTGGTGCATGATGCCGTTGCCCGCCGGAATCACGTCCACATTTTCAAACGCGGTTTTCGTCCAATTGATAAAGTGGAAACGGTCTTCGTTGCGGCGGTCTTCGATTTCGCGGTTTTTGCGGAAGGCATCGGGATCGTCGCCGCCGCACTCCACCGCCAGCGAATGGTCGACGATGAGCTGCGTCTGCACCACCGGATTCACCTTGCTCGGGTCGCCGCCCTTTTCCGCAATCGCATCGCGCAAACCCGCCAAGTCCACCAGCGCGGTCTGCCCCAAAATATCGTGGCAAACCACCCGCGCAGGGAACCACGGAAAATCGATTTCCTGTTTGTTTTCAATCAATTGCTTGAGCCAAGATTGCAATGTAGTCTTATCTACATTATCGGCTCGGTTGACGAGATTTTCTGCCAAAATGCGGCTGGTGTACGGCAGCTTGTCGTAAGAACCCGGCTTGATGTCTTCGCACGCCGCTCGCGCGTCGAAGTATTCCAGATTGCTGTTGGGCAGGGGTTTGCGGTAAATCGCGTTGGTGGTCATGGCGTTGCTCCTTAAAAAATGTTTTTCTTGTTCAACAGGTTTTTCAGACGGCCTTGGGTTCGGTAACGGTTTTCAGGCTGCAAGGCCGTCTGAAAATCAGGTTTCAGGCAGCCTGAAAGGGAATCGGTGGCGGGTTGGCCACCTTACGGGGTTGCGGGTAGGACGGGGTACCCGCCTTTTCGTATGTTCAGTCTGTATTTTTCAGACAGGCATTTGCTTTACAACTCAGGCCGTCTGAAAAGTCCGTAGGTCGGGCATCAATGCCCGGCCTACGCGGCTGTTTTTATTCCCGACACCAGCAGCGCGGTAATCACGCAAAAGAGCAGCCATTGCCCCTGTTTGCCGTATTGCACGGCAGGCGCGCGCGAGACGGCAAGGGTGCCGAACCAGAAAACGGCGTAGGCGGCGTACAGTAGCGTGAAAAAACCGATCAGCGCGGTGCTGTACGGCAATAAGTCCAAGCCCGTCAGCAGGATGCAGCCGCCCGAGAGCAGCAAATCGGCACTTACCATCTGAAACGAAGCGCGGCCGCACAGCCAGTAGGCGAAATGCGGCGTGTCGTCGCGTTCGGGGCGCAGGCGGCGGTATTCCTTGTCGCCGATGAACATATGCACGGGCTGGGCAAGCAGGATAAGCAGCCCTGCGGCAATCAGCCAGCCGTTCATGATGCTTCCCCGCCCAACAATGCCGCCGCATCGCCGACAGGCAGCGAGATGTGTTCGTGTACCAGCTGCCATTGTCCGTTCCGTTTTTCAAAACAGTCGGTTTGGCGCACGGTCATTTCCTGCCTGCCGCCGTCGGCGCATTGCACCCATACGTTCTGAATGCCGGCCACCACGCCGACACCGCCGCCGATAAAACAACGGCTGCTTTGGATGGTTGCCCCGCTGTTGCTGATTTGGGCAAACTGCGCGGCAATTTCGGCGCGGGCAGCACCGCTGCCTTCCAAACAGCGGGCGGCGGTATCAAAATGCAGCACGTCCTGCGCCCAATGGCGCATCAGTTCGTTTGCATTCTTGGCTCGGGTCATTTCTTCCACCATACCGAGCAGTATGGTGCGGTCGTCTTCTTGCATGGTCATGATTGTCTCCTTGTTCAATCTTACGGTGTCCAATAAGTTTCGTAGGTCGGGCATTGATGCCCGACATTGCCTAGTGCCGCTTCATTCCGTCGGGCATGAATGCCCGACCTACGGGGTTTTTCGTAGGGTGGGTGTGAACCCACCGTTTTGCCGTTTTGTATGTTCAAGCTACCCGCGTTTCAGACGGCCTGCCCTTTGTGCGCCACGATAAACATTCGCGGCAGTGCGAGCAGCACGTTGCCGTCGTGCCGGCGCGGGTAGTATTGGTTTAACTGCTCGATGTATGCCTGCATAAATCCGCGTTGCTGCGCTTCGTCCAGACAGGCCAGATAGGGGCGCAGCGCGGTGGCGGCGAACATATCGGCGATGGCCTCGGCGTCGGGCAAAACGTGGTAGTACACCGTGCGCCAAATATCGACTTCGCAGCCTTGCGCCGCGAACAGGTCGTAATAACGGCGCACCTCCCACACGGGCGGACGGCTGTCGGCGGTTTGGGTCAGGTGCCGCCATTCGGGCAGGGCGGCGGTTTCGCGCATGAGCAGATGCGAAGGTTCGTCCAAATTGTCGGGCATCTGCGCCGCCAGCACGCCGCCCCGTTCCAATTGGCGGATAAGGTGCGGCAGCAGCGTTTGCGGCGTGTCCGACCATTGCAGCGACGCGTTGGCGAACACAATGTCCTGCGGCGTTTCCGGCTGCCAGTCATGGAAATCCTGCAATACGAAACGGCAGTCGGGCAATTTTTCCCGCGCGGCGGCGAGCATGGCGGGCGAACTGTCCACGCCCGTGATGTCCGCCTGCGGCCACGCTCGGCGCAACAGGGCGGTGCTGCTGCCCGAGCCGCAGCCCAAATCGGTTATCCGCCGCGCCTTGATGTGTGCAATCCGCGCCAGCAGCTCGGCCGGCGGGCGGTTGCGTTCTTTTTCGAAACGCTGGTAGTGTTGCGGATTCCAGTCTTGGTTCATGTGCATGGTTTCAGACGGCCTTAGTTAAAGTTTCCGCATCCTGCCGGCCAACCGCCGCACCAGCAGCACTGCCAACACGGTAAACGTCAGCATTCCGGCTGCGGATTTGGCGACGGTAAAAAACGGGGCGGCTGCCGCAGCAAGCTGCGGTGTTTCGGGATGGGCGGACACCGCCGCAATCACGCAGAAATTTTCCAGATAGTCCGACACCGCCGCGGCAACGGGCAGCAGCGGCAGCCGTTTCGACAGCATGGCCGGAAGGCGTACTCCCGCAGACAGCAATCCGGTCAGACGGGAATAGGTATAGCCGAACAGGGCAGGGTAAACCATGTCGGCGGCCATCTGCCGGTACAGGAAAAACCGCCTGCCCTCTGCCCCCAAACGGTCGGCATACGTTTGCAGATATTCGCTGCCGTAACCGCCCGCCAGCATATCGGGCAGGGTCAGGCCGTCTGAAAAACGGCTCAGTTCGGGCAGCGTGTAAAACAGCATCAGCAGGTAAACGGCGTTGGTTGCCGCAAGCCAAAACCAGATGGAGTGCCAGTATTTGTTCATCAAACCTCCGTTTCTCAGGATTTCAGGCAGCCAAGGGTACGCACCGTTTTTGTATGTTTGCACCGGGTTGCATTCAGACGGCCTGTTCTGCTTTGCGTATCCGCAGCCCCGTTGCGTCGGTTTTCAATGGGTTTTTCCTTGTCGGGCATGAATGCCCGACCTACGGTTTTTTTTCGTAGGGCGGGTGTGACCCCACCGTTTTGCCGTTTTGCATTTTCAGGCTGCCGGAATGTTTTTCAGACAGGCATTCGTTTTGACGGTTGAGGCCGTCTGAAAAGTTTGGTGTCTGACCTGCCAAGTTCTCTTCCGTTCCTTCCGATTGACCCACCCTATTTGAGCGGGACGGCTCACAGCCCTTTGCGCATGATTTTTTGCGCCAAGCCCGGGGCGATGCGGTTAATCAGGTGAAGCAGTTTGGTTTTGCCGCCCATGATTTCGTATTTTTCGCGGGTAAAGGCGTGCCAGAATTCTTCGGCGAGCGCGTCGGGGCTGATTTTGCCTTTGCCGCGTCCGTGGGTCATCGCGGTATCCACCAAGGGCGGCATGAGTTCGTAAACGCGCACGGATGTACCTTCCAACTGCCAGCGCAGGGTTTGCGAAAAGCTGTGCAGGGCGGCTTTGCCCGCGCAATAGAGTGCGGCCGCTTCTTTGGGTACGAGTGCCAGTCCTGATGTGATGTTGACCACTGCGCCGTTCGGCTGAGCTGTAAGTTGCGGCAAAAAGGCGTGTGTGAGCAGCACGGGGGCCAGCAGGTTGGTGTCCAGTTCGTGCCGGATGTCGGCTTCGCTTTGTGCGGCGAAAGGCTGGTTCAGTTGGATGCCGGCGTTGTTGACCAGTACGGATACGTCGGGATGGTTGCGCAACAGGCGTTCGCGGTCTTCGCGCAGGGTAATGTCGGCGGTTTCGTAACGTGCGCCGGAAAGCTCCGCCGCCGCTTTCTGCAAAACTTCGGCGCGCCTGCCGACCAAAATCACGCGGTGGCCTGCGGCATGGAAGCGGCGGGCGAGTGCGAGACCGATGCCCGAGCCGCCGCCGGTGATGAGTGCGGTGTGTAGAGTCATGAGATTTTCCTTCGGTTCAGGTTTCTCGGATTGTACTTCAAAGCTGCCTGAAAACCGTTTGCGGCTGCCGCAGGTCGGGCATGAATGTCCGACCTGACGGGTTTTTTCGTGGGGCGGGTGTGAACCCGCCGTTTTGCCGTTTTGCATTTTCAGGCTGCCGGAATGTTTCGGACGGCCCGAATGTTTTTCAGAGAGGCATTCGTTTTGACGGTTGAGGCCGTCTGAAAAAACGTCCGAACATCCGCTCACCCGTCCAAATCCGCAAAACGGGTTTCGGCCAGTTGCCGCCAGCGTTTTTGACGGTGGCGGTAAAACCGTTCGGCAAACAGGTCGACGGCGGGGGTGAGGATGCCTGCGTCGATTTCCACGCTGTCGCGGTACAGACAGCCTTCCTGCTGCGGCGTAACGGTGATGCGGTGCCGCCATGTTTTGACCAGCGCGCTGTGGCCGTCGTCCAGCAGCGTGAAGCAGCCGTCGGTTTGCGGATAGGAAATCACGACGGCCTGCCTGCCCAGCGGCAGGATGCCGAACAGTTTCATGTCGAGCAGGTAGGTGCCCGGCTGCCAATGCTCGGGCAGGATCGCGGGACGGTGCGGCGCGAAGCGGATGAGCGGCGCGGCGATGTGCAGCAGCAGCTTGGTTTTTTTCACTTGGCGGACGGCTTCGTCTGCGGTGCAGGGCAGGCGGGTGTGTAACTCGATTTTCATGTTTTCGGGCTGTCCGGGTTTTCAGACAGGCATCGGTTTTTCGGTTTTGCGGGGCGGGTGTGAACCCGCGGCTTTTTGTTTTCGGGCCGTCTGAAAGTTTTCAGACAGGCATTTGTGTTTTTCAGACGGCCTCGGGTGTTGGGCGGTGTGCCGTCGGTTTCCTGTTTTTTACCGTTATTCCGTCTGCTTCACACGGTTCCGTTAGAGGTCCGGATGCCAGCCTTTGATGTGGATGTGGGGCGCGGCGCGGTGGATGCTGCGGACAATTTCGTCAGGCGGTGCGTCGAGAAAGCTGATGTCGAATTTGACTTTGCGGCCTTGCTGGGGTTGGACGTACAGGAAATGGAGCTGTCGCCGTCCTGCGATGTCTTCCGTGCGGGTGTTGCGTTTGCGTACGACGTATTCGATGTGGCCGATTTGCGGCCAGTCAAACCGGTGTTTGCGTCCCAGCCTGATGGTTTGGCCGTCGCAGGAAACGGCGGGGGCGGACGTTGCAACCACGGTTACGGCTTGGACGAGGCCGTACAGTGCGACGGCGGCGGCAAGCAGTATGAGAACGGCGAAAAAGACGCGCAGTACGGTCAGCATGCCTCCGCCGTCGGGCAGGGTGTAGAGGCCGGCGCTTCCGTAGGCGAAGCCTCCGACGAAAACGAGCATGGCCGTGCAGCCCAGTGCCTGTATCAGGTAGCGCGGTTTGCTGTAATGGAATTCAAAAGCCATGGGTTTGTTCCGTTGGGTGGTTGCGGATGTTTCTGTTTGTCGGGGCGGGTGTGGACCCGCCGTACCGTATGTTCAGACAGGCATTGTGTGTTTCGGTTCGGGGGATGGGGGTAAATCCGCGGTTTTTTGTTTTTGGGCTGCCTGAAAAGCTCCGCAGGCCGGGTATTTATTTCCGTGTGACCAGCAGCAGACCTGCGCCTGTGGGCAGGGTGGTGCTTTCAAAGCGCTCATCCGCCTGCACCAGCGCGATAAATTCCTGCACTTGGCCGCCGTGTGAAACGACGTTGTCCACGACCAGCAGCGCGCCTTTTTCAGACAGGCATTGTGTCAAATGCGGCCAGTAGGCGGGATAGGCGGGGCGTTCGGCGTCGAGCAGGATGAAGTCGTACGGCTCGGCGTGCTTTTGCAGGAAATCGGCGGCGTCGGTGCACAGCAGCGTGGCGCGGCCAGTCAGGCCGTTGGCTTCGAGGTGGCCGAGGGCGGTTTGCCGACGGGCTTCTTCGATTTCGAGCGAGGTCAGGTGTCCGCCGGTTTGTTCGGCGGCGTCGGCCAGCCACAGGGCGGAATAGCCGCCGGAGGTGCCGATTTCGAGGATGCGCTTGGCCTGCTTCGCCAGTATCAGGATGGCGAGCAGTTCGGCGGATTCGGGTTCGATGCTGCGCCAGCGGTTCAGGCGGTCGGCTTGGGCGGCATCGTCGCGGCGGTAGCTTTGGTAAAGTTCGGCGGCGTAGGCACGGCGTTGTGGGTTCATGGGGTTTGTCGTTTGGTTGAAAGGTTTTTCGGGCTGCCTGAAAACAGGCTTCGGTTTCATATTCGTAGGTCGGGCATTGGTGCCCGACTATGTTTTGTTCTGTATCAGGGTTTGCGTCGGGCATGAATGCCCGACCTACGGTTTGCGGGGTGGGTGTCAACCCACCGTTTTGTTTTTAACCGGTCTGCCGAAGTTTTTCAGACAGGCATTTGCTCTAAATGGTTTTAGGCCGTCTGAAAAGTTTGGTGTTCCGCCAACCTTGTTCCCTCTCCTGCGGGGAAGGGGGATGGTGGGTTGACACCCACCCTTATATGTTGAAACCAATGTACCATAGCAATCAAACAGGTTATCTACGTGGGTTGGCATTGGTGTTTTTCAGACGGCCTTTGCGGGAAAGGCCGTCTGAAAGCGGCTTGACGCCCGCTGGTGTTAACGCTCGTTCATGGGCAGGAAGGGCAGATCGTCGGGGCCGGTGTAGTTGGCGCTGGGGCGGATGATTTTGCCGTCCTGCCGTTGTTCGATGACGTGCGCGCTCCAGCCGGTGGTGCGCGAAATCACAAAGAGCGGGGTGAACATGGCGGTGGGTACGCCGAGTTTTTGGTAGGACACGGCGGAGAACCAGTCGAGGTTGGGGAACATTTTTTTCTCGTTCCACATCAGGGTTTCGAGGCGTTCGGCGATGTCGAACAGGCGCATGTCGCCGGCTTCTTTGCTCAGGTCGCGGGCGACTTCTTTGATGACGACGTTGCGCGGGTCGGACACGGTGTACACGGGGTGGCCGAAGCCGATGACGATTTCTTTGCGGCCGATGCGTTCGCGGATGTCGGCTTCGGCTTCGTCGGCGTTGCGGTAGCGTTTCTGGATGTCGTAGGCGACTTCGTTGGCGCCGCCGTGTTTCGGGCCTTTGAGCGCGCCGATGGCGCCGGTGATGCAGGAGTAGATGTCGGAACCGGTGCCTGCGATGACGCGGCTGGTGAAGGTGGAGGCGTTGAATTCGTGTTCTGCGTATAAAATCAATGAGATGTGCATGGCTTTGACCTGCGAGGGGGTGGGGCGTTTGCCGTGCAGGAGGTGCAGGAAGTGGCCGCCGATGCTGTCTTCTTCGCTTTCTACGCTGATGGTTTTGCCTTTGTGCGAGTAGTTGTACCAGTAGAGCAGGACGCTGCCTAGGCAGGCGATGAGTTTGTCGGCGATGTCGCGCGCTTCGCTTTCGGGCTGGCTTTCGCGCTCGGGGTGGACGCAGCCGAGCATGGATACGCCGGTGCGCAAAACGTCCATCGGGTGGGTGTGCGCGGGCAGGTTTTCGAGGTTTTTGATGACGCGCACGGGCAGGCAGCGCAGGGATTGCAGTTTTTCTTTGTAGGCGGCCAGCTCGTATTTGTTGGGCAGGTGGCCGTGGATGAGCAGGTGGGCGACTTCTTCGAATTCGCAGTGTTTGGCGAGGTCGAGGATGTCGTAGCCGCGGTAGCTGAGGTCGTTGCCGGAGCGGCCGACGGTGCACAGCGCGGTGTTGCCTGCGGCTACGCCGGAGAGGGCGACGGATTTTTTGGGCTTGACGGCGGGGGTTTGGGTTTCGTTTGACATGGGGTTTCTCCTGTTGGTTGGACTTATGGTGCAGACGGCAGGGTGCTGCATACAAGTCCGCCGCCGTCTGCATGGTGCGGAGCTTGCGGGAAAGGGTGCGGGCCGTCTGAAAAGTTTGCGTTTTTCGGCAAGCTGTTTCTTCATCCCGCGGGGGAGGGTTCTGTAGGTCGGGCATGGATGCCCGACGTTACTTTGTTCCGTGTGCCGTTTTGCTGTCGGGCATGAATGCCCGACCTACGGCGGCTGTTTTCAGGCAGGCTTTCAGACGGCCTGCGTGCAGCGATACGTATCCCCGACTGCCGCGCGGGGCGGCAGCCGTGGAGCCGTCTGAAACGGGTTATTTGCTGAACAGTTTGTCCAGCTTCTGCTCGAAATCGTGGTAGTTGAGATGTTCGTAGAGTTCGGCGCGGGTCTGCATGGTGTCGACCACGTTGGCCTGCGTGCCGTCGCGCATAATCGCTTCGTACACGTTGAGCGCGGCTTTGCTGGCGGCGCGGAAGGTGGAAAGCGGGTAGAGCACCAGCTTCACGCCGTTGTCGGCCAGCTCCTGCTGCGTGTAGAGCGGGGTGGCGCCGAATTCGGTGATGTTGGCCAAAACGGGCACTTTCACCGCGTCGGCAAACTGTCTGTACATGGAAAGCTCGGTCATCGCTTCGGGGAAAATCATGTCCGCACCCGCTTCCACGCAGGCCTGCGCGCGCTCGATGGCGGCGTCCAGCCCTTCCACCGCCAAAGCGTCGGTGCGCGCCATGATGACGAAGTTTTCGTCCACGCGGGCATCGACGGCGGCTTTGATGCGGTCGACCATTTCGCTTTGCGGAACAATGGCTTTGTTGGGGCGGTGGCCGCAGCGTTTCTGCGCCACCTGGTCTTCGATGTGCACGGCGGCCACGCCTGCGCGTTCGAACTGGCGGATGGTGCGGGCGATGTTGAACGCGCCGCCCCAGCCGACGTCGATGTCGACCAGAAGCGGGGTGTCGACGTTGTCGGTGATGCGTCGCGCGTCGATCAGCACGTCTTCCATGGTGGTGATGCCCAAGTCGGGAATGCCGCACGAACACGCCGCGACACCGCCGCCGGAAAGGTAAACGGCTTTGAAGCCGCTGTGGGTGGCGAGACGGGCGAAATAGGCGTTGATGCAGCCGACGACGGCAAGGGGATGGGATTCTTGAACGGCCTGGCGGAACCGCAGGCCTGCGGATGGGTAGGTCATGGTGGTTCTCCTGTGGTATGTTTTTCTTGTGTAGTCGAATGTAGTTTGAAATCGAGCGGCAAGTAAAATTTTATATATAAATAAAAATCGGAAATTCGATTTATTTTTTCAAAACAAGGATGGGGCGGCGGCCAGATTTTTCAGACGGCCTGTTCCGTATTGCCTTACAATAAACCTTTGCAAACAGTTTTGCGGCTTATGAAAATCCTGATTCTCGGCAGCGGGCAGGTTGGATCCACCGTTGCGAAAAACCTTGCCGAAATGCCCAACAACGACGTAACCATCGTCGATACCGACGAGCGCGCGCTGCACAATATCGGCAGCAAGCTCGACGTGCGGACGATGCACGGCAACGGCGCGTCGCCGTTTGTGCTCGAACAGGCGGGCGCGGCCGATACCGACCTGCTGCTCGCGCTCACGCGCAGCGACGAAACCAATATGGTTGCCTGCAAAATCGCGGCCGACCTGTTCAACATTCCCGGCCGTATCGCCCGCGTGCGTTCCACCGAATATCTCGAATACGGCCGTAACGACGAAAACGGGGAAACCGGCAACGGGCTGGACGTGTTCAGCATCACCGAATCGTTCAGCCCCGAGCAGCTCGTTACCGAACAGCTTGTCGGCCTGCTGAGCCATACCAGCGCTTTGCAGGTTTTGCGTTTTGCCGACGACCGCGTGCGTATGGTGATCGTGCAGGCGCGCAAAGGCGGGCTGCTGGTGGATACCGAAATTTCGCGCATCAACAGCCACCTGCCCGACGGGGTCGACTGCCAGATTTGCGCCATCTACCGCAACAACCGCCTGATTGTGCCTTCGGCGAAAACCGTGATTATCGAAGGCGACGAAGTGTTTTTTACCGCCAGCACCGAAAACATTTCCGCCATCATGCGCGAGTTGAGGCCGTATGAAGCCCGCAACCGGCGCATCATGATTGCGGGCGGCGGCAAAATCGGCTACCGCCTGGCCAAACAGCTTGAAAGCGGGTTCGACATCAAAATCATCGAAAACAACCCCAACCGCGCGGCGTGGCTGGCGGAAAATCTGGACAACGCGCTGGTGTTGCAGGGTACGGCCACCGACGAAACCCTGCTCGACGAAGAATACATCGACGAAATCGACGTATTCTGCGCGCTGACCAATGACGACGAAAACAACATCATGGCCAGCTTGCTGGCCAAAAACCGCGGTGCGAAACGTGTGATTGCGATTGTCAACCGATCGAGCTATGTGGATTTGCTCGAGGGCAACAAAATCGACATCGTCGTCTCGCCGCATATGGCCACCATCGGTTCCATTCTCGCCCACATCCGCAGCGGCGACATCGAAGCCGTGCATCCGCTGCGGCGCGGTACGGCCGAAGCCATCGAAGTCATCGTTCACGGCGACGAAAACACGTCGGCCATCATCGGACGCCGTCTGAACGATGTAAACTGGCCGCACGGCTGCCACATCGCCGCCATCGTGCGCGGGGAAGAAGTGGTGATGGGGCATAAGGAGGACACGGTGCTGGCCGACGGCGACCACTTGATTTTCTTCGTTTCCCGCCGCCGCGTATTGCGCGAGTTGGAAAAACTGATTCAGGTGAAGATGGGCTTTTTCGGGATTTGACGGGATGCGGTGAAAGGTCGTCTGAAAAAGTTTTCAGACGGCCTTGTTGCAAACAGAGGTTCGGGAAGCCGGCCTGTTAAAAATTGTGTGAACAATCCTTTTTGGACAAAGTGTTTATTTGTCGGGCAAAGTGTGGAAGACCGTCATTCCCGCGCAGGCGGGAATCCGTTTTTGAATTTAAGAAACCGCGGATATTTGCCGTCGGTTGGAGCCGGTATGGCTGTGGCTGTGGATTCCCGCCTGCGCGGGCATGACGGTAGGGAAAGTGCCGTTGTCCGGCTGAAGTGCCGTACTGTTTGCCCGTATGGGGTTGACGCGGGAAAGGCCGTCTGAAAAAGTTTTCAGACGGCCTTTCTGTAAACAAGGGGTTGGGAAGTCGGATCAAAAATCGTTTGGGAAACTTTTGTTTGCAGAACGCATTAATCTGCTTGTCGTCATTCCCGCGCAGGCGGGAATCCATCTGTGAGTTTTAAGAAGCTGTGGATGTTAACTTACTGATATTCAAGGGAACATAACCGTTGGCTGGATTCCCGCCTGCGCAGGAGTGACGGGGATGGCAGGGTAAATCACGGTTTGGCTGAAACGGCGGGACTGAAGTGCTGTGGCATCGTCAAGGCCGTCTGAATTTCCGGAAGCGGCGGCATGACTGAAACGGAGGGACGGAAACGGTGACGGGGAAAATGCCGCTGCGTCGGCTTGTTGGCGATCGGTGTTTTGGTTTGCCGTATGGCTGGCGAACGGAACGGGCAGGGCGGTATCGACGCCGTTTGAATAAAGGCCGTCTGAAAGTTTTTCAGACGGCCTGCTTTGTTTCCAACGTTATGTTTTACCTATGTTTTAACCCGCAACGGTTTTTCAGGTTCTGTGTTTGGCAAAGACCATTTTGGTGGCCTGCCATGCGAAGCAGAATGCGCCGCCGATGAAGACGAGGTCGGAAACGGTGCGTATCCAGCGCAGGGTGTCGAGCAGTTCCATCTGCATGAACTCTTCGCTGCGGGCGTACCACAGGCCGTGGGTTACGGCCGCCCAGGCCTGGATGCCGCCGACGGGCAGCAGGCTGGTAACAATCATGCCGACGAGACCGCCGTTGAGCAGCCAGAAGCCGCGGGTCATGAGTTTTTCGTCAAATTCCATGTCGGGACGCAGGTAGGCGGCCACCAGGAAAATGAAACCGAGGGCGAGGAAGCCGTAAACGCCGAAAAGGGCAGAGTGGGCGTGGACGGCGGTGGTGTTCAGCCCTTGGATGTAGAAGAGCGAAATCGGCGGGTTGATCATGAAGCCGAATACGCCCGCGCCGATCATGTTCCAGAAGGCGACGGCAACGAAGCACATCAGCGGCCAGCGCAGGCGTTTGGCCCACGGGGTCAGGTTTTGGTACGACCAGTGTTCGTAGGCTTCGCGGCCGAGCAGAATCAGCGGCACGACTTCGAGTGCGGAGAAGCAGGCGCCGATGGCCATGGATGCGGAGGTGGTGCCGGCAAAGTAGAGGTGGTGCAGGGTGCCGGGCACGCCGCCGAGCATGAAGATGGACGCTGAAGCGAGTGTGCCTGCGGTGGCGGTGCTGCGGCGCAGGAAGCCTAAGTTGTAGAAAATAAAGGCGAATGCGGCGGTGGCGAATACTTCGAAGAAACCTTCCACCCACAGGTGCACCACCCACCAGCGCCAGTATTCCATCACGGTGATGGGCGAGTGTTCGCCGTAAAACAGGCCGGGAGCGTAGAAGAGGCCGACGCCTGCCATGGAGGCGACGAAAATGGCGAGCAGGTTTTTGTCGGTATTTTTTTCTTTAAACGCGCCGATGGTGCAGCGAACCATCAGGAAGAGCCACAATACCAGGCCGACGAACAGCAGAATTTGCCAGAAGCGGCCGAGGTCGAGATATTCGTAGCCTTGGTGTCCGAACCAGAAATTCAGTTCGGGCGGGATGGCGTGGCTTAAGGCGAGGAAGTTGCCGCCGTAGGAACCGAGTACCACGATAAACAGGGCGATATACAGGAAGTTTACGCCTGAGCGCTGGAATTTCGGGTCTTTGCCGCCGTTGACGATGGGCGCGAGAAACAGGCCGGCGGTCAGGAAGCCGGTGGCAATCCAGAAGATGGCGGACTGGATGTGCCACGTGCGCACGAGTGCGTAGGGAAACCAGTCGGAAATATTGATGCCGTAGAACTGCTGGCCTTCAACGGTGTAGTGTGCGGTCAGGCCGCCGAGCAAGACCTGTGCGACAAACAGCGCGGCGGTCAGAAAAACATATTTTCCCAATGCTTTTTGCGACGGCGTAAGCTGGATTTTGCCGAGCGGGTCTTCAGACGGCGCAGACACTTCTTCGTGTTTGCTCAGGAAGGCGTAGCCCCACATCAGCAAGCCGATGCCGGCCAAGAGCAGCACCACGCTGGCAATCGACCATACATAGTTTTCGGTGGTCGGCACATTGTTGATTAAAGGTTCGTGCGGCCAGTTGTTGGTGTAGGTAAAGGTTTCGCTCGGGCGGTTGGCGGAGGATGCCCATGCCGTCCAGAAGTAGAAATTGGTCAGTTTTTTGCGCGCTTCTTCGCTAGGAAGGGTGTTGTTCTTCATGGCGAAGTGTTCGCGGGTGGCAATCATCGACGGGTCGTTGCCGTAGAGCGTGATGTAATACGGGGCAACCTGTTCGATGGCTTTGACGCGCGTATCGCTCAAAACCACCGTGCCGTCTTCTTTGATACGGCTCTGCTCGCGGTATTCGTGGGCTGCACGGGCTTTGAGTACGGCCTGCTGTTCGCCGTTCAGTTCGGCGAATTTTTTACCGTGTTCGGCTTGTGCGGCAATATCGAGCCATGCAACCAGTTCGCGGTGCAGCCAGTCGGCCGTCCAGTCGGGGGCCTGGTATGCGCCGTGGCCGAAAATCGAACCGACTTCCATACCGCCCGTGGTCTGCCATGCGGACTGTCCGGCCAGAATATCGGCTTTGGTCATCACGGTTTGCCCTGAAGCGGAAACGACTTTTTCAGGATAGGGCGGCGCCTGTTTGTACACCTCGTTGCCCATGTAGCCGAGGATGGTGAAGGTAATGGTCAGTACTGCAATCAGCAGCAGCCACAGCTTTTTATACTGTCCCATTTTGTGCTCCTTGGTGGTTTTGGTTTTGGATGTTTAAATTCACTAAATATGAATGTTAAAAAATTGTAGCACAGCGTTTGTTAGAACAAGAGAGTAGGCCGTCTGAAAAAACAGGATTGTTTGATATAGGTAAAACTTTGTTGAAAATTTAGGGATTGACGGTTTCAGACGGTCTTGCTTTCCGATGGTTGGGAAGGGTGTTGGAAACGGGATTTGTCAGGGGATTCTGTCGGATAGGGGATGGATAAGGCAGGATTCGGATAATTTAGATTCAGATTTGATGCACTAATTGACGTAAGTCAAAACGGTTTGTAACGGTCCTAGACATAATACGGCAAAACTACAGACAGTTTCACAGTTGTACAGTCAGTGTTAAATAAACCGTAAAGCAAAGGAAACAAATCATGAAACGCCATACCTTAGCCGCAATCATTGCTTCAGTGTTTGTTTTGGCTGCCTGCGGACAGCAGGGTGCGCAGAAACCTGCCGATGCGTCCCAAGCCGCCGCAACTTCCGCCGCTCCCGAACAGAAAGCGGAGGCCGAAACCCCAGCGGGCGAACTGCCTGTGGTGGATGCCGTGATGACCAAAGCGCCGATGGTTCCGCCGCCGATCGACCGTAAAACGCCGGCCAAAGTGGTTGTGAAAATGGAAGTGATTGAAAAAGTCATGAAGATGGCCGACGGTGTGGACTACAAATACTGGACGTTCGGCGGCGATGTTCCCGGCCAGATGATTCGCGTGCGCGAAGGCGACACCGTGGAAGTGGAATTCTCCAACCATCCGTCGTCCACCGTGCCGCACAATGTCGATTTCCATGCGGCCACCGGCCCGGGCGGCGGTGCGGCGGCATCGTTTACCGCACCCGGCCGCACCACCAAGTTCAGCTTTAAAGCACTGCAACCCGGCCTGTATATCTACCACTGCGCCACCGCGCCCGTAGGCATGCACATCGCCAACGGTATGTACGGCCTGCTGTTGGTCGAACCGAAAGAAGGTTTGCCGAAAGTGGACAAAGAGTTCTACATCGTACAGGGCGATTTCTACACCAAAGGCAAATACGGCGAAGCCGGTTTGCAGGACTTCGATTTGGACAAAGCGGTTAAAGAGCAGCCCGATTACGTTGTCTTCAACGGCCATGTCGGTGCGATTGCGGGCGATAACGCCCTGAAAGCCAAAGTCGGCGAAAAAGTGCGTATGTATGTGGGTAACGGCGGCCCGAACCTGGTGTCTTCGTTCCACGTTATCGGTGAAATCTTCGACGAAGTCCGTGTCGAAGGCGGCGATTTGATTAACAAAAACGTTCAGAGCACGCTGATTCCCGCAGGCGGTGCGGCGATGGTTGATTTCAAACTGGATGTTCCGGGCAGCTTCACGCTGGTCGATCACTCCATTTTCCGTGCGTTCAACAAAGGCGCGCTCGGACAGCTGGTTGTGGAAGGTCCGGAAAACAAAGAAATCTTCTCCGGACAATTGAGCGACACCGCATACCAGCCTGCCGGCGGCGCGGCTTCGGGTGCAGCGCCTGCTGCTCCTGCGGCGGCTTCTCCCGCTGCGGCATCGCCCGCATCCGGTGCGAAACCGCAAGGCTATTGATTTGTTTGAGACAGCATCGGGCCGGAGTTTCCGGCTCCGCCCGATGTTGCGGAAACGGTTAAACCGGCGGGCAAAGCTCGGTGTATTGCAGGTTTCCGATTTGTTCAGGCTGTTTTTCAAAACGGTTCGGTTATTTTCCGGAACGTTGTGCAAAACGGTTTGAGGCCGTCTGAAAACGGTTTGCAGCGTACCGGAACCATCAAAGCATATTTCAAAAACAAAAACCTTTAGGAACACCGCCATGAAACGATATGCTTTTGCCCTGATTCTGCTTGTGCTGGCCGCATGCGGTGGAGGAGAGCGGCAGAGTGCCGTTCCCGCATCCGCTGCACAGACTGTCGCGCCCGCTGCGGCATCTGCTGCAGAGCCGCAGGTTGACGCCAAATATCAGGCAGGCAAAAAAGTGTACGACGCCAACTGCAAGGCCTGCCACGGAGCGGACGGCCACGGTATCACGCCGTCCATCCCGCCTTTGGCGAAATCGGATTATCTCAACGACAAATCCGCCGCCATACGCGCCGTTGCTCAAGGCATCAGGGGCAAAATCACGGTAAACGGCAAAGAATACGACAGCATTATGCCCGCCACGCCGATTAGCGACGAAGAAGCTGCTGCCGTTTTGAGCTATGTTTACAACCATTTCGGCAATTCCGGCGGCGAAGTAACGGCGGCTGAAGTGGCTAAAGAACGGGCGGCGGAGTAAAGCCGCAGCCGGTGTTCCGCGAAACCGTTCCGCCTGATGAGTACGAACCGTCCGTATCCGGCCTTTTCAGACGGCATCAGGCCGTCTGAAAACACCCGAACCCAGCAAAGGGGCACAACCATGAATACCAAAATCCTGTTTCTCGTTTTCTCTCTGGCCGCCTCTGGCAGCGTATCGGCTGCGGCGGAAATGGCAGCGGTCAAAGGCGGCAGCTACCGCCCGCTGTACCTGAAAAAAGAAACCCCGATGATTACGGTGAAGCCCTACCGTCTCGACAAATTGCCTGTAACCAACGGCGAATTCGCCGCATTCGTCAAGGCCAATCCGCAATGGCAGCGCGGTAAAGTGTCGTCGAAACAGGCCGAACCGGGCTATCTGCGCCATTGGGTGCAGAACGACGGTACGGTTGCCCCCAAAGCAGGCGAGTTGAAACAGCCCGTAACTAATGTTTCATGGTTTGCCGCCCATGCCTATTGCGCCGCGCAAGGCAAACGTCTGCCTACCATCGACGAATGGGAATTTGCCGGGCAGGCATCCGCTACCAAAGCCAACGGTACATCCGAACCGGGCTATAACCGCACGATTCTCGACTGGTACGCCGACGGCCGCAAAAAAGGCCTGCGAAACGTAGGCCAGGGCAAAGCCAATTATTGGGGCGTTCACGACATGCACGGCATGATTTGGGAATGGACGGAAGATTTCAACAGCAGCCTGCTTGCTTCGGGCAGCAGTGGTCAAAACATGTTTTGCAGCGGCGCATCCACCGGTTCCACCGACCCGGGCAACTACGCCGCATTCATGCGCTACGGCATCCGCACCAGCCTGCAGGCGAAATACGTGCTCAACAATTTAGGTTTCCGCTGCGCAAAATAACGGCGGAAAACAACGGTTTCCACGCAAATGGAAAAGCAGAGAAGCAGCTTAACGGCGGTACTCGGGTACCGCCGCTTTTTTTGCGGGTTGTTTGGATATTGATGCGGACTTCGTGATGTCCGTTCCAGCGTTCGGAGAACAGGTTAAAGCAGGAGTCTGGCTTGGATATGCAGAATTTGGATATTGCGTCGATACTTACTTGCGCCACTCCTGCATAGGCAGGGATGCATTCTTGATATTCACGAGTGCGTATTAAAAATAAAAGGCCGTGTTTAGAATATTATGTTGATGAATAACCGGCGAGATCGGTTTCTCTGATTCCCGTCATGCCCGCACGGCAGGAATCCATGTTTGAAAACCGGTATCTTGGTTTAAACAAGCAGTTGTGAATATTAAAGATGGATTCCCACCTGCGCGGAAATGACGGAAGTTTGGGGAAATCCGTCTTACCGGTATTGTCAACGACAGATCACACTACGGCCTTTCGGGTACAGGCCGTCTGAAACAGCCGCACGACTTTCGGTAGTCAGGCCGTCTGAAATGTTTTTCAGACGGCCTGTTTGGTTTGCTCAGCTTGATTGAAACACACTGGTCAAATCCCTCTGTCCGGCTTGTGCGGCGGCTATCATGCCTTCCCCGAGCAGGAAGGTGCGGTCGGCTTGCGCGGCGGCACCTGCTGTGCCTGCGTGCTGCATGCGTTCGTACAAAATGCGGCGGATTTCGCGTTTGTGCGCGGCGGCGGTACGGTTGGGTTCGCTGTCGGTTGCGGAAAATTCGGCGCAGGCGTTGAGAAACAGGCAGCCGCAGAAGCCGTTTTCCTGCGTCCAGGCGGCGATGAAATCCAAATAGGCTTCCGCGGTTTTTTCTTCGGGCCGGCGGGAAAGTGCGGCCTGCATTTTGTTGATGAAGTCGTGATGGCGGTAGTCCATTACCGCGGCAATCAGCCCGTCTTTGCTGCCGAAATGGGCGTACAGGGTACGTTTGGTTACGCCGGCCTGTTGGGCCAGCAGTTCCACGCCGCAGGCATGGAAGCCTTGCCGGTAAAAGGTTTGGTAGGCGGTTTCAATGATTTTTTGTCGTGTATCCATCGGATTTCCTTGTGTGAATATACCGAACGGTGTAGTATAAAAGTACACCGTTCGGTTTACTTTATAGGAGACGATTGATGAATTCAAACCGTAAGCTGTTTCAGCCGTATGAAAGTTGTCCCGCACGCTTGCCGTGGAAAAGTATTGCTTTTGCTTGGTTTGGTGCGGTGCTGGCAACGGCGGCATTTTCGTATGCGCATTTTTCTTTGCATCAGATGCTTATTTTAGGATCGTTCGGGGCAAGCTGCCTGTTGGTGTTTGCTTATCCGCAAAGCCCGTTTGCCCAACCGCGCAATGTGGTCGGTGGTCATTTTATCGCTACGGCAACGGGCTTGGCGTTTTTCACGGTGTTCGGTGCGGAATGGTGGAGCATGGCTTTGGCAGTGGGGACGGCGGTTGCTTTGATGCTGGTCACCCGTACGGCGCACCCGCCTGCGGGGTCGAATCCTTTGATTGTGGCTTTGGCAGGTGCCGGTTGGGATTTTCTGTTCACACCTACGTTGTTCGGTTCGTTGATTTTGGTATCGGTGGCGCTGGTTTACAACAATTTCGGTCAAGGACGGCGTTATCCGTCTTACTGGTGGTAGGCGGGCGAAAAGTAACATTCGGGAAAACGCTGTGCAGACACAGAATCGTTGCTGCCGTTGTTTCCATGCGAATGGGAATCGCGGCAGTGTTTCGTTACGCCGTTGCGGTGCGGTTGGAAAAACCGTCAGGCCGTCTGAACGTCCAATACAAACCGCGCGCCGCCGTCCTGTGCCAGCAGGCCGGTCAGGGACGGCAGGTTTTGCTGCAACTGTTCCGCCAACAGATAGGGCGGGTTGGCGATGAACATTCCGCTGCCGTGCATGCCGAAGCCGTCGGCGCGGGGGCTGCGGACGTGGAGTTCGGCATGCAGGTAGTTTTGCGGCGACAGCTTTTTCAGGGTGTCGGGCAGGGTGTGGCTTTCTTCGCGGCTCAGGCAGGGATACCAAATCAGGTAACAGCCTTGGGCGAAGCGTTTCAAGGCGTTTTTCAGCGCATCGGCGGTGCGGCGGTAATCCTGTTTTTCTTCGTAGGGCGGGTCGATCAGGACGACGGCGCGGCGGGTCGGCGGCGGGAGCAGGGCGGTCAGGCTTTGCCAGCCGTCGCTTTGGCTGACCGTGCCGCGCCGTTTCAATCCGGCTTCGGCCATGTTGTTTTGCAGGTGTTGGAAGTCGGCGGGGTGCAGCTCGAACAGGCGCAGTTTGTCGTTGTCGCGGGTCATGGCTTGAGCCAGCCACGGGGAACCGCAGTAAAGATGGTCGGCGGGAAGGATGTTTTTCAGACGGCCTCTGAATGCAGCCAGTTCGGCAGGCAGGTTTTCCGCTTGTTGCAGCCGCTGCCAACCTTGGCGGTATTCGCCGATTTTTTGTGCTTCGCTGCCGTTCAGGTCGTAAAGCCCCGCACCGCTGTGGGTATCGATATACCAATAGGGTTTGTCTTTGCGGTTGAAATAGGCGAGCGTGAGACAGAGTACGAAATGTTTGAGCATATCGGCATGGTTGCCGGCATGGTAGGCGTGGCGGTAGCTGAGCATGGTAAGGCCGTCTGAAAATCGGAATGGGGCCGGATGGTCGGAATGGGCCGTCTGAAAAGTATCCGGCGGTTTTCAGACGGCCTGTGTGCGGACGTTACAGCCCTAAGGCATCGGCGTGGAATTCGATGTGTACGTCGATAAAGCTGGCAAGGAAATGGTAGCCGTGGTCATAGCCGTCGCGCAGGCGGTATTGGATGTTGAAACCGGCGGCGCGGGCGGCGGCAACAAACGCTTCTGGTTGCAGGGTGTCGGGATAAAGCGGGTCGGCGCTGCCTTGGTCTATCAGTACGGGCAGTTTGTGCGCAGCGGTTTTGACCAGCTCCGTGCTGTCGTACTGCGCCAAAACATCGGGACGGTTGCCCAAATAGGCAGCCAGTGAAGCTCGGACGCGAGCATCGGCAGTCGGACGGCAGAGCGGAGCGAAGGCGGAAACGGCGGCATAGCGGCCGGGATTTTTCAGCGCGATTGCCAATGCGCCGTGGCCGCCCATGCTGTGACCGCCGATGCTGCGCAAATCGGTAACGGGAAAATGCGCTTCGATCAAGGCGGGCAGTTCGTGCACGATGTAGTCGTACATGCGGTAGTGTTCCGCCCACGGATTTTCGGTGGCGTTGACATAGAACCCCGCACCCTGTCCGAGAAACTCGTCTTCCGAATCGGGAACGTTTGCACCGCGCGGAGAAGTATCGGGCATGACCAGCGCGATACCCCATTGTGCGGCAAAACGCTGCGCGCCTACTTTAAGTGTGAAATTTTCGTCATCGGAAGCGATGCCTGATAGCCAGTACAGAACGGGGACGCGGTAACCGAGTGCAGTTTGCGGCGGCAGATACACGGAAAAAACCATTTCGGTACGGCAGCTTTCCGAATCATGACGGTAACGCGCCTGGGTGCCGTTGAAGAGTTTGGATTGGGAAATTAAAACGGGGGCGTTCATGGTTTTTCTTTCGTCTTTTTCAGACGGCATGATAGCAGAAAAAGGCCGTATTCAGGCCGTCTGAAACCGTGTTGCAAAACGCATAAAAATCTATGCACAAACTCTGTGGATAACTTTGTGTATAAGCCTTTAATAAACTGAAAAAAACCTTTAGCAACAAACCTGCCATTAAACTGCCTGAAAAATAGTCAATTTTTATTTAATAAAATCAATGATTTATTATTTTTTAAGTTTAGGGTTAGCAGTTGGCGGAAAATTCTAAGGGAAATCAAAGCGGTGGAAAATTTTTCTGGAAAGGCGGTTGACAGGGGTGAAAACAGCGGAAAAACAGGACGGAAAACAACCCGTCTTTCCGTATTCCTTTGTCCCTTAAAGGTTTATGACAAATTGGATTTTTGTCATAAAAAAACCGGCTGGTAATGAAGGCTGTATTTGGAGATTGTGCAGGCAGTACAGGTAAGACGGATTTCGCCAATTTTCATCATTTCTGTGTAGGCAGGAACTCATGTCTGAAATCCGGTATCTTTAGATTTTTAATACGTACTTGTAAATATTACAGCCGGACTCTTACCTGCATGAACATGAGGAACGATGAAAATTCAGACGGCCTTTTAGTTATGTAAGCATCAACACTATATCCAAACACGGCCAAACTAAAAGGCCGCCTGAAATTCTCAGACGGCCTTCGGGTGCGGATAAAACCGTATTATTCGACAGCAGCTACCACGGCTACGGTAATTTTCGCTACGGCATCGGTGTGCAAAGCCACTTCGACTTCGTATTCGCCGACGGCTTTGAGCGGGCCGTCAGGCAGGCGTACATTGGCTTTAACGGCTTCTACGCCTGAAGCAACTATTGCAGCAGCGATGTCGGCATTGGTAACGGAACCGAACAGGCGGCCGTCAACACCGGCTTTTTGCGCGATGGTAACGGTTTGACCGTCGAGTTTTTCTTTACGGGCGGTTGCATCGGCAACAATTTCAGCCTGTTTGGCTTCCAGTTCGGCACGGCGTGCTTCGAATTCGGCTTTGTTGGCTTCGGTGGCGCGTTTGGCTTTGCCGCTGGGAATCAGGAAGTTACGGGCGTAGCCGTTTTTCACGGTTACGATGTCGCCCAAATTGCCCAAGCCGCCGATTTTTTCTAACAGGATAATTTGCATTTCACTAATCTCCGTGAATTACTTGTGTTGGTCGGTGTAAGGCAGCAGGGCAAGGAAACGCGCACGTTTCACGGCAACGGCCAGTTGGCGTTGGTAGTGCGCTTTGGTGCCGGTGATGCGGGCGGGAATGATTTTGCCGTTTTCAGAGATGAAATCTTTCAGCAAATCAACTTGTTTGTAATCCACTTCTTGGATTTTTTCAGCCGTAAAACGGCAGAATTTTCTGCGTTTGAATGATTGACGGGCCATGATGGTTAACCTTTATATTCTTGAATATTCTGTATCCGCAGTACCGGATGGGGGAAGCGGTGGTTTCTTTGGGCCAGAAAACCCGTTACTTCGACCGCTTCGTCTTGCCGGAACTGCCACGCTTCAGCGTCTTTGCCGAGTATCCTTGCCGATATTTCAAACGTTACCAGACATTGCTGGCCGTTTTCCTGCTGCCATGATTCGTGTTTGAGTAGCAAGTCCAATATGGGTATACCTGCGGGAGTGTATCTCAAGGTGCCGCATTTGGCGATTCGGGCGGTAAGGACGAGAAGGTTGTTCAACGGTTCGGGTGGTTAGGCTTCAACGGTTTCTTCAGCGGGAGCCGATCCGTCGAGCAGGTTTTTTGCTTTTTCGCCGCCAAGCATCGGGGATGCTTCGGTAACGGCGTGTTTGGTTTTGATGGTCAGGTGGCGTAATACCGCATCGTTGAAGCGGAAAGCGGTTTCCAGCTCTTCAACCACTTCGGGGGTGGTTTCGATGTTCATCAAAACATAGTGTGCTTTGTGGATTTTGTTGATGGGGTAGGCCAGTTGGCGGCGTCCCCAGTCTTCCAGACGGTGGATGGTGCCTTTGGCTTCGGTAATCATGGTTTTGTAACGTTCGATCATGGCCGGCACTTGCTCGCTTTGGTCAGGATGAACGATAAACACGATCTCGTAATGACGCATGTTATCTCCTTACGGTTTGAAAACAGCTTTCCGTCATGCGGAAACGGAAAGCAAGGTTGGAAAACAGCGGATTATAGCGGTTTTAGGCATGCAGGGCAAGCGGTGTCGGCAGTTGTTTTCTGAAAAGATATGGCTGTCGCAGGGACGGATATCGCAGGATATTTTGATTCCGATGTTTATTTTACAACCGACAGGATGACTGCAATTGGCGGTATATGGTTTTTCAGACGGCCTGGGTATGGCGGCCGTACATCGTAGAATGGTTTCAAAGAAGGTGTTTTTAAGGATGTAACTCTTTTACTTTTCTGCCTTTTTTGTCGTAGAAAACCCGCCGTACCGATGTCCCTTTTTGATAGAGCACGCGCATTTTGCCTTGTTTGGTATGGATGGTTGCCCAGCCTTGTGCGACGCCGTTTTTCAGGGGGGTATGGGAGTGCAGCGAACCGTCGGCGTTGTAAACGTCGAAATAACGGTCGTAGATGCCGTTTTTGACTACGGTTTTGAAGGTGCGGCCGTTGCTGGCTTTGCCGCTGAATTTGCCGTCTTTCTGGCCTTTGGGCGCAAGAATCAGGTGCATGGTGTAGCCCTGTTTTTTGCCCGCCCGTTTCGAGGGGATGGAAAGTTTGTCGGCCAGATTTTCGAATTTTTCCGACAAAATGCCGCAGCCGCCGAGCAGGAACAGCAGCGGAATAAGGAATATGCTGTTTTTCATGAAGATACCTGTGGTGTAATGTGTCCGCAATTAAGTGCGGTAGGTAGTTTTGCTTTAAATTATATACGTATGGAATAGTTTTGTGCAGGCCGGCGGATGTACGGTCTTTTTTCTGAACAGGCCGTCTGAACGCATCTGTCTTGCCGCAGCCGTTGCATTCTAACCAAAATCTCCCCACAGTGTCTGCATGGCTGCGATGGCGGCAAGGCTTGCGGTTTCGGTGCGCAGGATGCGTTTTCCCAGTGTAACGGCTTGAAAACCCGCATCAAATGCCTGTGTTTCTTCTGCCGCCGTCCATCCGCCTTCGGGGCCGACCATGAAGATGATGCCGTCTGAAAGCGGTTGGATTCGGGTGAGTGTTTGGGGACGGTTGAGGCTCATCAGTAGTTTGGTGCGGTTGTCGGGTAGAGTGGCGAGTGCGTCGGAATAGGACAACAGCGGCAGTACTTCGGGAATCACGTTGCGCCCACTCTGTTCGCACGCAGAGATGACGATTTCCTGCCAGCGGGAGATGCGTTTGTCGGCGCGTTCCCCTGTCAGACGGACGATACTGCGGCTGCTGATGACGGGTTGGATGCGGTTTACGCCCAGTTCCACGCTTTTTTGCAGGGTAAAATCCATTCGCTCTCCCGAGGAAACGGCCTGTATGAGCGTGATGTCGAGCGGGGATTCGTTGCAGACGGCCTCTTCGCGCAATACTGTGGCGGTGGCGCGGCGTTTTTCAAGTATGTCCAAACGGGCGGGATAGGCGTTGCCGTTGCCGTTGAATAGGACGATTTCTTCGCCGCTGCGCAGCCGCAGTACATTCAGGTGTCGCACGACATTGTCGGGCAGTTCGGTTTGGCCGCCTTCGGCCAACTCGGCGGAAACGTAGAATCGGGACATCTCTTTATTTCGGGGCTTGACGTATAATATATGCCGTATTATCGGCATGTGTGCGGCAAAATGGCAAGCTGCGGAACGCATGGGATTGAGTTTTGCAATAGGTAGAAAAAGTGTTAGACCGATTGTTGGAAGTGGTGCGCAAGATAGCCGCCGAAGAAGTGATGCCGCGTTTTCTGAATACGCCGTCTGAACGGAAAAGCGACGGTTCTCTTTTGTCGGAAGCGGATTTGGCCGCCCAAGATGCGTTTGCGGCGGCATTGCCGCTGTTGCACGACAGCCCGATGCTGGGCGAAGAAATGACGCCGCGCGAACAGGAAGATTTGTGGCGGCGTGGTGCGCGCGGGCTGTGGATTGTCGATCCCATTGACGGAACCAACAATTTTGTCAACGGATTGCCGCACTTCGCCGTGTCGGTGGCTCTGGTCAGGCAGGGACGGCCGCTGTTGGGTGTGGTTTACAATCCTGTCAGCGGAGAATGTTTTTATGCCGAACGGGGAAAGGGCGCGTTTCTCAACGGCCGTCCGCTGCCGTTGCGCAGTGTGCCGAAAAAACTGCATGAAGCCGTTGCGGGGGTGGAAATCAAATATCTGCGTTCCGGAAAACTTTCCAGCCGTCTGAACACGCTGGCACCGTTCGGAACCATCCGCAGCATGGGCAGCAGCACGCTTGACTGGTGTTATCTTGCCAGCGGCCGTTACGATATTTATGTGCACGGCGGCCAAAAATTGTGGGACTACGCCGCAGGTGCTCTGATTTTCGAAGAAGCCGGCGGCATGCTGGCCACGCTTGAAGGCGATGAATTTTGGAGTGGCAAACACGTTTTCAAGCGTTCTGTTGTTGCCGCGCTGCAACCGGAACTGTTTGACTTGTGGTTGAAATGGATTAGAAATAACCAATAAGCATTTTCTTGTGGGCGCAATTTTATATGGAATATGATGATTTTCTGAATAGCTTTCAGCATAAAATAATGCAGACAGGCCGTCTGAGGAAATGAAAAATCATATTCGGATAATTTTAGGCTTTAAATGCTTTGCTCTAAACATTCAAATCATTGCACAGCTTAACGGCATTTAAAACTTAAGCGGTTAGAATAGACCCTGCTGATGAACACCGCTCTTTTATCCCTTTTGGGCGGTGCAGCAAGTAAGACGTTTTCCCGCAATGTATTGGCCATTCATACTTCTCCCTTGGTATGAATGGTTTTTTTTATCCGAAAAAAGCAAAGGCCGTCTGAAAATATTTTCAGACGGCCTTTGTGCTGGAAGTCGAAATGTTTTTGTCTAAGGCTTGAAACCGAGCAGCCATGTTTTCAACGCAATCCGTTTTTTGCGGGAAGAAGGGATGGCGATTTTGTATTTCAACACGTTTTGTGCGCCGTCGCGGTCGATTTCGTTCAGCAGGGCATAGTAAATCGCGGCCATCACCAAGCCCGCTTTTTGCGGTTTTCTGTCGGCAGCGGGAAGAAGTGCGGCGGCTTCGCGGTAAATCTCGCGGGCGCGTCGGATTTGGAACTGCATCAGTTCGGAAAACTCGGGCGTGGGGGTGTACCGCAATACGCTTTGGGCGGGTACATTGAAGCGTTGCAACTCTTCGACAGGCAGATAGATGCGGCCGTTGCGGGCATCTTCGCCGACATCACGGATGATGTTGGTCAGTTGCAATGCAAGGCCGAGTTTGTCGGCATATTCCAAAGTTTGCGGGTCGGAAAAACCCAGTATGCGGGCAATAAGCCGGCCGACGACACCGGCCACACGGTAACAGTAAAGCTGCAAATCGGCAAAAGTACCGTAGCGGGACTGTTCCAAATCCATCTGCATGCCGTTGATGATTTCTTCCAACTCGTTTACCGGAAAGGAAAAATTCCGGGCAATGGTTTTCATCGCTTGGTTGGCCGGATGTTCGGGCGTTGCGCCGTCAGTAAAAACCTTGGCCAAATCCAGCCGCCACCATGCCAGCGCAGCCGCAGCGACTTCGGGATTGGAGCAGCCGTCCACCGCATCGTCCAGTTCGCGGCAGTAGGCATATAAAACCGTCATCGCATCCCGCTTTTGCGGCGGCAGAAAACGGAATCCGGCCAAAAAACTGGATTTGCTTTCGGCGGCTTTGAGTCGGCAATATTCAAGCGGCTGCACGTTTTTTCCTGTGGCGGTTTTAGGGTGGGGGGATTTTATCGGGAAACGGATGCGATAACAAATCAGGCCGTCTGAAAACTTCCGGCTGTGCAGAAACTGCACGGCGTTTGTTTTCAGACGGCCTTTTTCAGACGGCCTGTGTTTGTCATTAAAGTCAAACGGCTATTCAACCTTTCAGAGCGGCAACTACTTTGGCAGCGACTTCCGCTACGGAAACGCTTTGCGCTTCGGCATCGGTGCGGCGGGCGTATTCCACCGTGCCTTCTTTCAGACCACGGTCGCCGATGACGATGCGGTGGGGGATGCCCAAGAGTTCGCTGTCGTTGAGCAGCACGCCGGCGCGTTCGTCGCGGTCGTCGAGCAGCACGTCCACGCCTGCAGCCAGCAGGTCGGCGTAGATTTGGTCGGCGGCCTCCTTTACGGCTTCGGATTTTTTGTAGTTCATCGGTACGATAACGGCGGCAAACGGTGCCATGGCGTTTGTCCAGATGATACCGCGGTCGTCGTGGTTTTGTTCGATGGCAGCGGCCACGATGCGGGTGATGCCGATGCCGTAGCAGCCCATTTCCATGATCTGCGCTTTGCCGTTGTTGTCCAAAAACGTGGCGTTCAGGGCTTTGGAATATTTGTCGCGAAGCTGGAACACGTGGCCGACTTCGATGCCGCGCGCGAGTTTCAGACGGCCTTGTCCGCAGGGGCTGGGGTCGCCTTCGACGACGTTGCGCAGATCGACGAATTCGGGTTCGGCGGCATCGCGGCCGAAGTTGAAGCCGGTGTAGTGCCAGTCGTTTTCGTTTGCGCCGATCACGGTGTCGGCGAGTTTTTCGCAGGCGTAGTCGGCATAGACTTTGCCTTTGAAACCGACGGGGCCGAGCGAGCCGCCGTCGGCGCCGAAGGCCGTCTGAACGGCTGCGGGCGAGGCCATGGTGAGCGGGGATTTCACGGCGGCCAGTTTTTCGGCTTTGATGTCGTTGAACTCGTGGTCGCCGCGCAACAGCAGCAGCACGAGTTCGCCTTCTTCCGCGCCTTCGACGACGATGGATTTGAGCGTTTTTTCAATCGGAATGTTCAGGAATTCCACCAGTGCGGCGATGGTTTTTACATTGGGCGTGTGCACTTTGGCGAGCGTTTCCTGCGCGGCGGCGCGTTCGCCCGTTTGCGGCAGGGTTTGTGCCAGTTCCACATTGGCAGCGTAATCGGAAGCGTCGCTGTACGCAATCACGTCTTCGCCGCTGTCGGCCAAAACTTGGAATTCATGCGAACCGGTGCCGCCGATGCTGCCGGTGTCGGCGGCGACGGGGCGGTAGTTGAGACCGAGGCGGTCGAACACGCGGCAGTAGGCATCGTACATATCCTGATAAGTCTGTTCCAGCGAAGCGAAATCGGCGTGGAACGAGTAGGCATCCTTCATCACGAATTCGCGCGCGCGCATCACGCCGAAACGGGGGCGCACTTCGTCGCGGAATTTGGTTTGGATGTGGTAGAAATTTTTCGGTAGCTGTTTATAGCTGGTGATTTCCTTGCGCACGATGTCGGTGATGACTTCTTCGCAGGTCGGCCCCATGCAGAAATCCGCGTCTTTACGGTCTTTGATGCGCAGCAGCTCTTTGCCGTAAAACTCCCAGCGGCCGCTTTCCTGCCACAATTCGGCGGGCTGGACCACAGGCATCAGCAATTCAATTGCGCCCGCGCGGTTCATTTCTTCGCGCACCACGTTCTCCACTTTGCGCAATACGCGCAAACCCATCGGCATCCAAGTGTACAGACCGGAGGCGTTGGCTTTGATCAAACCCGCGCGGATCATGAGCTGATGGCTGGGCAGCGAGGCTTCGGCGGGCGCTTCTTTGAGGGTGGAGATGAAGAATTGTGAGGCTTTCATAATGTTTCGGCGGGTGTGTAAAATAAAGTCGGCATTGTACCGCAATGCGGGCGGTTTATGGAAAGGTAAGGCCGTCTGAAAAAGTTTTCAGACGGCCTGATGTTTTGCCTGTGGTTTGGACGGTGTGGAACGGAGGCAGCGTTTTGTTTAACCTGCTTTGCCGTCGGCACGGGGCGTTAGCAGCCACGGTATGTAACGCCAGGCATACAGCAGCAGCGAGGCGGCGAACAGGACGGCGGACGTGCGGACGCTGTGGGTATGCCCCGTGCCGGAAAGAAAAGTGGACACGGCGCGGACGAAGGTGGCGGCCACCATCAGCCAAAACGCCAACGGAATGGGTTTGGGTGCAGGATAAATCGGGTGGCCGGTGTGTCCGAGCGCGGTGCGCGCCATCATGCCGACGGTCAACAGGCCGATGCCGCCGACGCCGATTAAATGCACGCCGAGATTGAAAAGGCGGGAAAACCACGGTTGCAGTCCGACGGCAATCAGCCCCAGTGCGGTAAAGAAATAGCCGGCAAACAGAATCCACAGCATCGGTTCTTTCGCTACGCCTTTATGCCACCAGCGGAATACCTGCACCAAATTGATGATGCCGGCGGCCAGGGCGAGCAGGCCGGCGAGCGAAGGCAGCAGCCGGTGGGCGGTCAGCATGGCGGCGGCCATGGGCAGCACGAGTGCGGACAGCATCACCCACATCGGGCTTTGGACTTGCGGGATGGCGAGCCGTTTTGCGGTAAAAAACGGCATGATGCGCATCCCCACCAAACCGATAAATCCCGCCACCATCATCAGTCCGGCCGTCAGGCCGTCGAGCATGGCGGCGGGATCGAGCGGCATCAAGTTGAGATGGAACACGGCATGGGTACCGCCGAATACGAAAAGCGCAAACACGGCGATGTAGTTGCGCGAATTTTTGGTGCGGAAAACGGGCAGGGCCATGCACACCGCGCCGTACCAGAAAAACAGCGTGCCCGTGATACCGCCGACGGTTGCGCCGTTCGGCAGGAAAGCCGCCGCCCGCGCAATGAGCCACAGCGCAACCAAACCCGCCAATGCACCGCCGCGCGTGGGCGGCTGGTTGGTCCAAGTGGCCACGGCGGTCAGCAAAAAGCCGACGACCACCGCCCCCGCATAGCCCCAAATCATTTCATGCGCATGCCAGTAAAATCCGGGCAGTTCCGCCGTACCCTGATAGCCGAACCCCCACAGCAGGATAGACAATGCGCCGTAGAGTGCGGCCAGCGAATAAAACGGGCGGAAAGCCATCGCCCAAACGGGGTGTTTGAACAGAGTATTCATGCGGATGTTCCTTTGGTTGGTTGTGGGACTGCCGTGTTTATCATGGGCCGTGTTTGGATATTGTGCGGATACTTGGTTTTTCGTTATTCCCATCTGCACAGACATGGTGGAAGTTGGAGAATTTTGTCTTAAGCGGAGAAACGTGAAAATCGGCATCTTGGTTTCCGCCGCCGTCATTCCCGCCCAAGCGGGTGCTTGGTTGTGATGCCCGTAATTGTTCGGGCCGCAACCGTTGTTTGCCGAAAATTGCCGCCGGTTCAATCATCCGCTACGGCAGGTGTTTTTCAGACGGCCTGTAACGGCATTGCTGCAATCACAGGCCGTCTGAAAAACTAAGGCAGACATTCGGCAGGCATCATGGCGACATCCGCTCCGCCGATGTCCACGATTTCGCAACCCGACATCAGGATGCCGAAATGGTGTTCTTCATCCCAACTGCAACGGAATTCGTAACCGCAGTATGCCAGCCCGTTTCGGCCTGTCGAATGCAGATGCACCGCCGCCAAAGAAAGTAGAGGCTTCAAATCGTCGGGATTGGAAATTTCGGGAACAACCGTTGCCATCAATTCGGGTGCGGTTTCCCGATAAACCTGCCGGTAAGCCGGATACGTTTCCGTCAGCAGGCTGTGCAAAACCGCTGTTTGGATGTCCGATTCATAACGGATTGCATAAAGATAGGCTGCACGGCATTCGGGTGTGATTGCGGCGGCAGGCAGGCCGTCTGAACCGAGAAATGCCAGTTTGAAATATCCGTCCTGAAAATCAGACGGCCTGCCGGATTTTCGTGCAAAACGGAAATCCGCCCATCGCGGCAGGTAAATCGTCCGTTGGTTCAGCGACGGAATTTCAGGATAAATTGCCGTTACCATATTTTCAGACGGCCTCGGGCGGCAGGAAGGGTTCGATTTCGGGAAACAGTTCCCGCTCTTCAAACCGCGCATGATCGCGCAAGGTGGTGGCGAAGTCTTTGTTCCAATCTTCGCTGTCGAACTCGGGCGCGGCAATCATCGCGCGCAGTTTGGCGTGATCGTGGTCGAAACGGGTTTTCAGCGCCGCCCCGATATGGTGCCAATAAGGTGCGAACTGCCGTTCTTCTTCGTCGAAATGGCTCAGCAGTTCGGGAAACTGCGCTTCGATGTCGCTGCGGTGGTTTTCAGACGGCGTCCGCAATACGCGCACGCACAGCGACAGCGCATGATGGTGTTCGCGCGAAAGCCCGATTAGGGCGGGGTGGCGTTTGAGCGGTTTCATGGCGGTACGGCTGGAAAAATCGTTAACTTTCATATATTATGAAACTTCGGGCTGCATAAAGTCAAACGCACTACATAACACTTTTATGCTGAAAAGAAAAAGCACACGTCATCCGGATAACGTTTATATATAAACAGAAGGGGCTGCGATGTACCTTACCCAGCATACCGACTACGGCCTGCGCGTCTTGATTTACACCGCCGTCAACGATGATGCGTTGGCCAATATCAGCACCATTGCCGAAACCTACGGCATCTCCAAAAGCCACCTGATGAAGGTGGTGGCCGCGCTTGTGGCGGGCGGTTTTCTCAACAGCGTGCGCGGTAAGGGCGGCGGGTTGAAACTTGCCCGTCCGGCGGAACAGATTAACATCGGTGCGGTGGTGCGCCATCTTGAGCCTGTGCCGTTGGTCGAGTGTATGCGGCCCGACAATGCCTGTCTGATTACACCCGGATGCCGTCTGATGGGTGTCGTGCGCGGCGGCATGAAGGCATTTTTTAACCATCTCGACGCGTTCACGTTGGCCGATTTGGTCAACAAACGGACTTACGATTTGCTCTATCAGCCGAAAATAGAATTGGTGGTGCGGTAGTTTTCCGCCGTTTTTCGGGTTGCCTAAAAGTGTAAAAATATGAAACCGTCGTCAAAAACGGTTTCGCAGATAATCTGATTAAAATCAAAATGCTGTTTTGATTTTATTTTGCAGAAATCATCCGGCTTCTTTCGGGAGCCGGATTTTTTGCGGAACTTTATCCGATAATGCCTATCAGAAGCCCGCAATATTCCGATTTTCCGCATCAACCCATTCCGGCTGCCGGATGCCTGTATCCATGCTTTGAATGCCGTTTTCCCGATTTTCCGGATTTGAACCCGAATTTACCGTTTGGTTTGGAATTCCGACCACTTATGGTAAAAAAGTTGCAAACAGGAATAATTGGCATTAAGATGGTAAGACTATGAATAAAGAACGAAATTTCAATACGGCCATTTACGCCGCAGTAACGCTTGTGCACATCGGGCTGGGCATTTTACTGTGGCGTATGCATGTGCAGCCCAAGCTGGAGGAAATCACCATTGAGATGGTGGATTTAGGCGATTTCGGCGGCGGCGACGGCAGGGCGGAAGGTGCGGGAGAGGCCGGAGCGGGCGAACCTGCGCCCCCGCCTGCGGCGGAGAAACCACAGCCCCAAAAACCACAGCCCTTGCCCGCGCAACCTGAACAGCCGCAACCTCAACCTAAGCCCGAACAGCCGAAGCCGCAGCCCAAATCTGCGGAACAGCCCCGGCCCGAAATCAAGCCTGTGATTACCAAAAAGGCCGATGCCGACATCCGTCAGGAGCCTGAAAAAGCGAAGCCTGTGGAACCGCCCAAGCCGGTTGAACAACCGAAACCTGTGGAGCAGCCGAAACCCGTTGAACCACAAAAAACCGTCGAACCGCCAAAACCGGCGGAACAGCCGAAGCCGGTTGAAAAACCAGTTGAACAGCCTGCCGAAAAACCTGCGCCCGCAGAAAGGCCGGCTGAAAAACCCGCAGCCAAGCCTGCGGCAGGCGGTGCGAGCGTGGGAGAATATAAGCGTTCCGGAGGCGGCACGACACCCAATGCTTCGGGCAGTGGTGGCGGCGGTGCGGAACGCGGCAAGGGCAATGCGGCCGCCGACGGAGAAGGCAGGGGCGGCGGCAGCAAAGGTGCGGGTGAAGGCCGCGGAGAGGGTGAAGGCAAGGGTACGGGCGGCCGTCGCGGAGACAAAGGCGAAGGAGACGGCAGCGGTTCGGGCGGTGGTAGCGGTAAAGGCAGCAGTGCCAGTAATCCGAACCGCAAGGTTTTCGGTTCGATGAGTTGCGCGTATCCGCCCGCTGCCGAAGAAAACGGAGAAGAAGGTTCCGTCAGGGTTCAGGTAATGGTGAACCCGAGCGGAGCAGTAACGAGTGCCAGAGCCGTAGGCGGCAGCGGAATGAGTTCGCGTTCTTTGAGAGCGGCAGCCGAACGCTGTGCCAGAAACGGTAATTACAGCCCCAACGGATGGACGGCATTTACTGGTACTGTCAATTTCAGTATGTAACTTGATGCAGGCCGTCTGAAAACCTGAAAGCAACGTTTTTTCAGACGGCCTGAACCAAAGACTGTGTTTGGATTGGCGTTGACGGCATATCGGCAAAACGAAGCCTGTCAACTTCCGCCATTCCCGCGTAGGTGGGAATCCATTTCTAAACATTCACAAATGTTTGTTTGG
Source organism: Neisseria sp. (assembly GCF_041804105.1). Classification (GTDB taxonomy): domain Bacteria; phylum Pseudomonadota; class Gammaproteobacteria; order Burkholderiales; family Neisseriaceae; genus Neisseria. The sequence goes on from NZ_JBHCJY010000070.1 coordinate 34,687, forward strand.
AATATACAGATGCCTGATTTCAAATACGGATTCCCGTCTGAGCGGGAATGACGGAAGTAAACGTTAATCATCATCCAAAATACGGCCTTGAATTTAAGAAACCGTTTTTTTCATTTGGTTGTGGATGTGTTGCGGATTTCTGTCTGCACGGGAATAACGGTTGTGGGCGATGCCTGCCAATCAACATTACATGCAAATACGTCCCAACGTTTTTTGCAAACACCGCCGAATAAAAAAATGTTTGCCGTTTCCAAGCTGTTCAGGCTGTGATTTAAAGTGCTGTTATCCCGCCCAAAGCGGCGTGCCGCCTTTTTACGGCGTGGTTGGAACGATGGCGGTAAGGCGGCGGAAACCGCCTGAACAGATACAGTATTTTTTCAGACGGCCTGACAAAGCCGCCGAGATTTTCCGTCCGATGCGTTCGGGAGTTTCCCGCCCGAGTGCTGCGGACATGGTTTTCCCTTGTTTATTTTTGAAAGACCCGATTCCCATGTTAGACCACATCATTAACTCAGGCGATCCCGTACTCTACGGCGTGTCCATCTTGCTGCTGCTGATGAGCATTGTTACTTGGAGCGTGATCGTTATCCGCGCCGTAAAACTGCATAAGGCCAAAAAGGGCAACTCTGCCGCCAAAAACGCGCTGTGGCATTCCGTTTCTTTTGACGAAGCCCTGCAGAAAACGGCTTCCATCGAGTCGCCGATGAGCGATTTGGCTAAAGAAGCATCCAAAGCCTTTTCGCACTATCATCAAAGCAACCATACCACCTTGGCCAATTCCGTGCCGCTCAACGAATATCTGGTTACCCAAATCCGCAGCAGCATGAGCCAGATTATGCGCCGCTTCGACGGCGGCATGACCGCGTTGGCGTCCATCGGTGCAACGGCTCCGTTTGTCGGCCTGTTCGGTACGGTTTGGGGGATTTACCATGCGTTGATCAACATCGGCGAAAGCGGTCAGATGAGCATTGCCGCCGTGGCAGGCCCGATCGGTGAGGCGCTTGTCGCCACCGCAGCGGGTCTGGCCGTCGCCATTCCCGCTGTGCTGGCCTACAACTTCCTGATTCGCGGCAATAAAACCCTGGCGCAGGATATGGACGCGTTCGCCCACGACCTGCATGTGCAGCTTTTGAACAAAAAGGATTAAACCATGGCATTCGGTTCGATGAATTCCGGCGGCGAAGACGCGCCGATGGCCGACATCAACGTTACCCCCTTGGTGGACGTGATGCTGGTGCTGATGATTGTCTTCATGATTACCATGCCCGTGCTGACGCATTCGATTCCGTTGGAACTGCCGACCGCTTCGGAAAAAGCAGCGAAAAAAGCTGAAAAACCCGACCGGAAAAATGTGGTGAACCTAAGCATCGACGCTTCGGGCGGCTATGTACTCGGTGCCGATTCCACCGCCAAACTGACGCTCGAGCAGCTTGAAACAGGCCTGAAACAGGCGCAGGCGGAAAATCCCGATGTAATCATCGCCATCAACGCCGATAAATCGGTGGAGTACGATTTTGTTGCCAAAGCACTCGAAACCGTCAAAGAAGCGGGTATCCCGAAAGTCGGCTTCCAGACCGAAGTGAAACGCGCTGCCCAATAAGCCCGTTATCTTGCAGCCGCATTGCCGGTTGCGGTGCGAACGGTTCAAAGCAAGGCCGTCTGAAAAAGTTTTCAGACGGCCTGATTGTTGGATGGTGTGTTATGGGGATTGTCTGCCGTGGGTTTGGGTATCGGCTGTATCTTGCGGAAATATCAAGAGAAAACTTGATTGACTGACGGAAGTCGGTTTGAAAAACCGGTTGTGGGTTGCACGGCTTGCCGGTTTGTTTTGTACGGTATGCGGATTTGTTCCGTGCTGTGCACTCCGTCATTCTCGTGCACCGGAGTGAATATTCACCGCCACACGAATACGAAAAGTTTCTGAAACTTAAGGCTGGGATTCCCGCCTGCGCGGGAATGACGGTAACGGGGGTATCCATTGCGTTAAAGTTAATCCGCCGCATCGGGTTCAATATAGATGGAAAACGGCTTGAAAAGATATATCTTTTCAAGCCGTTGTGTGTTGAGACGGCCAACGCTTCTAAAGAGTTGGCGAAATACGTCAGCCGCCTTCAGGCGGCTGTGTGTTGAAACCAACAATAACCACCTCAAAACAAAGGCCGTCTGAATCAGCCGCCTGCGGGTGGCTGTGCATTGGTATTGGGGTGGGGAAAAACGGTGTCGGGTAAGGTACTTTAGAATATGGGCGGGCATGGTTAATGGCCAAATCGGATTGGCATTTGCTGCAATGAATCCCGTCCGTGCATGTTCAGACGGCCTTCAGTCAAATTGTGCCGTATTACCGTAACGGCATCAGGCCGTCTGAAGGCCGTCTGAAAATCAAAATGCTTCGCCCACTTTCACACCGTTTGCCAAATCTTTCGGCGTGGCCAGCGATGCGGTCAGTTTCTGTGCGGCTTTGAATTCGGCGGTTTCCGCCATTGCGGCGGCTTCGGCGGGGGTAAGCATGTTGGCCATGTATTGCCAACGCGAGGCCAGCTCGGGATTTTCGGGCATGGCAAAGCCGTCGCGCAGTTCGTCCACCAAATCGGGGCGGTTGCACACGAGCACGATGTCGCAGCCCGCTTCAAACGACAGGTTGGCACGCTCTTTGATGCCGCCTGCGCTAACCGCGCCTTCCATGGTCAGGTCGTCGGAAAAAATCACGCCGTTGAAGCCGATGTCGCTGCGCAGGATGTCTTTCAGCCATTTTTTCGAGAAACCGGCGGGCAGGGCATCGACTTTCGGATACACTACATGGGCGGGCATCACGGCGGCCATGCCTGCCGCGCTGAGTTTGCGGAACGGTACGATGTCGGCGGCTTCGAGTTCCTTCAAACCGCGTTCGTCGCAGGGCAGGGTGTGATGGCTGTCGCCTTCGACGAAGCCGTGGCCGGGAAAGTGTTTGCCGCAGGTTTTCATGCCGCCTCGGTTCAGACCTTTTTGCAGCGCCAGCGCGAGTTCGGACACGATTTCCGCACTTTGGTGGAAGCTGCGGTTGCCGATGACGGCGCATTGTCCCCAGCCCAAATCGAGCACGGGGGTAAACGACAAATCGATGCCGCAGGCGGAAAGTTCGGCCGCCAGCACCCAGCCGACCTGTTCTGCTTTTTGTTTGGCCGCTGCGGGGCCTTCGCTGTCCCATATGTCGCCCAACACGCTCATCGCGGGCAGGCGGGTGAAGCCGTCGATAAAACGCTGCACGCGGCCGCCTTCGTGGTCGACGGCGATGACGAGTTCGGGCGTGCGCACGGCTTTGATTTCCTGTACCAGCTCTTTGAGCTGGGCGACGTTTTCAAAGTTGCGGCGGAACAGGATCACGCCGCCGATTGACGGATCGGCCAGGCGTATTTTTTCTTCGTCGGTCAGATGAAAGGCGGCAACGTCGGCCATGATGGGGCCGCGCGGAAGGTGGGGTCGGGTCATGTGTTCGGTTCCTTCGGAATCGGGTTGGTGGGTTTTCAGACGGCCTGTTCGGGCAGGCCGTCTGAAAAATGTGTGTGATACGGTTTGGGAAGTATTGCGGTTATGGCGTTAGGCCAACCTTCGGCCGATGCTTCAATACACGCCGGCGGGCATGGGTGGAGGTTGCATTGGCACGGTCATCAATAAAGGCATCGGCCTGCCCTGACGTTTTCAGACGGCCTGCTTTACTGCACAGGCCGTCTGAAAGTGGATGGAAACCGGTACGGCCGAACCGCCCGTTACGGCAGGTTCAATGCCAAAAACAGTTCGTCGGAACCGCGCTGCACCAAAACGGGTACGTTTTTGCCGGCGGCTTCGAGCGCGCTGCGGAAAGAGGCTTCGTCCTGCACCTGAATCTGGCTCACGGCCAGAATTTCATCGCCGCGCATAATGCCCGCACGTTCGGCCGCGCCGCTAACGGCGGTTACCACCAGACGTTTCACGCCGTTGTTGGCACGGCTCTGCAAGACCAGTCCGGCCTGTTCGACTTTAAACGACGGGCTGTCGGCGGCGGGCGGCGGGTTTTGCGGATCTGCCTGCCCTAACTCTTGACTGTTGTTGGCGGCACCGAGTTTCACGGTGATTTTGCTTTCTTTCCCTTTGCGCCACACGCCCAATTCCACGGTTTTGCCCGGGGCGATTGCGCCGACCATGACGGGCAGGTCGCTGGATGTGCGCACTTCTTCGCCGTTGACGCTGCGCACGATGTCGCCCACCTGCAAACCGGCCTGCGAAGCGGGGCCGTTGGGCAGCACTTTGGTAATCAGCGCGCCGCTGGCCTTGTCGAGGCCGAACGATTGGGCGAGGCTGTAGGAAACTTCCTGGATAATCACGCCGAGCTGTCCGCGCTGCACTTTGCCGCTGGCTTTGAGCTGGTCGGCCACGTTGATGGCCACGTCGATCGGGATGGCGAACGAAATGCCCATGAAGCCGCCGCTGCGGCTGTAAATCTGCGAATTGATGCCGACCACCTGGCCTTTGAGGTTGAACAGCGGGCCGCCCGAGTTGCCCGGGTTGATGGCGACGTCGGTTTGGATGAACGGCGTGTAGTTTTCGTTCGGCAGGCTGCGGCCTTTGGCGGATACGATGCCCGCGGTTACGCTGTTGTCGAAGCCGAACGGCGCACCGATGGCGGCCACCCATTCGCCCGGTTTCAAATCTTTGGCATTGCCGATTTTCACGACGGGCAGGCCTTTGGCTTCGATTTTCAGCAGGGCGACGTCCGACTGCTGGTCGGAGCCGATGAGTTTGGCCGTGTATTCGCGCTTGTCGTTGAGCAATACTTTAATCTGCCCCATGTTCTGCACCACATGGGTGTTGGTCAGGATGTAGCCGTCAGTGCTGATGATGAAGCCCGAACCGAAATTCAGCTCGCCCCGGTCTTCGTCCTGCTGGGGCATTTCCGGAACATTCGGTACAAGGCGTTTGAAAAATTCGTAAAACGGGTCGTTTTCGGGGAACTGGCTTAAATCCATGCCGTTTTCACCGCCGTTTTGCGCTTGGGAAGCGGGCTTGGGTGCGGCCGCCTGAATGTTGACCACGGTTTGCCCTTCGGATTCCACCAGTTTGGTGAAGTCGGGCAGCAGCATCGGCACGGTGTCGCCGTTTTTCGGCGCGATTTTCTGCACCAGACTTTCTTCCGAGGGCGCTTTGTCTTTGGAGAAGAAATTGTCGAGTTTGTCGCAGCCGCCCAAAAGGGCGGCGGAAACGGCGGTCAGTGCGACGGCATAGCGGGTGGTTTTACGCACAAAGGATTCCTTCTTTTTCGGTGTCGTTATTGTTCGGTTTTTCTACTTGTCAAACGAATGGGATTGTAAACGAAAATCCCGCTGCCTGCACGGCGGCATAAGCGGAAAATGCTTCTTTAAAATAAGATTTTACAACTTGTTAACAGATAAAGGAGGCCGTCTGAAAAACCTTTTTCAGACGGCCTTGCCCGATGCGGGGCGGCTGTTGCGGCAGAGCAGGGGAAAACGGCCGCATTCTTTCATTCCTGCGGTTGCGCCGTGTCCCGCAGGTTCGGCGGCGTTAGCGCAAGCTGCTGACCACGCCGTTCACACCCGCCGCTTCGGCCAGACGGTAGAGGATTTCCTGCGGCATATCGTTGTGCCACAGGCGGGAGATGTTGGCGATAACGGGCAGGTGGCTGGTGCGGCGCACGCGCACGACGGCGTCGGTATCGAGACGGTAGGTGTGTTCCGGCTCGAAACTGAGCGTGCCCGCTTCGCCGAGAATGATGTGGTGGTTGCCGCGCACGGCGATGTGTTCGGCGGCGACCAGCCAGTCGTCGGCACGGTGGTGTTTGTCTTTGCACACGACCACGGGCGTATTCAGACGGCCTACTTCGTCCTGCAGGGCGCGGTTGCTCATCAGTTCGCCGCCGAGATACAGGATATCGGCTTCGGCATCGAGCGCGGCTTCGATTTGCCGCACGTCGCGGATGCGCACGAGCACGGGCCTGCCTGCGGCGTGGCAGCGGGCAAGTTCGTCCCGCATGGCCCGGATTTGTTCCGCTTCGCTGCCCGAAACCGTACCCGCGTAGGGTTTGGCGGGCAGGTAAAACGGGTCGGTAAACACGGCGTCGGCCCGGGCGGCGCGTTCGGGCGCGGCGGCGATGTCGAGCATCCTGCCGCCGCCGAACGCCACGCCGCGCACGGTAATCACGCTGTCTTCCGGCTGTGCTTCGCGGCTGATGATGCGCCAGTCGTTCAGTACGCGGATGGCGCGTTCCACGCCGGGCAGGGTTTCGAGTTCGTTGGCATCGAATACACGCTCGTCGCCGACGGCACCGATGATGGTGCGTTCTTCGCCGCGCGAAATGTGTTCCTGCAAACCCCGCGAACGGATGGTTTCGACCACGCGCGCCACGGCTTCGGGCGCGGCCTGTTTCTGCATCACGATAATCATGTCTGGCTCCTGAAGCGGATTTTTCCGCCAATATATAGCAAATCGGCTTATTTTTCGATACGGAACGGCACGAAACAGGGCGGCGTGCGGCGACGGCGTGCGGTGAAAACGGTTGGTGCGGCTGTTGTGCCGGAAAGGGTTTTCAGACAGCGGTATCCGCATGAAGGCCGTCTGAAAACCCGGTTTGCGGCGGACGGATGTCTTGCGGTTTGGCAATATGGCTGGGCGGGGTCGGCAACGGCGTGCGGTGAAAACGGTTTGTACGGCTGTTGTGCCGGAAAAGGTTTTCAGACGGCGGTATCCGCCATGAAGGCCGTCTGAAAGTACGGTTTGCGGCGCACGGATGCCTTACGGTTCGGCAATAAGGCCGGTTGCCGCAGACAAACGTTAACGGCTAGGGGTGTTTCTGCTGCCGCCATCCGTTTGCTCAAACTTAAAAAGCGGCGGCTGACGCTTTTCCAAACCGGTTTCCCATGCCCGTACCGCCCGACGGCTCGGGTATCCGTCCGGTCTGCGCGGAATCCGCTTTCAGACGGCCTGTGCTATACTTTGCGCCTGTTTTCGACTGACACCGCCCCTCATGAAAAATCTGCTGCATTCGGGAAAATTCTGGCTGAAAACCGCCTGCTTCGGCACGCTTGCCGCCGCGTTGGCGGCGGGCGGGCTGTATGCCGCGCTGCACTATGTTTTCAGCGAAGAGCGCATCCGCAGTTTCGCTGCGGCGGCGGCAGGAAAGGGCGGGCGCAGCATCCGCTACGGCGGCAACATCGGCCGCAGCCTGCTGCCGCGTCCGACGCTCACGCTCAACGATGTCGTGCTGACCCAGCCGCACAGCAGCACCCCCGCCGTCTATATCAAGCAAACCCAAATCGGCCTGAGTTGGCGCAATTTTTTCAGCGATGCCACCGAAATCGAAAAATGGGTGGTACGCAATGCCGATGCCGCATTGACGCTCCGTCCCGACGGCACTTGGAATCTGCAGGACATGATGTCGGCCGGCGGCAGTATCCGCATCAACCGCCTGATTGTCGAAAACAGCACGTTCGGCATTCAGACGGCCTACGGGCAATACCGTCTGCAAAACGCGGGTGTCAACGTGCGCGCGGAAGCGTCGGACGGCAGGCCGTTTGAAGCCGCCGCCGAAGTGCGCCGCGACGGAATGCCGCCCGTGCAGGCGCGCGCTTCGGGGCGGCTGCACGCCCGAAACGGCATCTGGCAAGTGCCCGAACTGCATCTGGATGCCGTGGCGCAGGTCAGCGGCCACAAACTCGCTGTGGCCGCCGATGCCGGCCTGAACCGCAGCGGCACGCGCACCGATGCCCGCAACCTGCGTCTGCGCGTCGATTCCGACTACCACAACCTCCACCTTTCCGCTCAAAGCCCGTCCGTTTTTTGGGAGACAGGCCGTCTGAACGTCAACAGTTTCCGCAGCACGTTTACCGCAGGTACGGACGAAAGCCGTTGGGACGGCACGCTCTCGCTCGACAAAACCGTTATCGGCGCAGACACCGCCACCGTCGGCAATTTCGAACTCAACACGGGCAACAAAACCGGTACGCAGCAAAGTTCCGCCACCCTGGCCGGCGCGCTGTCGTGGGCGCGGGACAAGGGTTTGCGTTCCGACAACATCCGTCTGGCCACGCTTCAGGAAAAGCAGGGAACTGCGCCTACCCGTTTTGCCGGCCTGTTTGAAGGAAAATTCGACTACCGCCAATCCGTATTGCAGGCGCAGCTCGCCGGCCTGTTCGACCGCCAGCCTGCCGCCGTCAACCTCAAATACAGTGGCGGCGGTGCGCCCAAGCTCGAAGCGGGCGTTGCCTTGCAGAAACTCTCGCTCGCGCCTTACTGGGGTGACCTGCAAAACCGTTCCGGCAGCCTTTATCCGGCATGGCTGCGCGAAGAGCGCATTCCGGAAACCGCCGTCCAATTCGAAATCGGCAGTCTCGACACGCCCGTGCTGCAACTCGACAACTTCAAAACCCTGTTCGCCGCCGACCGCAGCGGCATCCGCTTTTCCGATTTCAGCGCGGGTCTTTACGGCGGCACGGCCGTCGGCAGCATCGCCGTCGCCAACACCAGCCCGCCGCGCTACCGCTTCCAGCAGACCGTTACCGGCGTGGAAATGCGGCCGTTCCTGCAAGACCTGTTCGGCTACCACCGCATCAGCGGCAGCGGCAACGCCTTTATCGACCTGGCCGCCCAAGGCGCAAGCCGTGCCGAGCTGACCCGCAGCCTGAACGGGATATTCAGGCTCAACGTGGCCGACGGTGCATGGATAGGCATCGACATGAACCGCATCCTGCAAAGCGGCGGCAATACCGCCGTTGCCGCGGCCGCAGACGGCAGTCCCCCGCAAACCCCGTTCCGCAGCTTCGTACTCGATGCCGCCATCGAAAAAGGCATCAGCCGCCACAGCGGAACCGAATTGCAAAGCGACAGCCTGCGCATCGTCAGCAGCGGCCACACCGACCTTGCCGCGCAAACCCTGTCGGAAGATTTGCTGGTGTACAATGCCCGCAACACAGCCGCCAAGCCCGTTCCCCTGAAAATCAGCGGCGCGCCAGAAAACCCTTCCGTAACCATCGATTTCCAACGGCTGACCAGCGGGCTGACTACCCGAGCGGAAAAACAGAAAGCCCTGGCCGACACCCTGCGCGGCCAATGGCAATGGCTGAACGGGAGACAGTAAACGGCAATGAACAAAAACGGTTGGGCAAAGGCCGTCTGAAAAGTTTTTCAGACGGCCTTGTCTTTGCGTTTGGTCATGCCTGAGGCGTGAATCCGGTTTTCACCATGAGCTGTGTCCGGATATTGCGTTGATGCTTTGATTTCCCGTTACTCCCGCGCCGGCGGAAATCCGTAGCCCATATTCACAAGTATTTGTGTGGCACAATAATACCGGATGACGAACACGGATTTCCGCCTGTGCGGGAATGACGGTGCTTCGGGGGCGGCGCATTATCCGTACTGCCCTGACGCGTCATGCGGCGCAACGGCTGCGGATATGCCCCCGCTGTATGCGGTTATCCGATAAAATACCGCCTTGCCTGCCGTCAGGCCGTCTGAAAACGTCTTTACCCGAAAACCCTTCATCATGCTGTTCGACCTCAACCGCTATTCTTTCCCCGTTTTTGCCAAAGAAACCCGCAAACTTGCGGTGCTGGCGCTGCCGATACTGCTGGCGCAGGTGGCGCAGGTAGGCATCGGCTTTACCGATACGGTGATGGCGGGCGGCGCGGGCAAGGGCGATTTGGCGGCGGTGGCGTTGGGCAGCGGCGCATTCGCTACGGTCTACATTACCTTCATCGGCATCATGACCGCGCTCAACCCGTTGGTTTCCCAGCTGCACGGCCGGGGCAATGCCGAAGATGTCGGCGAAACGGGGCGGCAGGGGCTGTGGTTCGGGCTGGCGTTGGGCGTGGCCGGCATGCTGCTGATGTTTGCGCTGATTGTGCCGTTCCAAAGCTGGCTGGACTTGGATGCCGGGGTGGAACGGATGATGGCGCAGTATCTGGCGTTTACCGCGCTGGCGATGCCGGCAGCGATGATACACCGCGCGCTGCATGCCTATGCTTCCAGTTTGAACCGCGCGCGTCCGATTATGCTGGTGAGTTTTGCCGCCTTTCTGCTGAACATTCCGTTCAACTACGCATTCGTGTACGGCAAATTCGGTCTGCCCGCGCTGGGCGGTGCCGGTTGCGGATTGGCCACGGCATTGGTGTTTTGGTTCAGCGCGGCGGCGTTGTGGCTGTACGTGGCGAAAGAGCCGTATTTCCGCCGTTTCGCGCTGACGGCACGGTTTTCCAAACCCGATCCCGCCGCGCTTTCGCAGATGTGGAAGCTGGGCGCGCCCATCGGTTTGTCGTATTTTCTCGAAGCCAGCCTGTTTACCTGCATCGTGTTTTTGGTGGCGCGTTTGGGCGGTGCGGATGCGGAAAACAATGTCGCCGCGCAGCAGGTGGTCATCAGCCTGACCAGCATCATTTATATGATTCCGCAAAGCGTCGGCTCGGCGGCCACCGTGCGCGTGGGCTTTTCGCTCGGGCGGCGCGAATATGCGCGTGCGCGCTATATTTCGGGCGTATCGCTGGTGCTGGGGCTGGCGCTGGCGGTAATGACCGCGCTGCTGCTGGTTGCCCTGCGTTATCCGCTGGTGGGGATGTATACCGACGATGCCGCGGTAACCGCGATTGCCGCGGCGGTTTTGCTGTTTACCGCCGTATTCCAACTGAGCGACTGCACACAGTGCATCGCTTCCTACGCGTTGCGCGGCTATAAAACCACCAAAGCGCCGATGATTATCCATGCCGTCGCGTTTTGGGGCTTGGGGCTGCTGCCCGGCTATGTGCTGGCCGACGGTTTCGGCATGGGCATTTACGGCTTCTGGACGGCATTGGTGCTGTCGCTGACCGCTGCTGCTGCGGCCTTGGTGTGGTGTTTGGAAGTGCGCAGCAAAGAGTTTTAACGTTTTCAGACGGCCTGCCTTTCCATGCAGGCTGTTTGTACGGTGTCGGTGATGCCGTACCGTCGTTCCCGCGCAGGCGGAAACCCATTTTTGCAACCAAAGGTAATCCGGTTTGTCCGTCTGCTTGCGGATAACCGCCGCGGATTCCCGTCTGCGCGGGAATGATGAAAAATACCGGACACAGCCAAATACAGATATACGAAGGCAAAGGCCGTCTGAACCATATTTCCTGCCGCTGTTTCCGTGGATTGGAAACGGCATGACGCAGCATGGCGCAGCATTTCAGACGGCCCGAACCGTTTCCCGCTACACAGGCCGTCTGAAAACAGAATGGCCGGAGAAAGAAAGTTTCTATGCAAGTTCAACACAATACCGACCTGACCCCGCTCCATACCTTCGGCCTGCCTGCGCGTGCGCGGTATTCCGCCGTGCTCGGCGATGCCGCGGAGCTGCCCGAGATAATCAGGCTGCCCGAATTCGACCGTGAAACGGTTTTGTGGCTCGGCGGCGGCAGCAACATTTTGTTTTCAAAGGATTACGAAGGCTTGGTGGTGGCCGTGCGAAACAAGGGCATCCGTGAACTGTCGCGTGCGGACGGCACGGTGACGGTGAAGGCGCAGGCGGGGGAAAACTGGCATGATTTCGTGCAGTATGCCATTACGCGGGGCTGGTACGGTTTGGAGAACCTGAGCCTGATTCCGGGCACGGTCGGCGCTGCGCCCGTGCAGAACATCGGTGCCTACGGGGTGGAGGTGAAAGACCTGATTCACAGCGTCGAATGCTTCGATTTGGATACGGAGCAGCCCGTTACCCTGTCCAATGCCGACTGCCGGTTTGCCTACCGCGAAAGCCTGTTCAAACAGGAGGGCAGGGGGCGGTATGTGATTACGGCTGTTATATTTGCATTAAAGCAACAGTTTTCTCCCAAGCTCGGCTACGGCGATTTGGCCGCGACGGTGGCCGGAAAATGCGGCGGCCGCGAACCGACGGCGCAGGAAGTCGCCGATGCCGTCTGCGAAATCCGCCGCAGCAAACTGCCCGACCCGGCCGTGCTCGGCAATGCGGGCAGCTTTTTCAAGAACCCTGTCGTAGATGCAAGGCAGGCGGCGGTTTTGGCGGCGCAATACCCGCAGATGCCCGCCTATCCGCAGCCCGACGGTACGGTCAAACTCGCTGCGGGCTGGCTCATCGACCAATGCCGTCTGAAAGGTTTCCAAATCGGCGGCGCGGCGGTGCATGAACGTCAGGCGCTGGTGCTGGTGAACAAAAACCGTGCGTCTGCCGCCGATTTGGCGGCGTTGTCGGCGCACATCTGCCGCACCGTGGCGGAGAGATTTCAGGTAGAATTAGAGCCGGAACCCAACTGGTTTTAAGGTTTGCGGATGCGGCATCGCAACGGCAAACCGGAAACCTTGGGCATTTCAGACGGCCTGTTTGATTCGAGGCCGTCTGAAAAAATTTTACCGTCCGCATCCGAGCCGTCCGAACAACGCCGAAGCAGCGTTTGCGGCTGCCGAAAACAACGCCCGACAAGGAATCCCGCCGTGGCAAAAGAACCGAAAGTCAACACCTATACCCGCATCGTCAACGCCAGCCTCGTCCTGTTCAACGAAGAAGGCGAGCGCAACATCAGCACCAACCACATCGCCGCCCATTTGGGCATCAGCCCGGGCAACCTCTACTACCATTTCCGCAACAAAGACGAAATCATCGTCCAACTGTTCAAACGTTACAGCGAAGCGCTGTTCGGCTATCTCAACGATACCCCGCTGCCTTCGAGCGTGTCCGAAGCCGTGGACTATATGTCGGGCGTGTACGATGTGATGTGGGAATACCGCTTCCTGTTCAGCGACGTCAATACCTTGCTGGCGCGCAGCGCCGAACTTTTGGGCGAGCACAATAATTTCACGCATGCCAAAGTCGCCCCGCTTTTGGTCAAACTGCTGACCAAACTCAACGGCCTCGACATCATCCGCGCCGACGAAACCGCCATGAACGACCTGGCGCTCAATATGTGGATGATTACCAAATACTGGTTCGATTTCGACGGCTCGCTGCGCGGCCGCGCCAAACTGACCGAAGACTCGAAACAGCGCGGCATCCGCCGCACGCTCAGCTTGCTGCGCCCGTATCTGCTGCCCGGATTCGTGGCCGAGTTCGACCGCACCGTAAGCGCGGAAGAGCCGTCGGCAAAGGCCTGAACCGCCGTGCCAAACATTTTCAGACGGCCTGCCGGAACAGGCCGTCTGAAATTTCGGGCCGTGTTGGAACGGTTTGCAGAAACCGGCCGTAAACAGCCCGTATTCCAAAAGGACAACCGCCGATGCAGGCACTGATACCCGTTTTGAACCACATCATCGCGCAAAACCCCGAAGCGCAAAGCAAACTTTCCGCCCATGCCGGAAAAAGCCTGAGCCTGAACGCCGCCGCATTCCGCATCTGCGGCATCATCGGCAGCGAAGGCTTCCTGTCGCCCTGCGCAAATGCCGATGCCGTGATTACCTTCCGCAACAGCGCCGTGCAGAAAATCCTGCAAGGCAGCACACCCGGGGTCGGGGACATCGAACTGGACGGCGATACGGCGTTGGGCATGGAACTGCTGCCCGTTGTCGGCAGCCTGCGCTACCATGCGGATGCCGATTTCAGACGGCTGTTCGGTGCGGCTGCCGCCGATGCCGTCGGTACGCGTGCCGCCGCTGCGGGCAATACCGCCAAAAAAATCGGCGGCAGCCTGATGGAGCAGCTGGCCGAGTTTGCCCTCGAACCCGAATCGCCCGTGGTGTCGCGGCAGAATTTCGACGGGCGGCAGAACGAAATCGCCCGTCTGCGCGACGATGCGGCCAGGCTGGAAGCGCGCTTGGACAAGCTCGAGCGTGCGGCAGGACGGGAAGGCTGACGGAGACAGCCGCGTGAGTGTCGCTTGCGCGGTTTTTTCCGGATTTGCCGCTGTAAACACCGCCGGTTTTTCTGCCTGTGTTCCGGTAATGCGTCGAACCGCACAGGCAGCGCAGCTTGCGTCGGCCAACAACGGTCGTTGGCGGCATGGTGCCAATCCAATCTACACGCCGTACCGACACGGTTTTTCATCTGCCTGTAACGGCGGCAGTTTAAGAAAACGGGGCTGTGTTCCGATACCGTTGCCGTCCGCCGCCGCCAGCGGTCGTCGTATTCAGGCCGTCTGAAAACCGCCGCACCGCAAAAACCGCTATAATCAGCCCGTTACATCCACTTACAGCGTTCCGATTATGAACAGTCAATTCCGCAACATCGGCATCGTTACCCGGCCGCAAACCCCCGAAATCGGCAAAACCTTGCACGCGCTGGTTCAGTTTCTGCACGGTGCGGGCATCAATATCTATCTCGACGCGGACAGCGTCAACGAAGGCACGGCCGCCGCCGAAGACATCCCCCTGTGCCAAATCATCACCAAAGCCACGCTTGGCCTGAAATGCGATTTGGTTATCGTGCTCGGCGGCGACGGCACGTTTCTTTCCGTCGCCCGCGAACTTGCCCCGCACAAAGTGCCCGTTATCGGCGTGAACCAAGGCCATCTCGGTTTCCTGACCCAGGTTTCCCACGACAATATGGTCGAAGGCTTGGGCGCGATGCTCGGCGGCAGCTACCTTTCCGAAGAACGCATCCTGCTCGAAGTGGCGATGGAACGCCGTTCCGAACGCCCGCTCGCGCTCAACGATGTCGTGCTCTCGCGCGGCGGTGCAGGCCAAATGATTGAATTCGAAGTGTTTATCAACGGCGAATTTGTTTACACCCAGCGTTCGGACGGGCTGATTGTTTCCACGCCGACAGGTTCCACC
>NZ_JBHCJY010000071.1:0-5255 GCF_041804105.1 Neisseria sp.
GGTCAAAATCCGCATCTGCGGCGTTAGGTAGCGTAGCGGACTTGCGAAGCTAAAATGCTCGCAAGATGTTCAATCTTGCTGCGCTTTTTGCCTTGCATCTGCGGATTTTTCCTCAAAAAACCGCTTCACAAGCCTTCTGACTACACTCCCTAATCTTTCAAACGGAATTCCGCCGCGCGCGCATGGGCGGTGAGCATTTCGCCGTGCGCCAAAACGCTGGCGATTTTGCCCAGTTTTTGCGCGCCCGCTTCGGATACCTGAATCAGGCTCGAACGTTTTTGGAAATCGTAAGTACCTAAGGGCGATGAGAAACGGGCGGTGCGGCTGGTGGGCAGCACATGGTTGGGGCCGGCGCAATAGTCGCCCAAGCTCTCGCTGGTATATCTGCCCATGAAAATCGCGCCGGCGTGGCGGATTTTCTGCGCCCATTGCTGCGGGTTTTCCACTGATAATTCCAAATGTTCGGGCGCAATATAGTTGGCGATTTCGCAGGCTTCGTCCAAATCTTTCGCCAACACAAACGCACCGCGGTTGCCCAGCGAGGCTTCGATGATGTCGCGGCGGGGCATTTCTTCAATCAGTTTGTCCATGGCCGTCTGAACTTCGTTTAAATACGCTTGCGAAGTGGCAATCAGAATGGCTTGGGCGATTTCGTCGTGTTCGGCCTGGCTGAACAAATCCATCGCCACCCAATCGGCGGGCGTGCTGCCGTCGGCAATCACCAGAATTTCAGACGGCCCCGCCACCATGTCGATGCCCACCACCCCGAACACGCGGCGTTTGGCGGCGGCGACAAACGCATTGCCGGGGCCGGTGATTTTATCGACCTGCGGCACGGTTTCGGTGCCGTAAGCCAGCGCGGCTACGGCTTGCGCGCCGCCGACGGTAAACACTTTGGTTACGCCCGCCACATAAGCCGCCGCCAGCACGATGTCGTTGCGCTCGCCTTTCGGGGTCGGCACCACCATGATGATTTCTTTCACGCCGGCCACGTGCGCGGGCATGGCGTTCATAATCACCGAGCTGGGGTAGGCCGCTTTGCCGCCGGGCACGTAAATGCCGACGCGGTCGAGCGCGGTAATTTGCTGGCCCAAGAGCGTGCCGTCTTCGTCGGTGTATGTCCACGATTCCAGTTTTTGGCGTTGGTGGTAGCTTTCCACGCGCGCGGCGGCGGTTTTCAAGGCCGTCTGAACATTTTCGGGCAGGCGTTCGAACGCGTTTTTCAAATCTTCTTGGCTTAAGGTTAAATCGGCGAAGGTTTGCGCCGCCGTGCCGTCGAATTTATTGGTGTATTCGATTACGGCCGCATCGCCGCGCTTTTGCACGTCGGCGCAGATGTCGGCCACGATTTGGTCGATTTTCGGGTCTTGCGCGGTTTCAAAGGCAAGCAGGGCTTTGAGTTCGGCTTGGAAGTCGGGGGATTGGGTGGAAAGGTGTTTCATCTCGGGCTTTCTTTATGGATTTGGGGAATATTTTTTCAGACGGCCTTTATTGTAACGCGTTTGGGGTATCCATGCCGTCTGAAAAACGGATGACGGCGGTTTTTCGGAATATTGTGTTTTTCAGACGGCCTTACCCGTGAGCAGAAAACTGCCGTCCAGCAAGGCTTTGACCGTTTCCGCATCTGCCGAACCGTCGAGCCGCACGCTCAGCCAATGGGTTTTGTTCATATGGTAGGCAGGCAGAAAGCCCGTTTGCACGCGCAGGGTTTGCACCAAATCGGGCGCGGCTTTCACGTTCATCAACGGAATGTTGCCGCTTCCGTCCAAACCGAGCTTGGCAGCGGCAACGTTCATCAGCACCGCATACCACTTGCCACCCTTCGCATGGCGCAGCACGGCGTAATCCGGGTATTTTTCCCACAGATACACGGGGTCGGTTTGATAGCGTTCGGCGGCATAATCGAGTACGGCTTGTCGGTTCACGGCGGTTCTCCCAAAGATTTTCAGACGGCCTTCACAGCGGCGGCAGGCCGTCTGAAAATCAACTCTCCAAACCGCCATGCCTGTTTCGGCACATAAAAGGAACGAAACGGCACATTTCAGACGGCCTTATGCTGCTATGCTGGACTTTCCCATCACACCAAAAAGGAAAAAATCTAAATGTTCCGCACAATCTTCATCGCCGCTTTAATCGGCGCATCCACACTCGCATCAGCCAACGGCGCGTTTACGCTGAATGCCGACAATTTGAACAACGGCCGCTTTACCAAACAGCAGCTTTTGAGTGCGCCCTACGGCTTCGGCTGCTCCGGCGGCAACGTATCGCCCGCGCTGTCGTGGAAAAACGCACCTGCCGGCACAAAAAGTTTCGTGCTGACGCTGCACGACAAAGACGCGCCGACAGGTTTGGGCTGGATGCACTGGGTGGTGGCGAACATTCCCGCCCATGTGAACAAACTGCCCGCAGGCATTACCGCACAAGGCCGCAATCTGCCTAAAGGCGCATTGCAGACGCGCACCGATTTCGGCAAACCGGGCTACGGCGGCGCATGTCCGCCCGAAGGGAAAAAACACCGCTACGAAATCACGCTGACCGCGCTGAAAGTCGCCAAGCTGCCCAACGTAACCGCGGATGCCACACCCGCACTGGTCGGCTTTTTCACCAAAGCCAACGCTTTAGGCGAAGCCAAAATCACGATCGAAAACCAACGTTAACCGTTTCGGCGGGGCGGTATTCCGCCGCTCCGCCTTCTCCGTCCCTCACCGCCGTCGGCACAAAGCCGAACCGTTCCTTAAAACGCGCCGTAAAACGCGAAGCGTTGTCATAGCCCACCGCCGCCGCAATCTGCGCGACCGTCCAAGACGTTACCTGCAACAGCGTCAGCGCGCGCATCATGCGCACATCGATGAGCAAGGCCCTGAACGACGTGCCCTGCGCCGCCAAACGCCGCCGCAAAGTCGTTCCGCTCATATTCAGACGGCCTGCCATCGTTTCCGCTGTCCACTCGAAAGCCGCGTCTTCCTCCACCGCTTTTCTCAAACGGCGCACCAAACCCATAGGCTCGTAAGCATGGAAACGGCAGCCCGAAACATGCAGCCATGCCAACACCTGCTGCAACCCCGTATCGGCCACCGCATCGGGAATGCCGTCGTCGCCCAACATCTGCGCCGCCAGCGAAAAAGAAACCGCAAACTTGGCCTTTTCAGGCAATAGTCGCGCATCGGCCACCAACTCGCCACCTTCGTACATTTCGGCAAAACGGTCGATTAAGGGCTGCTCGAACGACAGCCATTGCGCCCGATAAACACCTTCTTGTTCATCCGGCTCGTTCAACACATCGAAGGTCTGCCAACCTGCCAGCGCAACGGCGCGACCTGCCGGAATAATGAGTTCGTTCCCAGCCCAACGCAGGATTTTCCGTCCGCTCAATACCAGAATGACCGTCGGATTGTGGGCGGCCAAACGGCTGTATAGCAACCTGCTGCGCTGGATAACGGTACCGCTTGCGCCATAATTCGGACGATGGATAAAGTTTCGTTCGGCCATAACGGGGACTCGACACAATAGGGAAAACGGTTTTCAGACGGCCTGAAAATCGGCAAGGCCGTCTGAAAACTATGTTCAAACAGCCAACCTGTCGGCACACAAAAAAGAAAACGGTATGTTTCAGACGGCATGTTGTGCCGTTCCGGATAAGCGTACAGAATATTTTGTCTAATCCATTCAGTTTGTTATTCGTCATTCCCGCGCAGGTGGGAATTCAGAACGGCAAGACACTGAAATCTTGGCTCGATATGGCAGCTTCAAAAGTCTGAATTCCCGCCTACACGGGAATGACGATTGTTTTGAAATCGGGAATGCCGTCTGAAAAAATCAGCGTTTCAAAAAACCTTTTTTCTGCAAAAAACCCGCCATATGCGGACGCACGGGATTGGCCAATGTTTTTGCCAACGACTGTTTCCACGGCACGGGTTTGCCTTTGCGCGCTTCGTAATACGCCGCCACCGCCTGATTGTAGGCTTCCGCCGCACTGTCATCCAACACGGGACAGGCGTTTTCGGCGTAAACCCGTTCTTTGGGCAGACGCGGTTTGAACGGCGGGTTTTGGTCTGGATAACCCAAGCACAGGCCGACCAGCGGAATGCAGTATTCGGGCAGATTTAATATGTCCGACACCTTCTGCGCGTCGTTACGCAGCGCGCCGATATACACGCCTCCCAGCCCCAGTGATTCGGCGGCCAGCAAAACGTTTTGCGCCATAATGCCCGTGTCCACCGCGCCAATCAGGGTAACTTCCGTCCAATCGAGCTGCGCGTCGGGACAGATTTTCCGGTGTTTGGAAAAGTCGATGCAGAAAAGCAGAAACTCTGCACAATCAACGATATAAGGGGCACTACCCGCCGCTTCGTGTATGCCTTGCCGCAAAGCCCGGTCGGAGACGCGGATAACAGAGACACATTGCAGATTGTTCGATGTTGAAGCTTGCTGCCCCGCACGAACCAGCGTGTCGAGCATTTCTTCCGATATAGGTCGGGACGTGAATTTGCGGATGGAACGGTGGGAAAAAATGGTATCAAGCGTGGATTTGCTTTGCATGTTCGGCAGTCTTTCGTTCTGGGTACGGACTTCGGATATTGGAAGGCCGTCTGAAATTTCCGTTGGTGTCAATCCTTACTCACAAACCGCTTGTTCACTTTCACCCGCTCGCCGCGTCCGACTTTCTTGATTTCCAGCCAGTCGCTGTAAATGGCGTGCACTAGGGCGCGGTCGGTGTCGTAACCGTAGTCGTGTGGGTTGATTTG
The DNA here is from genome assembly GCF_041804105.1 of Neisseria sp. Lineage (GTDB taxonomy): Bacteria > Pseudomonadota > Gammaproteobacteria > Burkholderiales > Neisseriaceae > Neisseria. The sequence continues at coordinate 4,746 of NZ_JBHCJY010000071.1, forward strand.
CGCGGCGAGCTGTTTCAGAACGTCGCTCAGGCGCGCCCAGCCGTCGGTATCGGCAGCGGCATCGACGGCCTGCTGCACGAGCGGAATCACGCGGCTGAATTTGGGTTTGCTGTTTTTGGTTTTGGTTTTGGAGGGTTTGTCGGCAGGTGCGGGAGTGGTTTCTGGCTGGACGGGCCGGGCTGCAGTTTCCGTATCCGGCTGCAAACTGTTTTTTCCGTTTTCAGACGGCCTGTCCTGCGCGTCCTGCGTTGCGTTTTCGGATTTGCGTTCCGCACGTTTGCGGTTGCGGCCTGCCGGTTTGCCGTCGGCCGCTCCGTTTTGCGGTTTGTTGTCGCCTGAGGCCGTCTGAACGGCGGTTTCGGTTTGGGCGGCGGTATCGGCTGGCTTGTTTTCTTTTTCAGACGGCCTGCCGTTTTTGTCGTTGCGGCGCACTTGAAGCTGGTTGTTGTCGGTGCGGTGTTCGAAAATATCGAAGGATTTGATGAGTTCGGAGAGTTTGGCGAAACCGTA
>NZ_JBHCJY010000072.1:0-19819 GCF_041804105.1 Neisseria sp.
ATCAGGGCGACCACGGGGTAGGGCGTTTTCAGGTCAAACTCGGTGGAGTTCGCGCCCGCCAAGCCTGCCACGTCGCGGGCGTATTCGATGAGCGCAATCTGCATACCCAGGCAGATGCCCAGGTAAGGCACGTTGTTTTCGCGCGCATAGCGCACGGCGGCGATTTTGCCTTCCACGCCGCGCACGCCGAAGCCGCCCGGCACGAGTACGGCATCCATGTCTTCCAGCACGGACACGTCGCCGCCGTTTTTCTCGATGGCTTCGCTGTCGATATAGCTAATCTGAACTTCGGTTTCGGTGTGGATGCCCGCGTGTTTCAAGGCTTCAATCAGGGATTTGTAGGATTCGGTCAAATCGACATATTTGCCGACCATGCCGATTTTTATAGTGTGTTTGGGATTTTTAATCGCGTAAACGATTTTTTTCCATTCGGTCAGGTCGGCCTGCTGCACGTTGAGTTGGAGCTGTTCGCAGATGATGGTGTCGATGCCTTGGCTGTGCAGCATTTCGGGGCATTCGTAGATGCTCTCGACATCGTAGCTGCCGACAATCGCGCGCTCTTCCACGTTGCAGAACAGGGCGATTTTGCGGCGTTCGTCTTCCGGCATGATGCGGTCCATGCGGCAGATAAGAATGTCGGGTTGCAGGCCGATGCTCAGCATTTCCTTCACGGTGTGCTGGGTCGGTTTGGTTTTGATTTCGCCCGCCGCCGCGATGTAGGGAACGTAGCTCAGGTGGGCGAACAGTGTGTTGGCCCGGCCGAGCTGGCTGCGCATCTGGCGGATGGCTTCGAGAAACGGCAGCGATTCGATGTCGCCCACCGTGCCGCCGATTTCCACAATCGCCACGTCGTAACCCGCCGCGCCTTCGTGGATGCGGCGTTTGATTTCGTCGGTGATGTGCGGAATCACCTGCACCGTGCCGCCCAAGTAGTCGCCGCGACGCTCTTTGGCAATCACGTTTTCATAAACTTGGCCTGCGCTGAAGCTGTTGCGGCGGGTCAGCGTGGATTTGATGAAACGCTCGTAGTGGCCCAAGTCCAAATCGGTTTCCGCGCCGTCGTCGGTTACGAACACTTCGCCGTGCTGGAACGGACTCATCGTGCCCGGGTCGACGTTGATATACGGGTCGAGCTTGAGCATGGTTACGTTCAGACCGCGCGATTCGAGAATGGCGGCAATGGAAGCGGCGGCGATACCTTTTCCGAGTGAAGAGACAACGCCGCCGGTTACGAAAATAAATTTAGTCATGACCTGGATACCTGTGTGGGAATGCGTGATTTTACCTGTTTGGCGGGTGGCTGAAAAGCGGGCAGGCCGTCTGAAACGGGTTTTCAGACGGCCTGATTTTTTCAAAGCCGGTATTGCTGCCGGACGTGGAATGCGCCGGCAGAGGCCGTCTGAAAAAACCGTATTGTGCGGGGCGGTTTCCGTTTGCCGCCTTGCAGGATGCAGGTGTCTGAAAACATCCGGTACACCGTTACGGCACGGATGCCGTGTCTGCTTATCGGAACAATGCCGCAACGCACCGCTTTCCCGCCGTAACGGCCGCTTCGGTGGCTCAGGGGGGGGGCGATGCGTGCGTCGGACAGCCGCGCCACGGGGCTGCCGGTGGCGGGTGTGGGTTATCCGAACGGCAAGCCGATGGATGTTGCCGTGCGTGCGGAAGACTGCACGCCGCCGTCCGAAAGCGGCGAATTTGTTCTGACGCGGCGCGGGCTTTCGCTTATCATACCTGCTTTTATTGTTTCAAAAGGGATAGTTGTGGTTCGGGCTTTACTGCCGTGCTGGATTGCGGGCGTGGTGTTGTCGTTTGCGCTGCCCGCCGTGCCGCCCGTGTGGGTGTGGGCAGTACCGCTGCCGTGCCTGTTTGCGGCGGCATTTGCCTTGTTGTACCGGCAGGGGCGGACAAGGCCGTCTGAAAATATTCAGACGGCCTTGTCTGTGTCCAGAATCGGTTTGCGGGCAACGGTGTTGCTGTTCTGCTTTTTGTTTGGTGCGGCTTACGGCGTATGGCGGACGCAAAATGCGTTGGCGGGGCAGTGGCCGTTGGGGCGGGACGGGGTGGTGCGTTTGGACATCACGGTGGAAGGACTGCCGCGCACGGATGAAAAACGGGTGCAGTTTGAAGCGCAGGCGCGGGATGCGGCGGGGCGGACGTTTAAGTTGCTGTTGTCCGACTACCAACTGCGCGGTTGGCCTGCGGGCAGCCGCTGGCGGGTAGAGGCGAGGGTAAGGCCGGTGGTCGGCGAAGTGAACCTGAACGGGTTGAACCGCGAAGCGTGGGCGTTGGCCAACGGCATCGGCGGCACGGGTACGCTCGGCAAGGAGCGGACGCGCGTTTCAGACGGCCTGCCTGTCGGCCTGACTGCCCTGCGCCACCGCATCAGCGCCGACTGGCAGGCTGCGGATACGGGCGGGCAGGGTTTTTCAGACGGCATTGCGCTGATGCGGGCGTTGTCGGTCGGCGAACAGTCGGCATTGCGGCCCGAGCTGTGGGCGGCGTTCCGCCCTTTGGGTTTGACGCACTTGGTGAGCATTTCCGGCCTGCATGTGGGGATGGTGGCGGTGCTGTTTGCGCTTTTAGCGAAACTCGCAATGCGGCTGATGCCGTTTGTGCCGTCGAAACCGCGTCTGTGGATGACGCTGGCGGGTTTGGCGGCTGCGTCGGCATATGCGCTGCTGGCGGGGTTTTCCGTGCCGACGCAGCGCACGGTGTTTATGTTGGCCGCGCTGGGGTGGGCGTGGTACCGCGGCAGCGGCGGCGGGATTTGGCGCGGCTGGTGGCAGGCGCTGGCGGCGGTATTGCTGTTCGACCCTTTGGCGGTGTTGGGGGCAGGGTTCTGGTTGTCGTTCGGTTTGGTGGCGGCCTTGATTTGGGCAGAACAGGGCCGTCTGCGTCGGGACGGTTCGGGGTGGCGGACGGCGGTGCGTGCGCAATGGGCGGCAACGGTGTGGTCGGCGGTGTTGCTGGGCGTGCTGTTCGCCGCGCTGCCGCTTGCCAGCCCGCTGGCCAATGCGGTGATGATTCCTTGGTTTTCATGGGTGTTGGTGCCGCTGGCTTTGGCCGCGTCGCTGTTGCCGTTTGCCCCGCTGCAATGGTTGGCGGCGGCTGCGGGGGAATATACGCTGCGGCTGGTTTCGGCAGCGGCGGCGGTTGCGCCCGAATATTCCGTGGCCGCCGCGCCCTGGCCGTTGGCGGGACTGGCCGCCGCTGCCGCTTTGATTGCGTTGCTGCCGCGCGGTTTGGGCCTGCGGCCTTGGGCATGGCTGGTGTTGGCAGGGTTTGTGTTTTACCGTCCCCCGCCCGTACCGGAAAATCAGGCGCATATCACAGTATGGGATGCAGGACAGGGCCTGTCGGTAGGCGTTCAGACTGCCTCGCATTATTTGCTTTTCGACACAGGCACCGAAGCCGCAGCACAAACGGGCGTCGTTCCGAGCCTGCGCGCTTCGGGTGTCCGCCGCATCGATACGCTGGTTTTGTCGCACCACGATACCGACCACGACGGCGGTTTCCAAACCGTTGCCCGGGCAGCCACGCCTGTGCGGATTCTTGCAGGGCAGCCTGAATTTTATCCGCAGGCAGCGTTCTGCAAGGAACAGCAATGGCAGTGGGACGGCGTTGTTTTCGAGATGTTGGAGCCGCGCCGCGCTTTACACACCGAAAACCGCAGCACGGCCGAAGACAACGACCGAAGCTGTATCCTGCGGGTGGTGGCGGGCGGCCAATCCCTGCTGGTTACGGGCGATTTGGGACAGGCGGGCGAGCGCGCGCTGGTGGCGAAATACGGCGCAGGCCTGTTCAGCCAAGTGCTCGTGTTGGGGCATCACGGCAGCAATTCGTCGTCGTCGGGCGGTTTTCTCAACGCCGTGTCCCCGCAATACGGCGTGGCTTCTGCGGGCTACGGCAATGCCTACCGCCACCCCGCCGCCGATGTGCAAACCAGATTGAAAGCGCACAATATCCGGCTGTTGCGCACCGATTCGTCGGGCGCGCTGGTGTTTGTTTTGGGCGGAACGGGGGATGTGTTTGCAGGCCGTCTGAAACGCACGAAACCGTATTGGCAGAAAAAACCGTTTGAATGAAGCGGCAAAACGTTAAAGGCCGTCTGAACAAGTTTTCAGACGGCCTTTCATGCAGGAAGAAGGAATGTCTGCGTATATTGGGAAATCACTTTCAAGGTGGTGTCAGGCTGCCCGTGGCCGTGCGGATGTCCGGCCTTTCCGCAGGCCTGCTAAAAATCCGCCGTTTCCCGCATTTGGCGGTACAATCCGCGCTGACGGACAATATGGCCGTCTGAAAAACAGGATACGGCCTGTTTCAGACGGCCCGAACAGAAAATACCGAATATGGACAAACCCTTATCCTTGGCCGTGGTCGGCCACACCAACACAGGCAAAACCTCGCTGCTGAGAACGCTGCTGCGCGACAGCACGTTCGGCGAAGTGAAAAACGCGCCCGCCACCACCCGCCATGTCGAACAGGCTGCGGTTTCCGACGGTTCGGACGCATTGGTTTACCTGTACGACACGCCCGGGCTGGAAGACGCAGGCGGCGTGCTCGATTGGCTGGAAAGCCATACTTCCGCACGTTCAGACGGCATCGAACGGCTGCACGCATTTCTGGAAAGCCCCGAAGCGCAAGGCGATTTCAATCAGGAAGCAAAAGTCCTGCGCCAGCTTTTAAACAGCGACATGGCCCTGTATGTGGTCGATGCACGTGAGCCGGTGCTGGAGAAATACAAAGACGAGCTGACCGTGTTGTCGTGGTGCGCCAAGCCCGTGATGCCCGTGTTCAACTTCACCGCCGGACAGGATTTGGCGGCGTGGACGGAAATGCTGGCGCGGCGCGGGCTGCACGTTTACAGCGGTTTCGATACCGTGGCCTTTGATTTTGAAGGTGAAATCACGCTATGGAACAATCTGGCCACCATGCTGCCCGCCCGCGGAACGCTCGACCGCCTGACCGCCATGCGCCGCCGCGAATGGACGCAGCTCGACCGCGACGCCCGATTGGAAATCGCCCATTTCCTGCTCGACGTGGCCGCGTTCAAACAGGAAATCGACGAAGACGACAACCCCGTGCCCGTACTCAAATCCATGCAGGATGCGGTGCGCCAGCTCGAACGGCAGTTGCAGCAGCAGCTTTTCGGCATCTACCGCTTTTACCACAGCGAAATCGACAGCGGCGGATGGGCGTTGAAAGAATTCCGCCAAGATCCGTTCGATGCCGATTTGCTGCTCGACTACGGTATCCGCACCGGCACGGGGGCGGCCACGGGCGCGCTCATCGGTATGGGCGTCGATATGCTCACGCTGGGCGGTTCGCTCGGATTGGGCACGACCATCGGCGGCGTACTCGGCGGCGTGCTGCCGAATATGCAGACCATCAGCGACAAAATCAGCGGCCGCCAAACCCTGTTTATCGACCCCGAAACCGTCACCCTGCTTGCCGCCCGCGCGCTCGACCTGCTCTTTGCCCTGCAAACGCGCGGCCATGCGGCTCAGGCGGACATCAGGCTGCAAAGCGGCAAAGCCCCGTGGCAGGTGGCGCAGATGCCGTCCGAACTGGCCAAAGCGCGCGGCCGCCCGAAACAGTCGTCGCTCAACCAGAACCTGCCCGAACTGGCCAGGCACGAGCGGGCGGAAGCGGCGGAAAAACTGGCAGGCCGGCTGGCGGTTTGAAACGGTTTTTCAGACGGCCTGCGGCAGCGGTTCGGTGCAGTGTTGTTTTTTTGTAAATCCAACCGCTGCAAATGCAGACGGAAATTGACGCGCACAAGGCTTGCGCGGAAAATAACGGCTGTTGAGTTGCTTGATGCAGCTTGATTTTTCTCCTCTATTTCTCCTTTGTAGACTTGGGCGCACATTTTCGGATGTGCGCATTTTTTTGCCGGTCGGAAACGGGCGGCAGGGCAGGATTACGGGGTTTGTTGAAATTTTGCTACATAAAATGTCCGTAATGTGCGGATTGGCAATTTTTTCCAAAAAACAGTTGCTCATCGCCGGACAGTTCGGCATAATGCGCCCCGTTAGCTGGTTCGAGTAGTCAGTTAATAGTTTCTCCTCTATTTCTCCTTTGTAGACTTGGCGCACATCCGAAACGGTGTGCGCATTTTTTTGCCCGATTTTTCGGGCTTTTTTGTTGTTTTGTTTCAGACGGCCTTCGAGCGGGATCGGGCAATAAAAAGTTTGGTCGGCATATGCCTGACTGCACGGGAATGACGGTTGTTCACGGTACATATCAAGTCGTACGGGATACACGCACCGTCTTTCTTCAGGCCGTCTGAAATGCTTAATCCAAATCCAGCATCATTTCTTCTTTGACTTCTTCCATCACCACATAACTGCGGCTTTCGGCGGCGGCGGGCAGTTGCAGCAGGATGTTGCCGAGCATGTCGCGGTAGGCCGACATGTCGGGCAGGCGTACTTTGATCAGGTAGTCGTATTCCCCCGAAACCAGGTGGCATTCCATAATCTGCGGGATTTTCTGCACTTCGCGGCGGAAGTCTTCAAAGATGTTGCCGGATTTCGAGCGTAATTTCAGTTCGACGAATACCAACAGGCTTTTGCCCAATGCGTGGGGGTTGAGGCGCGCGTGGTAGCCGGAAATGATGCCTTCGCGTTCGAGACGGCGCACGCGTTCGGTTACGGGTGTGGTGGACAGGCCGACTTTGTCGGCCAGTTCGGTCATGGAAATGCGGGCGTTTTGTTGCAGGTGTTTGAGGATTTTGCGGTCGGTTTTGTCGAGGTGTTTCATGTGGATTTCCTGTATTTTTCGGATTTTAAGGGATAATAATATAAATTTTATTGAAAATAAAATGAAATACGCTGCATATTTTTGGATAAACTTTATGAATCCACTAAAAACATTCCGCGAAATATTCTGTGACGGATAAGGTTTCAGACGGCCGTCTGAACATCCCTGCCGTTGCGGTGGGAAAAACGGCAAAACGCAAAGGAGGGCTTCGATGAAAACGGTGGTGATGGGTGCGGGGATTGCGGGCGTATGCACGGCTTGGTATCTGTTGGAGGCGGGGCATGAAGTAACGCTGCTGGAAAAGGAAGGCGGCGTGGCGGAGGCCACGAGTTTTGCCAATGCGGGGCAGATTTCGTACGGCTATACCACGCCGTGGGCGGCACCGGGTATGCCGGCAAAGGCGGGAAAATGGCTGTTTAAAGCGCATTCTCCGCTGATTCTTCGTCCCGACGGCAGCACTTTCCAGTTGCAGTGGCTGTGGCAGATGCTGAAAAACTGTACGGCGGAACGCTACCATCTCAATAAGGAACGCATGGTGCGCATTTCGGAATACAGCCGCGAAATGTTCCGCCGTTTCGAAGCGCAACACGGTTTGGATTTCGAAGGCCGGAAACTGGGTACGCTGCAAATTTTCCGTACTGCAAAAGAAGCGGAGGCTGCCGAAAAAGACATCGACGTGCTGGCGCACTACGGCGTGCCCTATCAGCGGCTCAATCCGCAGGAATGCCTGCAATACGAGCCGGGGCTGGCACACGCGCTCGACAAAATCACGGCGGCGCTGCGCCTGCCCAACGATGCCACCGGCGACTGCCGCATGTTTGCCGTCAAACTGGCCGAAATGTGCCGTCTGAAAGGCGCGGATTTCCGGTTCGGCTGCGAAATCGGCAAAATCGAACGGCAAGGCCGACGCATTACGGCGGTGGAGGCGGGCGGGGAGCGGTTTGAGGCCGATGCCTTCGTATGCGCGCTGGGCTGTTTCAGCCGCACGGTGCTGGCGCAGTTGTCGCTGAACCTGCCGGTTTATCCCGTGAAAGGCTATTCGCTCACCATGCCGGTGGCCGACGAAGCCGCCGCGCCGGTGTCCACGGTAATCGACGAAACCTATAAAGTGGCCGTTACCCGTTTCGAGCGGCGTATCCGCGTGGGCGGAATGGCCGAGCTGTCGGGTTACCGTTTGGCGCTGCCGCAGCAGCATAAAGAAACGCTGCTGATGGTGGCGGACGGCTTGTTCAAGGGCGGCGGCGATACGGCGCAAACGGAATACTGGAGCGGCATGCGCCCGATGACGCCCGACAGCACGCCGGTTATCGGGGCAACGCCGTTTGACAACCTGTTTACCAACACCGGCCACGGCACGCTCGGCTGGACGATGTCGCTCGGTTCGGCAAAACTGACCGCCGATTTGGTTTGCGGCGTGCGGCCCGAAATCCGCTGCGATGATTTGGGCTTGGCCCGATACGCTTAGCCCGGCATACGCAAGGCCGTCTGAAAAACGTTTTTTCAGACGGCCTTTTGCACGGTTCCGCCCGAGATTGCTACAATGGATTGCAGAACCGTTTGAACGGTTCGAACACAGCAAAGGAGAAAACCATGAACTGCAACAATACCTTATGCCTGATTGTCGATATACAGGAGCGTTTGCAGCCCGTTATGTCGGATGCCGCAGCCGTGGTCAAACAGAGCGCCGTGCTGATACAGGGACTGACCGCATTGGGCGTGCCGTTGGCGGCAACGGAACAATATCCGCAAGGCTTGGGCACGACCGTACCCGAAATCAAGGCGCTGCTGGGCGGTGCGCCCGTGTTTGAAAAAACGCGCTTTTCCGCATTCGTACCCGAAGTCGAAACCCTGCTGCAAGGGAAAAACATCCGCAACGTGATTCTTGCGGGCGAAGAGACGCATATCTGCATGTTGCAGACCGTACTTGATTTGCGGCAGGCGGGCTATGCCGTGTATGTGCCTTATGACTGCACCACATCGCGCAGTCCGGCGAACAAAGAAAACGGCCTGCAGCAGATGCGCGGGGCGGGCGCAGTCGTGTCGAACTGCGAAAGCCTGCTGTTTTTACTGTTGCAGGATGCCGTGCATCCGGCGTTTAAAACGGTGTCCAATCTGATCCGGTAATCCGCAGTCAGGCCGTCTGAAAACGTTTTTCAGACGGCCTGACTGCGGCAAATAAGGATATGTTGATTTTGCGTTGATGCTGCACTGCCTTAATTTGAGCCGATGCCGTCGTTCCCGCACAGGCAGGAATCCGGTTGGGAAGTTGAGAAATCATTGGATAAAGTAAGATTTCCGAAGGGCCGGGATGGATTCCCGCCTGCGCGGGAATGACGGAAAATAAAGCATCAACGGAATATCCAAACACAGCCTTTATCAATAAACAATTTTCTCCATAAATACATTGACCATATCCCACACAAAGGCCGTCTGAACATGCCGAACCATATCATCACACAGGCGCAGCAGTCCGATTTGCCCGCCATCGTCGAAATCTACAACAGCACGGTTGCAGGCCGGCAGGCCACGGCCGATTTGCAGCCCGTTACCGTGGCCGAAAAACAGGCATGGTTTGACGCGCATACCGGCAACCGCCCGCTTTATGTGCTGAAAAATCCCGCAGGCGAAGTGCTCGCATGGGGCGGTTTCAGCGACTTCTACCCGCGCGAAGCCTACCGCATCAGCGCCGAAATCAGCCTGTATGTGCGCCAAGACATGCGCGGCGCGGGCATGGGCGGCATATTGCTGAAAAACCTGCTCGAACGCGCTCCGCAACTCGGCATCCGCAACATACTCGCCCTCGTGTTCGGCCACAACTACCCCAGCATCCGCCTGTTTCGCAGCCACGGCTTTCAAGAATGGGGACGGCTGCCGCAGGTGTGCGATTTGGACGGCAAACTGGCCGACGTGGCCTTATTGGGCAAGAAAGTAACCGATTAAATAGGGACACGGAAAAGGCCGTCTGAAAATGTTTTTCAGACGGCCTTTTGTGATAAGTAGGCTCGTATTTGGATATTATTAATTATAAATATAATATGTTATGCTATAAAGTTACATTGTTGTAAGTGCTGAAAAATATTTCTCGGCATTGTTTATTGTGAGTAATTTGTACCGTAAAGTGATACATTTCTACTATTTAAGTACAGAGTGTCTTTCTGCATCCTTATAGTGCTGTTTACAATATTCGAAAGACAATATTTGAAATGAACATACAAAAATACGATTACCTGTTCGTCGCCATTGATGGATTTTTGTGAGAACAGTGTACGGTTATTCTGCTGAACTGTACGGTTGCCGGTGCTACACAAGTTTCTTGTGCGAGATGTAACAGTCTGCTATTACCCCTTACCATCAAGTGAGCTTACTCGGACGTGGTTACCTGTGTAAAAAATCATATCGGACAGAACCTCAGTGTTGCCCGACCGCAGACAAAGGTGAGACTGAACGTGTTATCTGCAGTTTGAATAGAAACGTAGTATGGTAAGTTTCCATTTAGGAATGCGGAGCAGCGAAAAAAGGAGTTGTGCCGTTTTGTGAGTTTTTATAATACGGTTAAGCCGCATAAGGATTTGAAGAGCGATACACCTGTTTTAGGGGGAGGCTTATTTTCTCAATCTGTTATGTAAACAATGCGGTTATTTCTTGCAATTAAAGCTGTTTGAAACGTTGCTGCCAGTTCGACGGTTCTTTTTTCGTTAATCATACTGCACCAAGTTAACAAAAATATCAGGAATATAATTCCGAAGGAAATAATCAGTTTTTCAGTGAGTCTAATGTTTCTTTGATAAACACATCTAGTTTATTCATTCCAAATTCCTATCAGGCAATTATTGATACCAATGCTTTTGGATTAATAAGAAATAATGGATATAAAAAATCGATATGTGCTAGGCATTGGTGCTATATGCTAAAACCAATTAATTTATTTTTGTTTCAAGATGAAATTAAAATAATATTTAGTTTTAAATTATTATTTAACTCTATAAGTTAATTTCCTTTTGTTTTTCCAATTAATACTCTTTGTGTCAGGTATGAAAGAATAAGGTGCCATGAAATTTAATTGACTAATTAATTTCCCATCTGGGCTAACAAGTAGAAAATAATAACCTGCTTCAAAATGGGTAAGAAAAACATCTCTTAAGATAAGTAAGTTGCCTATATTAGAAATACTATATTCTTTTTCAATTTCACTAAATTCATTTTCATATAGGAGATTACATTTATTTTTACAAGAAAAATATAGATAGAATATTTTTCTTGAATTGTTATATTCTATTTTAAAATTATTATAGGTCTTATAATATATATTGTTATTTAAATTTTTTACCATTTGCCACTAGCTCCACTACCACCAAAATTTCCACTGTTGCTAGAAAATTTACTTTGGCCAGATGTGTTTTCAGGCCAAAGGTAATCGAAAACGGCCTTCGATATCAGTTTACCTTTCACTAGAGCTTGGGCAGCGGTTTGCCTTGTCGATAGTCTTGATAGGTATAGTCCCCATACAGTTTGGAATATACGCCCGGTTTGAAAATACTGGAAGTGGCCACATAATGTTTCTCTGTTTCCCATACAAGTTCTGAATCATAAAACTTTCCGTTTAAGCGAAAGCTGATCAAAAACCTATGTACGGTCGGCCTTAATGTGTCACGGTCGAATTCCGAATATAAATACCGTCCGATAAAGGTTGGCTTGACTTCACGTACGAAGAGGTCGTAAGGCATGTTTTGTTCGGTAATATACTCGTCATGCGTCAATGTCCAGTAAAGGTCTTGAATAAAGGAATCGGCAGCAGGCATTTTAACGCCGTTTTTGTTGATGAGATCATGATCCGAAACCTTCAAATAATCTGTTTCGCCCGTCAGCCACTGTTTGGCACTGAACCAGACTTTTTTGCTCGGCCACTCCGGATCTCCGGGGTCGTCTCCTGTTACAAACACATACATTCGGTATTTACTTTCTTCCATATAATATAATCCTGCCAATGTTGATAAGAGTAGCGCGATTAATAAAACCACCGCTTTATTTCTTCGGCTGATATGTTTGCATACCATTTTGCAATCCTTCCGGTGTGTTGCCCGAGGTAGACGGATGCCATGCACCTTTGGGCATGATTGGTCCACCGTCTTTTTCATGTTTTTCTCGAGCATCAATAGATGTTGCTCTTTCCTTTAGATGGTGGGACGTAGTGGAGGATAAAATAAGCTCAGCTTTTTTAAATCAATTTTTATACAGAATCTATAATGTTATAATATAAATTTTAACTATAACTATTCAGTTGAATATTTTTTAGCTTCTTTTTGCATTGCTAAAGTACAGGTAAATTGGTTAAGCATCTTGGCATCACAATATAAGAGATATTCTCTTAATTGATCTTCAGGTACATTACTGAGGTCTCTCTCTCCTATGTAATCATAATACATAATTCGAACTGTCCATGGCTTTTTTAAAAAGGGTACATAATAATTATCAAACTCTCCTACACGGTAAACAACTCCTATAAATGGACAGCATAATAAAATAATAAGAATAAATATTTTCTTATTCATGTTAGTTTTATCTTAAGGTTTTTTTGGGCCAAATTCTTTTCTTGATTCAACTATTTTTTCCATTGCAATACTAGCTGGACATGTTCTAACATCTCCAGATAAAGCAAACTCTTTATGTCCATCTAATTCATTAATTTTAAAAAATTTCATTAAGCATCGTATTAAAACTCTTAAGGCAGATAATTGGGATTCAGGAAGCTGTCTCATATGGTAAAAATAGTCAAATTGATCAGCCCATGTGCTTGGATCAGTGAGAGAAATACTATCTTCACCTGGTTTTGAAAAATCTTCCAATAAGAGAATACCTATTTTTTAAAATTATTATTTTTAACATGAGATCCTTTAAATCTTATATCACGACCTTCTGCAATAGTTCCTAAACAACCAATCGCGTAATGATAGCCAATATCTGAGCATCCATCCTTATCCATGTGCTTGTTTTGTACTTCTGGTAAAGCACCGTACATTGCAGAGCATGCATGTTGAGGTGAATTCCCTTGATGGTGAATTACTATTGAAGTGTAATTCCATTTGTCCTCCAAACCAGCTTTAGCAGCTCTTGCTTTCCATTCTGAACGTTCTAAAAATTTATTGTCTGATATAACAGGTAAATGCTTCTCTAAATAATTGATGATCGCCTGTTGAGTGGCTGCTCTATCATTTACTGTTATCTCTACTGTATTTGTATCATTGTTGTGTATTAAAGTAAGAGTTGTGTTTTTTCTAGTCATTTTATATCTCGTTTGATTTTAATATTCTTTTGGGAGCTTCAAATGCTACATGTATTGAGGCAATATCTGCTTGAGAGGATTTCAAATGTAAAAAGACCTCACTATATGTTGATAAAATTTGTTTGTCTCCTGAAGAAAACTTAACTATACATTTTATTTTTGTTATAGGCTCTCCTGTTTCACTATTTTTAATGAGTAATTTTGCTTCATATGTCGGAAAATCTTTGATAGAAAAAAATCAAAATCTACTTCATTCTGTCCTAGCCAGATATACGCCCCCCCCCGACAGGTAATCAGGATTTCCTCCTTCGCCGCAACCGTCACTTTGCCGTTGCTGCTGGTGACCGTTACATCCTTCAGCGCATTCAACTGCATTTCGTCGTTCTGAGCCTGAACGGTTACCGTTCCCTGATTAGCCTGCATCTTCACCCCCGCCGTCTGCGCAAACAGGTTGACGCCGTTCATTGCATGGGCGGTAAAGTTCCGTCCCGTACTGATAGCCGTATCGCCGCCGCTGACGAAGTGGAGGTGTTCTCCTGCGGTATGCAGCTGGCTTTGGGGTGTCGTACTGGCGATGCCTTCGGGAGCGGACTGGATTAAGGCCGCCCCCTTCAGATCTGTGAACGCGTCTTTCAGACGGCCTTCCATCTCCTTACTTTGCGTCGCTTCGTTCTTGGCCACCGCCGCCGCTTTGTTCAGGCTTTTGGCCAGGGATAAGGCCTGTTCCAGTTGGCTGATGGCCGCATCCATATCCAGCACTTTCCCCGCCGCGCCGTTCTGACCGTCCGAAGAGAGGAACAGCCCCTTAGCCGCCCGGACTGCCCCCCCAGGAATCGGTACGCAGTTCGAAGCCCTCGCCGTTCTCCCCGCGTTTGTCCCGCCCTTTGTCGACGATATGGCCCAGATTCAGTTGCGCCGCCGCATAAGGAGTGGCCAGTTTGATGTGTTCCTTACCCCGGAAATCCTCCATCCGCAGTTTGTTGTTTGCCCAGGTACGGATGACGTTGCGGCTGTTCCAGCCGGCCGGAACATGATCCGGTTTCGTGCTGTTGTGCATCACCCCCGAGATATAGGGACGGTCGGGATTGCCCTGGACGAACGAGAGCATCACCTCGGTGTCTTTGTGCAGCGGAAAGTGCTGGCCGTATTCGTTGCCGGCATAGGGTTTGGCCAGCCGTACCGGACGGCTTTCCCCGCCGGGACTCCATGGGTCCAGATCGAACGGCAGCCTGACGCGGTATCGGCCCATCTCGTCGATGTGGGCGTAGGTAAAATTGTCGGGAGCGGTGATTTTGGCGGGCAGACTGCCGCCGATATGCGGACGCGGAGTGGAACGGGCGGGACGGAACACCTTGCCGGCCGGAACGGCGGTGAAAGTATTTTGATAGGCGGTATCGCGGCTGCCGGAGTGGGAAAGGGAGAGCACCAGCCAGCCGTCGGGCGCTTCGGCAAAGGGGCGGTCGGTATGGAAGACCCCCATCACCCGTAAGGCGGTGTCGTTGCCTTCGCCGAAGGCTTCGGTTTGGCGGCATTCGTCCAGTTCGCGCAGTAAGGCCGTCTGAAGCTGCACCTCTTCGGGGGTTTTAGGGTGCAGCCCCCAATGCGATTCCGACCCTAGGGCTTCGGGGTCGGTGCGTTCCGTTTCGGCGGCCAAACCGGTATCGGCGGTCCGGTAGTTGTAGTCGGCAACCCGTATGGACTGCAGGACGGGGTTGTGGCGGATGTTCAGAGCGAAGACGGCTTCCGCACCGGCCGCCTCCAAACCCCCGTGGGGGCGGTAGGGCGTAGGCAGACGGCCGTCCCGCAGATAATGCGCCGGCGCATCGCCGAACAGCACCACCTCACCGTGTTCCGGATGCTGCTCGAACGCAAACCAGATGCCTTCCTCCTCGCACAGTCTCGAAATAAAGGCGAAGTCGCTTTCCCGGTACTGGGTGACATACTCGCGTAACGGATAGGTGCGGGAGGTTCGGATACGGTACTGCACCCCGGAGAAACCGCGGTGCTGTAACACAGCGGCAATGATGTCGGGAACGGATTGGTGTTGGAACAGACGGGAGGTAAGGTGGCGTTTGAGCACCGAGAGTTTGGGTTCGAGCAGCAGACGGTAGCGGGTTTCGTCGGCGGATTCGGAGAGGCGTTCGGCCGAAGTCACCACCCCGTTCCATACCCTGAGCGCATCGGGCGGGAGCATTCCGTCAATCAGTCCGAGTGCGTCGCTGCTGACGGTACCGCTTCGAAGGTTGCCGGTTGGCCGATATAGGAAGACAGCGGCAAAGTGCTGTCTGTGGAGGTAAGGTCGATGGTGAGGCGGTAGGTGTCGTTGACGGATTCGGCAGCGGTGAAGGAGAGGACGGAGAGGTCGGGGGCGGTGCGGGAGAGGGTGAGGCGGTAGGATTGGGTCGGCATGACGGGAACTTTCGGATATGGCGTATAGATGGATATTTTAGATAGGTAGGATGAGGAAAGGAAAGGGTGTAAAGATGAGCGGTTGGCAGGCCGTCTGAAAGGTTTGGGCGGGCTTTGTGCAGTAGTCTCCAATGCCTGTCTGGACGGATGCCGTCTGAAACTTTTTTCAGACGGCATTGGATTTATTGCTGCGCCTCCTGAGAAACTGACTGCCGATTTTCAGGTTTTGAAAAATCAGGTACACATAGCACCATGTATCTAGTATCTGATTCTATAATCAAATCATTGTTTTTAATACAAAATACAAGACTTGAACCTTCGTGATTGTATTCAAAAGTTCTAATATCTACAGCAATCGATCCTTGTCCTAAAATTACTCTTGGAAAGACAATTTCATTTTTATCGGTAACGGTAATTCTGTCATCTGTACCCTGTGAAAGTTCTTCTGCTTTCTTTACGCAGTCTCCAATTTCAGCCGGGCACCTGATTTCCAAAGTATATTTGTCAATCTTTGCTCCATCCTTATAAACTCTTGCAGATATATCCACAATATAATCATCTCTATCTAATTCGGGAGAAAACACCACAATATTACCGTCCTCATCAAACTTTGCAGTCAATTCGACGGTTCTTTTTTCATTAACCGCAGCACACCAAGTTAGCAAAAGTATTAAAAAGAAAACACCTAAAGTAATCAGAAGCTTTTTCAAAGAATCCAGCGTCTCTTTTACAAGCAAATCCAGTTTATTCATTACTCCTATTAGGCAATGACATATCCGCGTAAAACCTAATATAGTCAGTTATGTTTTGCTATTGTTATGCTTGTTTTTCTCGAATCTTGTTCCTTCGTCAGGAAGTTTAACTTCTTTGTCATTGTGTCGCAAATATTGATACCGATCTTTCTAGATTAGTAAGGAGTAATGGATATAAAAAAGCTAGTATATACCAAGTATTGATACTACATACTAAAACCTATTAATTTATGTTGGGGCTGTCCTAGATAACTAGAATAAATTCTGCTTTACTAATTGTTTTAAAATGGAAATTTGAACTTTTATTTCACTGTTGTTAAAACGCCATTCGCATTCCTTCAAATACAACTCAAAATGCTCTTTCGGAATGCCGTTAAACTTGCGCAAATGCCGTTTTGCCTGATTCCAAAAGTTCTCAATTCCGTTAATATGATTTTGTCGTTCAGCAAAATGTGTGCTGTGATTGATACGGAAATGGCTAAACTCACTCACATCCAACACATCATAACTGCGATAACAATCGGTATAAACAATGCTATCAGGTTTAACCTGTTCGCGGATTATTGGCAGTAAAGTAGCTGTCTGGGTATTGGGTACGGCAACGGTATAAACCTTACCGTTGCGCTTCAAAAGACCAAATACAGCAACTTTGCCAGCAGCACCACGACCGCGTTTACCTTTGCGTTGTCCGCCAAAATAACTTTCATCTATCTCCACTTCTCCGTCAAACATTTCCAGATGCGGGCTGTTTTGATAGATGAGTAAGCGTAAGCGATGAAAATAGTAGGCTGCGGTATTTTTGTTTACACCAACCAACTCGGCTGCTGTTCTTGCTGTAACACCTGCAACAAATAGCTCGATAAGTTTATTTTGTTTGTACTGACTTAAACGACTTTTTCGCATAGGGATATTCTAACTTAAAATTAGATTTCCCTAGTTATCTAGGACAGCCCCTTTAAAATTATTAGAGGTCTTATAATATATATTATTATTTAACTTTTTTACCATTTGCCACTAGCTCCTTTAGCACCAAAATTTCCACTGTTGCTAGAAAATTTACTTTGGCCAGATTTGTTTTCAGACTAAAGGTATAATCTTAATATATTACTAATTATGACCATAACTTTTTAAGCCAATTAATCAATCTGTCTATCCAGTTTTCTTTATGTTCTGTACTGATATAATTTTCAGACTTGGGCTCGAGTTTTCTGTCTACGCATTCTTCACGGAAATAATCCTGTATTTCGATTTTTCCGTTTTTGTTTTTAAAGCAGTAACTTCCTGAAAAACCGTCAAAGTTATCTGGTATATAATTGATATTGTTTGGAACTAATGAAATACCAAACTCTTCTCCATTTTTTAAATTAAACTCTGGGAAAGTAGTTTTGTTGATAGGAATACAGTTGTTTTTGGACGGATAATGATTTGAAAAAGAGTTTTCATATCCCCAATATTCATAATTACTTTCTGAAGTTTTATGATCTTGATTTTTAGAAATAATCTCCTTTTTATGGTGATAGATACCTAATATATAGTTTCCAGATAAATTTTCTTTATTAATATAGGCACATAATTCATTATTTTTTATAATTAAGTCTACATTCCCATCGGGATATGGAGATTTGGAAACTCCACAAGCATTTGAACAAAGAAATACAGTTAAAATTGCAGTTGAAAATTTATATATTAACATTTAATATATCCTTTAATTTAATTATTTTATAATGAATAAAAATTTGGGCCTTTTCGGTAAAATTTATCTTGGATGGCTCTTTTGAAGTTTTTTATATTTTCATCTGTATTATTAAATCCTTGCTGTTCTGATTTTAACTTTTTATTTGTTGGATTAACTAGAAACTCTCTAAGTATGTATTTTCTGTTCGCCTGTTCGGACAGTAGATAATTAAATGCAGGTGTTCGTAGTACAAACTGTCTTTCATATTGAACTAAATAATAATGACAAATAATATCTGCTTGTTGCTCAATATTAAAATCTTTAAATTCTTTTCGTGCATCTGCTCCTAATAAATCATAGGCATATGCCATCAGTCTGCCAGACTTGTGTTTTTTATCGTATCCGCCTTTTATGGCAAGACTTACTCCACGACATGCTACGCTTATTCCCATTGCAAAATATTGCCAAACATGTGCCATTTCGTGAATAAACCAGCGTTTCTTATGTTCAGCATCCACAGCTTTTGTGCTGGAAAAATCTTTAATTTCATCATAATCTTTACTCGGAAGGTGTATTTCTCCAAACGGTGTCATGGCATTGTTCGAATGGTCGGGCATTCCGAGCAGTCCGCCACGTATAATTCGGACTTTGTTAAAGGAATGGAATCCTTGTAAATAATCCGTGCCAATGCAATTTCTCCAGCGGTCAGCTCCCTGGATTCAGGGGGAAGCCTTACAATAACGGGACGTCCTGCATTTGGAGGCATCAGTTTAACCGTTTGTGCAGTTTGTTTTTTAACTATTGCCATAATTTTTATTCCTTTGTTTCAATTTCGATACGGATATTTTCTAAATTTTCAGTAGTTACATAATCAGTTAGCCCATTTCGATCTGTTCTGCCTTTCATAATAAGTTCGTTGCCTGTATAGATTTTATACTTTACTTTTGCCAAAATTTCCTTGGTTAAACGATCTTGTAATAAAAATTGCTGTCCATATTGATGAAGTGGTGTTATTGGTAAGAAAATATTCACACTCTCTTGTTTTGTTACAGTAAAAGGCCCCCTAAACCGAATAATCTTAGGCGTCCCGATCTCCACCTCCCCGCCCGCCAGCCGGATATACGCCCCCTGACAGGTAATCAGCACCTCCTCCTTCGCCGCAACCGTCACTTTGCCGTTGCTGCTGCTCACCGTCACATCCTTCAGCGCATTGAGCTGCATTTCGTCGTTCTGAGCCTGAACGGTTACCTTCCCCTGATTGGCCTGCATCTTCACCCCCGCCGTCTGCGCAAACAGGTTGACGCCGTTCATTGCATGGGCGGTAAAGTTCTGTCCCGCACCGACAGCCGTATCGCCGCCGCTGACGAAGTGGAGGTGTTCTCCTGCGGTATGCAGCTGGCTTTGCGGGGTCGTACTGGCGATGCCTTCGGGGGCAGAAAGCAGAATCACCGCTTCCTGCAAATCCTTAATGCAGTTTTTCAGACGGCCTTCCTGTTCTTCAGTCAACGTGCCCTCCGATTTGGCAATCTTTGCCGCTTTGTTCAAACTCTTGGCTAACCCTAAAGCCTGTTCCAACTGCGCAATGGCTGCGGAGTGGTCATGAACATTCCCCGCCGCGCCGTTCTGTCCGTCCGAAGAGAGGAACAGCCCCTTAGCCGCCCGGACTGCCCCCCAGGAATCGGTACGCAGCTCGAAGCCTTCGCCGTTCTCCCCGCGTTTGTCCCGCCCTTTGTCGACGATATGGCCCAGATTCAGTTGCGCCGCCGCATAAGGGGTGGACAGTTTGATGTGTTCCTTACCCCGGAAATCCTCCATCCGCAGTTTGGTGTTCGCCCAGGTACGGATGACGTTGCGGCTGTTCCAGCCGGCCGGAACATGATCCGGTTTCGTGCTGTTGTGCATCACCCCCGAGATATAGGGACGGTCGGGATTGCCCTGGAC
>NZ_JBHCJY010000073.1:0-25079 GCF_041804105.1 Neisseria sp.
GAGGGTGGTGGCGGATTGGCCGAGGCGGATGTAGCCGAGGCCGACGTCCATCAGGGTTTGCAGTTTGCGCGACACGGTGGGCACGGCGTCGAAGAATTCCCGGGCTTCTTCTACGGTCATATCCAGCACTTGGCTGATGTTTTTGCCTTTGTATTGCACCTCCAGCGTTTCGCGGTTGTAGCGTTTGCCGTGGCACACTTCGCAGGGCACATACACATCGGGCAAAAAGTGCATTTCCACTTTGATCACGCCGTCGCCCTGGCAGGCTTCGCAGCGGCCGCCTTTGACGTTGAAGGAGAAGCGGCCGACGTTGTAGCCGCGTTCGCGCGAGAGGGGCACGCCGGCGAAGAGTTCGCGGATGGGGGTGAACAGGCCGGTGTAGGTGGCGGGGTTGGAGCGCGGGGTGCGGCCGATGGGGGATTGGTCGACGTTGATCACTTTGTCGAGGTGGTCGAGGCCGGTAATGTCGTCGTAGGGTGCGGGTTCTTCGTGGGCGCGGTTAAGCTCGCGGGCGGTGATTTTGGCGAGCGTGTCGTTAATCAGGGTGGATTTGCCGCTGCCGGATACGCCGGTGATGCAGGTGATTAAGCCCAGCGGCAGCTCGAGGGTAACGTTTTTGAGGTTGTTGCCGCGCGCGCCTTTTAACACCAGCATTCTTTCGGGGTTGACGGGTGTTCTAACAGAGGGCACTTCGATTTTCTTTTTGCCGCTTAAGTATTGACCGGTAACGGATTGTTTGCAGGCGGCGACTTTGGCGGGGGTGTCGGCCACCAGCACGGTGCCGCCGTGTTCGCCGGCGCCGGGGCCCATATCGATCACGAAATCGGCTTCGCGGATGGCGTCTTCGTCGTGTTCGACCACAATCACGCTGTTGCCCAAGTCGCGCAGGCGTTTGAGGGTGGCCAGCAGGCGGTCGTTGTCGCGCTGGTGCAGGCCGATGGAGGGTTCGTCGAGCACATACATCACGCCGGTTAGGCCGCTGCCGATTTGGCTGGCGAGCCGGATGCGCTGGGCTTCGCCGCCGGAGAGGGTTTCGGCGGAGCGGGCAAGGTTGAGGTAATCGAGGCCAACGTTAATCAGAAAGCCCAAGCGCTCGGTGATTTCTTTGAGGATTTTTTCGGCAATCTGTTTTTTGTTGCCTTCCAAATCGAGTTTTTCAAAGAATTCGTGGGTTTTGGTGAGCGGCCAGGCGGAAAGCTCGTGCAGCGGCTGTTTGCCCACATAAACATAGCGCGCTTCTTTGCGCAGGCGTGCGCCGCCGCAGCTCGGGCAGGCTTTGTGGCTTTGGTATTGCAGCAGCTCTTCGCGCACGGTGGCGGAATCGGTTTCGCGGAAGCGGCGTTCGAGGTTGGGGATAATGCCTTCGAAGGCGTGGCTGCGGTTGAAGGTGGTGCCTTTTTCGGAAAGGTAGCGGAAGTCGATCACTTCTTTGCCCGAGCCGTGCAGCACTACTTTTTTCACTTTTTCAGACAGGCTTTCAAACGGGGCATCGACATCAAAACCGTAATGCGCGGCCAGCGACTGAATCATCTGGAAATAAAACTGGTTGCGTTTGTCCCAACCCTTAATCGCACCGGCGGCCAGCGACAATTCAGGGTGCAGCACCACGCGCTCGGGGTCGAAAAAATTCATATTGCCCAAGCCGTCGCAAGTGGGGCAGGCGCCGACGGGGTTGTTGAAGGAAAACAGGCGCGGCTCCAGCTCGGGCAGGCTGTATGAGCAGACGGGGCAGGCGAATTGGGCGGAAAACCAGTGTTCTTCGCCGCTGTCCATTTCCAAGGCCAGCGCGCGCTCGCCGCCGTGGCGCAGGGCGGTTTCGAAGCTTTCGGCCAAACGCTGTTTGATGTCGGCTTTCACTTTTACGCGATCGATCACCACGTCGATATTGTGTTTGATGTTTTTTTCCAGCTTCGGCACTTCGTCGAGCTGGTAGACTTCGCCGTCCACGCGCACGCGGGCAAAGCCCTGCGCCTGCAAGTCGGCGAAAAATTCAACGAATTCGCCTTTGCGCTCGCGCACGGCAGGGGCGAGAATCATCACGCGGCTGTCTTCCGGCAGTTTCAACACGGCATCCACCATCTGCGACACGGTTTGGCTCGCCAGCGGTAAATCGTGTTCCGGGCAATACGGCGTGCCCACCCGCGCGTATAAAAGGCGAAGGTAATCATGGATTTCCGTAACCGTGCCCACCGTCGAACGCGGATTGTGGCTGGTGGATTTCTGCTCGATGGAAATCGCCGGCGACAAACCTTCAATCAAATCCACGTCGGGCATGTCCATCATCTGCACAAACTGGCGCGCATAGGCCGACAGGCTCTCCACATAACGCCGCTGCCCCTCGGCATAGAGCGTGTCGAACGCCAAACTCGACTTGCCGCTGCCCGACAAACCCGTTACCACCACCAGCTTGTGGCGCGGAATGTCCAAATCAATGTTTTTCAAATTGTGCGTGCGTGCGCCGCGGATGCGGATGGTGTCGTTGTCGTGGGGGTGTTTGTTGCACATGGTAGCGATAGGCCGTCTAAACAAAAGAAACGGGTATTGTAACACTTTCAAACAGATAAAGGCCGTCTGAAACGTTTTCAGACGGCCTTTGCCGCAGAATCGCGTTAACTCACTGTCAAACAAGCAGTATGCGGGGCAGGGGGGAAATGTTAAAATAAACATGTCTGCAAACAGGCCGTCTGAAGCCTGCACGATAATAACCGGACATTGCCAGAATCCAAGGAATACACACCATGACTCCCGAGAACGATACTCCGCAGCAGCGTAACGATGCAGCCGCAGATGCCGTCAAAAAAGAAGCGGCAGACGGTAAGGCGGAAGCGGTAAAAGCGGCGAAGCCTGCGGCAGCCAAACCCAAAGGAAATCCGAACAGCGTCATCCAAATCCATCCGGCAGGGCAGCGCATTCATCCGAAACGGGCTGTCGGGCGCTTTGCCAATCTGCGCGTTTTGATGATTTTGGCGACGCAGTTTGTGTTTTATGCAGTGCCGTGGTTCAACTGGACGGGAAGGCAGGCGGTGCTGTTCGATATTCCGCAACGCCATTTCTATATTTTCGGCCTGTCGTTCGGCATGGGCGATTTGATTTATCTGGCCGTGCTGCTGATGATTTGCGCGTTCGGCCTGTTTTGGTGGACGACGATTGCGGGGCGTTTGTGGTGCGGCTATGCTTGTCCGCAAACGGTTTATACCGAAATCATGCTGTGGATTGACCATTTGGTCGAAGGCGACCGCAACAAGCGGCTGAAGTTGGACAAAGAGCCTTGGGGCTTCCGCAAAATCCGCGTGAAAACCGTCAAATTCCTGCTGATTTTCCTGGTCAGTGCGTGGACGGGGATTACTTTTGCGGGCTGGTTCGTTCCCATCCGCGAATTCGTGCCCGCGCTCTTTGCGATGACGGCCGGCGGCGGTGCGGTGTTTGCGGCGGCGTTTTACGGTTTCGTTACCTTTTTCTTCGGCCATGTGATGCGCGAAAAAGTTTGTCTACACATGTGTCCGTATGCGCGTTTCCAAAGCGCGATGTTCGACAAAGACACGCTGATTATTTCCTACGATGCCGAACGCGGCGAACCGCGCGGGGCGCGCAAGAAAACGGCCAACAAGGAAGAAACGCAACTGGGCGACTGCATCAACTGCACCATGTGCGTGCAGGTCTGTCCCGTCGGTATCGACATCCGCGACGGCCTGCAATACCAATGTATCGGCTGTGCGGCCTGCATTGATGCCTGCGACGAAATCATGGATAAGATGGAATATCCGCGCGGCCTGATCCGCTATACCACCGAAAGCGTGCTCAAACACGAATATGCCGACCAAGACATTAAAAAACGCCTGCTCCGCCCGAAAGTCATCGGTTACGGCGTGGCCTTGTTTGCGGCGGTAACGGCGATGATTGTGGGCGTATCCACCCGCGAAATGGTGGAAATCGACATCATCAAAGACCGCGGCGTGATGGTGCGCGAAAACAATAAAGGCTGGCTGGAAAACGCATACAGCCTGCGCATCATCAACAACAGCGAAGTTCCGCAGGTGTTGACGGCAAAAGTCAGCGGTTTCGACGATATTGCGCTGACCGGCCTGCCTTCAGACGGCCTTAAGATCCAACCGCGCGAAACCGTAACCGTGCCGGTGCAGGTATCTACCATTCCCGAATATGCCGACAAGGGCAGCCATCCCGTGGAATTCGAGTTTGCCTACCGCGAAGACGTTCCGCAGTCGGAAGCACGGATTATCAAAGAAGAAGCCACCTTTATCGGAGAATGAATTGGCACAGCAAAAACAGAAAAAACCTTGGTATAGAGAGCCTTGGCCGTGGATTCTGATGGCAGGGCCGATGATTGTCGTGATTGCGAGCACGGCCAGTTTCTTCATCGCCAAAGAAAACGCCGCCGATTTGGTTTCCGACGATTACTATAAAGACGGAAAACACATCGACATCCAACTCCACCGCGACGAAGAAGCCGTCAAGCGCAATATCCGCGCCACCGTGATGCTTTCGCCCGACATGGATACCGCCAAGGTCATTGTCAGCGGCGATTTCGACGTGAAACAGCCGTTGCGGCTGCAATTGATGCACCCGGCCAAAAAATCCGACGACCAAACCGTCCAACTTGCCTATGTGCCGTCTGAAACCGGCAGTGCCCAAGCCGAGTACAACGCGGCCTTCAAGCCCCTGCCGAAAACCAACCATTGGTATGTCCGCGTGGAAGATGCCGCAGGCAAATGGCGGGTGGAAAACAAATGGATTGTCAGCCAGGGCAATGCGGTTTCGCTTATTCCGCCGGACAAATTACTGAAAGGGCAAACACCGGAAAACCCAAATTAGGCAAACCGTTTTCCCGAAAATATGTAAGGCCGTCTGAACACTGTTTTTCAGACGGCCAACTTTTAAAATGCACCGTTTGACCCTATATCCCCGACAACAGCCGTTACCGTTTTACCGCTCATGACCCGATTCAAACGCACCACCTACCGCCACAAACTGCCCAGCTCGGAGCAGATTTTCGCATCACGCTGGACAAAGCCTTTTGCTCCGCTGTTCGACAAACCTTATTTCTGGACGCTCAACCGCCGTCAGGCCGCCGTATCCGTGGCGGTGGGAATGTTTTGCGGGCTGATGCCGGGCCCCACGCAGATGCTGGCGGCGCTGATTGTGGCGTATTTCCTGCGTACCAACCTGCCGGTGGCGGCATTTACCACGCTCTACACCAATCCGCTGACCTATATGCCGCTTTATTTCGCCGCCTATAAAATCGGCTCCGCCCTGCTGGGCGTGAAAGCGGCGGACAAGCTGGATTTTCCGAAGTGGAGCGACGGCAATTTCTTCGCCGAATTCGGCGCATGGCTTATCGGTGCGGGTAAACCGCTGCTGGTGGGTGTTCCGGTATTGGGCGCATGTTTGGCCGTAGTGGGGTATGTCGCCGTCTTGCAGTTTTGGAAATTGCGCACCCGCTACCACTGGAAAAAACGGAAGGAATCGCGTGGCTGAAAAAAGATGGCGCAGGCTCACGGAAGCCGAAATCGAAATGGCCCGAAAGGTGTTTTCAGACGGCATCGATTATGCGCGGGTGAAAATCTGGTGCGGCATACCGTTTCTGCCGTTTGTCAAAGCTGCCGTTTCGCCCAACGGCTGGATTTTTTTCCCGAAAGCGTCGTTTTGCGATGATTTTTCCTGCCAAGACCCGTCGTATCAAAGCTGGCTGATACACGAGCTGACTCATGTGTGGCAATACCAGCAGGGATTTAAAACATGGTTCGGCGGTTTGGTTTTATCGTGTCAGGGCGGCTATATTCAAAGGCGTGCCTACCATTATCCGAAGCCGGAAGAAATCCGCAGCTTCGGTTCGCTGAATATGGAGCAGCAGGCGGATGTGGTGGCGCATTATTTCGGCGAACGCTTTCTGTCCGCCAAACCGCAGCCGCAGAGACTGGCCGAATTCGAACGGATTCTCTCTGTATTTTCCTACCATCCGCACAATAGAAACCTGCTGCCTTCGTATTGGAAACGCATCGGTAAAGCGGTAAAAACGGAACGTTGATACGGAAACCTGTTTTCCGGCAGCCTGCCCGCTGCAAAACATTTCCCCGCGTCATTCGGCGCGGGGTTTTGTTCACGCAAAATATCAGCCGAGTGATAGAATAGCGGCACACGGCATTTCAGCGTAAAAGGCCGTCTGAAAACACCCTATCGGATTCTCACCATGTCTTGGAACATCCCCATCCTGCTTACTTGGCTGCGCGTATTGCTGATTCCCGTATTTACCGCGCTTTTCTATCTGCCGCATTCGTGGATAGACATCCAAACCGTTAATTGGACAGCCGCTTTTATTTTTGCCGCCGCCGCCGTTACTGATTGGTTCGACGGCTTTTTGGCGCGGCTTTGGAAACAGACATCCGATTTCGGCGCGTTTCTCGACCCTGTGGCCGATAAACTGATGGTGGCGGTGGCTCTGCTGCTGTTGGTAAGTCTCGACCGTACTTACGCCATCTTTGCCATGATTATCATCGGGCGCGAAATCACCATTTCCGCTCTGCGCGAATGGATGGCGCAGATGGGCAAGCGCGGCAGCGTTGCCGTTGCCACCATCGGCAAATTCAAAACCACCGCGCAGATGGCGGCGATTCTGCTGCTGCTGGTCGGCGATGAAAATTACCACGGCTTGGATTTTATTCTGACCGGAAACATCCTGATGTTTATCGCCTGCGTGCTCACGCTGTGGTCGATGTTCTACTATCTGAAAATGGCGTGGCAAGAGTTCAAATAGGGATTTCCGATTGGGTAAAGCTTTGTTCGGAATCGTGTTTTTACTTGAATAATTAGCCGGATGTCCCAATAATCCTTTTACGTTGTACTTTCCCGAAACTGTTTTCCGTTTTCAGGCGGCCAAACAGAATGTCCGAAGTTTCTACCAAAGGAGCAGTAACATGAGCAAATCCGATTTTGAAGCGCGCAAAGAAGCATTGTTGAAAGAAATCCATACCGTTTTGGAAGATGTGGAAAAACTCTATGAAAACGGTGTCGAGGCCGGTACGGAAGAGGCAAAAGAACTGAAAGCCAAATTGCAGGACAAACTCGGTACGGCCAAAGAAAAGCTGCACCATTTTGAAGCCGAAGCCGGAGAAAAACTCAGACACCATGCCCGAGAAGCACAGGAAAAATTCCGCCGTTTCGAACAGGATGCCGAAGAGCGCGTCAAACAAGGCGCGCATCAGGCCGACGAGATGATCCGCGACAAGCCTTATTACGCCATCGGCTTTGCTGCGCTGGCGGGCTTGGTGGTCGGCGTACTGCTGAACCGCCGCTAAAGGCAATGCCGTCTGAAAACCGTATTTTCAGACGGCATTACTGTATATGGCATTGCTATATATACGGTATCGGAGATCCCTACTGAAGGAGGCAATATGAGCTTGAACGATCAGCTCAGGCACTACAAAACACTGGCCGCACAAAGCGCGGAACTGCTGCGCCTGCGGGTGCGGATACTGGGTATTGATGCCGCAGAACAGGCAGGCAATGCTGTGCGCATCATCATGGCCGCCGCCGTCAGTCTGGTATTGATGTTTACCGGTTTAATCAGCGTCCTGTTCCTGCTCAACCGCCTGCTGGACGATACTGCCGCCGTATATGTGTTCGCAGGCATGGCCGCCGTTTGCCTGCTGCTGATTGTTTTGATGCTGTGGCGGTTGGCCGTCGGCTGGAAAAAACAGAATCAAGCCATCGCAGCTACTTTGCGCGACATCCGCGGCGACATCGAACTGCTGCGCTCCGCCGCCGGAAACGGAAGGAAAAAACGTGAACAGGAAAAATAAAGAAGAGCGTGAAATCCTGAAGCTCGAAGCCGAGCTTGCCCGTTTGAAAATCCGCAGCGGGCTGTTGCGGCAAAAGCAGAGCCGTTCCGACAACATCGCACAAGCCGTGCAGCTGGCAGGCAGCCTGCTTTCAGACGGCCTTGCCCGCCGTGCGGTCAAAATTCCCGTGGCGCGCAGATACCGTTTGACTGCGGTCGCGGCATTGGCTTTGTGGAAATGGTGTTTCGGGCATACGAAACGCAAAGGATAAAAACATCAAATTGATTGAGATGCCGTTGGCAAGCACCATTCCCGTGTAGGCGGGAGTTTATTTGTGGATTCAGGAAATACTGCTTATTGCAAGGGAAAATAGAGAGAGCAATTATGAACCGATTTGAAAATAAAACCATACTCATCACAGGCGCAAGCAGCGGCATCGGCTTGGCGGGTGCCAAACGCTTGATCCGCGAAGGGGCGAACGTCATCATCACGGGACGCACGCCGAGCCGCCTGGATGCCGCCGCAAAAGACCTTGGCGAAAAAGCCACCGCCATCCTAGACGATGTTGCCGACGGCAAAACCTTGGATCGTCTCATGCCTGTCGTGGAGAAAGCAGGCGGGCTGGACGGCGTATAGCTTAACGCCGCTTATGTCGGCAACGGCATTGCCATGCTTGAAGAAAACACCAAAAGAATCGCTGGAACAGGTATTTTGGGTAAACAGCATGGTGCCCATGCTGCAAATGGCGGCACTTTCGCCGCATATCCGCTCGGGTGGTGCGGTGTTGGTCACGTCATCCAGTGCCATTCACGAAGCTCAGGCGGGCATTTCCCTGTATTCGGCAAGCAAAGCGGCTTTGCACACCGCCGCACTTAGTTGGGCGACCGAACTTGCCCCACGCAATATCCGTGTCAATATCTTGGTTCCCGGCCCGATTACCAGCAATCTGCGTGCAGCTATCCCTGACAGTTTTGAAGCGATGTTGGCACAAAACGCCCTGTTGAAACGGGGGGCGATGCTTCCGAAGCCGCCGGCCGCCATGGCACTGTTTTTGTTGTCTGACGATGCCGGTTATGTGACGGGAAGTGCTTATGATGTCAATGGCGGTTTCAGACCGTAAACCCGAATTATGAGACACATGGCGGATTTAATTTTTATCAATGCCAAATTAAAAAGGTGGAAAAAAATCCACCTTTTATTTTTTAATCCGGTTCATCCCGATAAATCTTCCGTTCCACGTCCCCGTTATCAATCTCCGCCTGCAATACTGTGCAACCGAGCTGTTGACAACATCAAGGCCGTCTGAAAGATTTTTCAGACGGCCCTCATGCTGTCGCGGGTAATGCGGTATTACAGATTCGCCGAATACTGTTTGACCAACTCACGGAAATCGGCGGCGGTATCGGGGTGTTTCAAACCGTAAGCCAACGTTGCTTCCAGATAACCGATTTTACTGCCGCAGTCGTAACGTTTGCCGTCGAAGGCGTGCGCCAAAACAAATTCGTGGTCGAGCAGGCGTTCGATGGCATCGGTCAGTTGGATTTCGTTGCCCGCACCGCGCGGCAGGTTGGTCAGCAGGTCGAAAATGCGGGGAGTGAGCACATAACGGCCGACAACGGCAAGATTGGACGGGGCGTCTTCCGGCTTCGGTTTTTCGACAATATTGGTGATGCGCTGGTAGTTTTTCAGTTTTTCCGTTTCGACGATGCCGTAAGAACCGGTTTGCTGGGGGTCGACGGTTTCTACGCCCAGTACACTGTTACCGGTTTGGTTGTAAATATCGATCATCTGTTTGAGCGCACCTTGCGGAGCATCAATCAGGTCGTCGGCCAGAATCACGGCGAACGGATTGTCGCCGACGGCAGCACGGGCGCACAATACGGCATGTCCCAATCCCAAGGCTTCGGCCTGACGGATGTACAGGCAGGTAATTTCAGGCGGCAGGATGCCTTGAATGTGTGCCAACAGTTTTTCCTTATTGCGCTGTTCCAATTCGGTTTCCAGCTCATAGGCTTTGTCGAAATGGTCTTCGATGCTGCGTTTGTTGCGGCCGGTTACGAACACCATCTCGGTACAGCCTGCGGCCACGGCTTCTTCAACCGCATATTGAATCAAGGGCTTGTCGACAATCGGCAGCATCTCTTTCGGGCTGGCTTTGGTTGCCGGCAGAAATCTCGTGCCCATACCGGCCACGGGAAATACGCATTTTTTAATGGGTTTCATAAGGTCTCCGCAAAATAAGGTTGGAATTGATTGCGCAGCAGGGCTGCGTTGGCCGTGATTATACTCTTTAAATATGTGTATTTGTGTAACGGTATGTAGCGGGTCTGTCTGCAAGGCTCAGGCCGTCTGAAACGGAAAATTTATAACGCGAAACCTGTATGAGGTGCGGATTGCCGTGTTTCCGCAGCGGCCATAATTTCCAATACGCCTTCGTAACGTGCCTGCCGTTCTTTATCATTGCACCGGTCCGAAGCCTGCCGTGCTGCGTCAGTGAGTTCCGCGACAGTTTCGGGAGATAGGGTCAGATGATGATAGGCGGCGCAGGTGTCGAATGAAGCGTACAGGCGTCTGAAAACGTCTCCAGCTCCGCCGCGCCGCATGCGTTCAGAAAGTGCGCCGCCAATTCGGGAAAAAACCGAAACGCACACCACGCTTTTGCCGACCAAGCCGCTTCCGCTGCGAACAAGTCGCGCCACAGCTGTGGCGGAACGGTTTCAGGTTTGGCCGGTGCATAGCCCAAGACCAGCCTGCGGAAATCCGCATTGCCGTCTGAAAACGTTTCTGCGCTGCCGCCGTTCCAATCGAAGCAGATCAGCTCGTGCCATCCGTCATAGCTGCGGATGAATTCCGCCAGGGTTTCGGTATTTTCCATTGCAGTTTCCGTGATGGGTTATACAGCAAACAGGCCGTCTGAAAACTTTTCAGACGTCCTGTTTGCTATTTCAGCATGGCCAGCAAAGCGGCTTCGTCGAGCACCACCACGCCGAGCGCACGGGCTTTTTCCAGTTTGCTGCCGGCGGCTTCGCCCGCCACCACGAAATCGGTTTTCTTCGACACGCTGCCGGACACTTTGCCGCCGGCGGCTTCAATCATGGCCTGCGCTTCGTCGCGTTTGAGCGTAGGCAGCGTACCTGTGAGCACAAAGGTTTGTCCGGCAACGGCGGCATTCAGGCCGTCTGAAACTTCCGCTGCGGCTCCGTCGTTTTCAGACGGCAGGGTGGTGAGAAAATCTTTCATCTGCCGCAAAACGTTTAAATTTTCCGGTTCGCGCCGCCAGTTTTGAAATTCCGCGGGCAGGGCTTGGTCGGTCATCAGGCCGTCCGCCGATTTGCCGGCCAAGTCCCACAGTGCGGCGGCGCGGTTTTCGCTGAGTTTGAAACCGGGCAGGCGTGCGAGCCATTTTTCGGGGGTAACGTAACGCGCAGACGGAAGGGTAACGTTTTGATTTTTCGGGGAAACACCAACGGCAAGCAGTTCGTTGATCATTGCCTGCTGTTCGGGCTGTGCAAAAAAGTGGGCGATGGAACGGGCGACCACCGCGCCGATGTCGGGCAGGCAGGCAAGGGCGGGTTCGGGAGCGCGGCGCACGTTTTCCAGTGTGCCGAACGCCTGCGCCAGCGATTTGGCGGTGCGCTCGCCGACGTGCCGGATGCCGAGGGCGAACAGAAAACGGGCAAGCTCGGGCGTTTTGCTGGCTTCGATGCCGGCAAGGATGTTTTCCGCCCATTTGACGGGCTGTTTTTTGACGGGCTTGAAGCCGTCTGAAAACTTGTCCGCCGAGCCGTTTTCAGACAGTCTTGCGGTATCGGGGTTCTCTGAACGGTCTGCTTGATGCAGGGGTATTTCGGCGACTGGAGGAGTGGTCTGCCCGGCACCGGCTGTCATCTCAGACGGGACGGACAGTCCGCCGTTTTGGGCAGCTGACGGAATGTTTTCAGACGGCATGGTACCGTTCAGGCCGTCTGAAAGCGTATCTGCACCGTTTTCAGACGGCCTTTCTGCTTCGGCTTTGTCGGCATTTTCCTTCATCTGCTGCAAAGTCGGGATGTCGAGACGGTAGAGGTCGGCGAAATGCTGCACCAGATTTTGCGACACAAGGGCTTCGATTTGGCGTTCGCCCAGCCCGTCGATGTCCATTGCCTTGCGCGAGGCGAAGTGGATAAGTGCCTGTGCACGCTGGGCGCGGCAGAGCATGCCGCCGCTGCACCGCGCCACCGCTTCGCCCGCTTCTTTTTCGATGCCGCTGCCGCAAATCGGGCAGGTTTCGGGCAGACGGTATTGCGGGTAAACGGGTTCGCCCGATGCCGTCTGAAAACCTTGTCCGGCCTGGTTTTCCGCTTCGGCAAACAAATCGTTTTGGGCGTGTGCGGGCGTTTTTTCAGACGGCCTTGCCGCTTTCATCGGCCGTTTTTCAAACACGACGCGCACCACTTCGGGAATCACGTCCCCCGCGCGGCGCACCACCACCGTATCGCCGACGCGCACGTCTTTGCGCTGCGTTTCGCCTTCGTTGTGCAGCGTGGCATTGGTTACGGTTACGCCGCCGACGGACACGGGCTGCAAACGCGCCACGGGCGTGACTGCGCCGGTGCGCCCGACCTGCACGTCAATTGCTTCCACCACCGTCAGGGCTTCTTCGGCGGGGAATTTGTGCGCGACCGCCCAACGCGGCGCGCGCGAGATGAAGCCCAGTTCGTCCTGTTGCGCGAGATTGTTTACCTTGACCACCATGCCGTCGATTTCGTAGGGCAGGGTGGGACGTTTTTGCTGCATTTCTTCGTAAAACCGCAAAACGCCCGCGATGTCGGGGAATACGCTGAAATTTCCGTGGGGTAGGCTGAAACCCAGTTCGCCCAAGTAGGCAAGTTCCTGAATATGTTCGGTTAAAACTTTACCGCCTTGTTGCTGCGCAATCGAATAGGCGAAAAAATGCAGGCGGCGGCGGGCGGTAATGCGCGAGTCGAGCTGGCGCAGGCTGCCCGCAGCGGCGTTGCGCGGGTTGGCAAACAGTTTTTGGTTGTTGGCCGTCTGAAATTCGTTCAGCCGCATGAAATCGGCTTTCAGCATCAGCACTTCGCCGCGTACTTCCAATAATGTCGGCAGGTTTTTACCCTGTAATTTCAAAGGAATAGAAGAAATGGTTTTTACATTTCGGGTAACGTCTTCGCCCGTTGCTCCGTCGCCGCGTGTGGCGGCGCGCACCAATACGCCGTCTTGATAGAGCAGGCTGACGGCCAGACCGTCGAATTTCGGTTCAATCGCATATTCGGGCTGTCTGCCGTCCAAACCGTCGCGCACGCGTTCGTCGAAGGCCAGCATTTCCGCATGGTCGAATACGCCGTTTTCGTCTTGCGGTGAAAACGCGTTGGACAGCGACAGCATCGGCACTTCGTGGCGTACGCTCTCGAAACCGTCCAACGGCGCACCGCCGACGCGTTGGGTAGGGCTGTCGGGCTGTTTCAAATCGGGATGGGCAAGTTCCAACGCTTCGAGTTCGCGGAACAGGCGGTCGTATTCCGCATCGGGTACGCTCGGCGCATCAAGGGTGTAGTATTCGTGGGCGTAGCGGTTGAGCAGGTCGGTGAGTTCGCGGATGCGGGTGGCAGCGGGCTGGGTCATGATGGAGGCCGTCTGAAAAATAAGGGAGCGTAGTTTGATTTAGGCAATCGTGATGCAGTTTCCGTATTGGCAGGAATCTGCGGTTCCGGCCGACAGCAGCGGGAAAAACGGTTGTCGGATTTTTTACGATAAAACGAGCCGAATCGGTGGGACTGCGTTACGGAAACTAGAAAGTCCGCATCATGTGCAGTAGCGAAATAAAAACGGGCGCACATATTGCCGTGCGCCCGTGCCATGGATATTGAAGATGCGTAAACTTTTTCAGGCCGTTTTCAGACGGCCTGTCTGCACGGTCAGGAAAACAGGCGTTTGGCGGTTTCGCTGCCGGGTTTGATGCCGACTTTGAGCATTTCGTCCTGACGGGCAAGCACGAAGTTGCGGACATCTTTCAGCCACTGGGTGGAAAGCTCTTCGAGTTTGTCGTTTACCAAATCCAAACCCAGTTGGCCGGAGAGTTTGACGGCCAAATCCATGAAACGGTCGAACGTTTTTTCGCCGGCAGGGATGTGGGGGATGTCGAACAGCATGCTGAAGCCGCGGTAGGCCTGTGCGGAGAGCAGGGCGGGGGTAAAAGCGGTGTTGTCGAGCGTAACGATGTCGAACAGGGGATATTCGGTTTCGTTGGCCGGATAATGGAATGCGCCGTCCGCACCCAGTCCGAAGCCGTTGCTTTCTACTGCGGAGCGCAGTTCCACGCCGCTGATGTTGGTGTGCGAAACGAGATGGATGGCGATGGTTTGGTCAACACGGGCGCAGAGCATGTCCAAGGGTTCGGCCACGCTCAGGAAAGTGGGGATGTCGGTTAGCATCAGTTTGCCGTCCATCTGCTCGGCAAACTGGGTAACGTGTTCGTTGAACTGCTCAAGTTCGTCAAGCGTGGCCAAGCCACTGCGGCTGACGGCCTGAAGGCCGATGACGAAGCCTTGGTAGTAAACGCTGGGAATCGGTTCGGCAATTTGGAAGCGGTCGTCCATGGTGCAGCCGATGATTTGGAAACGGTGGCGGCCGGACAAGCGCGGAAGGGCATGCAGCTCTTGCGCTTCGTTGAGCGCGATGTAGGCCATGTAGTCGAAACGCGGATCGAACCAAGGCAGCTCTACTTTGGCCAATTCGTCCAAATCCACCAAGTCTTTGCGGACGGCTTGCGGTTTGGCAGTTTTGGCCGCTGCCGGCGGTACGGTGTTTTCAAAAGTGGGCGTGACGGGGGCGGAAGTGTCGAAATCGTCTTCTATTTCGATTTCGATGTCGGGCTTGGCCGCTGCGGTCTGTTCGACTTTCATGGCAAACAGGTCGTTGCGTTCCTGATTGCTGCGCGCGGCTTGGCGCACGGCGGCATCTTTGCCGTCTCCTGCGGATTTCAAGCCTTTTCTGCTTTTGTTTTCGCGGATTTTTTTAGGTTGGGCTTCGGAACCGGCTTCCTGTTCGGACTGACCCAAATCTTCGCGGATTTTTTTGCGGTATTGGCTTTCTTGGTAATAATTGTAGGCAAGTACGCTAAGGATAACGGCAAGGCCGATGATGATAATAACCATGGAACATCACTCTTTGAAATTGCGTTGTGTTTGTTTTGTAACCCTTTGAACCTTTGTGCAGCTTGGGCCGGATGCCGTCGGCAAGCCCCAATTCCGCAGTATTGGGCGGTAAGTGGGGATTATAGCGGAAAGTGTTGCGGCTGGCAGCAGTTCGCGGATAAACGGTTTGTTTTTCAGGATGGGATATGCTTTTCGGATTGTAGGGTAAACGGCAGGATAAGACGGTTTCAGACGGCCCGATGCAGTGCCGTCTGAAAATTAACGGATTAACGTGAAACGGGAATTCCCGCATCAGCAAGGGTTTGCCAGTCGAAAAAATGTCCGGGGTCGGATTTGCGTCCGGGTGCGATGTTTTGGTGGCCGGTTACTGCGCTTATCGGATAGGCCGTCTGAACGGCGGCAAGCAGGGTTTGCAGGGTTGTGTATTGCGCTTCGGTAAAAGGTTCGAAATCGCATCCTTCTATTTCGATGCCGATGGAAAAGCCGTTGCACTTTTCCCGCCCTTGGAAAGACGATATGCCTGCATGGTAGGCCGTGTCGTTGCAGGAAACGAACTGTATGGCTTCTCCGTTGCGGCTAATGAAAAAATGGCTGGAAACGCGCAATTCGTGAATCACGCTGAAAAACGGGTGTTCTGCCGGATTGATGCGGTTGGTAAACAGCTTTTCTACCGCACCGTTGCCGTATTCAAACGGCGGCAGCGAAATATTGTGCAGCACGACCAGCGAGACGGTTTCTCCGTCGGGGCGGGGACTGAAATTGGGCGAATCGACGCGGCGGGCAGGCAGCCACCAGCCTTGCCGCCATTCGTTGTCGGGGAGGGTGTCGGTCATATCGGATAGCGTCCGGATAATTTTTCAGACGGCCCGAACGTGTTTTGCAACCGTTGGGCCGTCTGAAAACTGTTCTTTAAAAATCAACGGCTTTATCCATTTGATAACGGATGAAACCGCTTGGCAGACTGTTTTCGGAAAAATGCGGCGTTTCGGTTATACTGTGCGCCGGGCTCAACCACTTGAATCGTATCATGTTGAATAAATTGTTGAAATGGGGCGGCGGAATTTTTCTGCTGCTGGCCGCAGTATGGGCGGCACTGCTGTTTGTTCCGAAAGACAGCGGCAAAGAATACCGCATCAAAGTAGTGAAAAACCAAGGCATCTCATCGGTCAGCCGCAAGCTGGCGGAAGACGGCGTTGTCTATAACCGGCAAGTGCTGGCGGCTACGGCGTATGTTTTGGGCGTGCACAACAAACTGCGGGCGGGTACTTACCGTTTGCCGGCAAAGGTATCGGCATGGACGGTTTTGCAGCGTTTGCGCGGTTCGCGGCCCGATTCCGTTACCGTTCAGATTCGCGAAGGCATGCGTTTTGCCGATATGCGCGCCGCGATTAACGCCGCACAGGGCATCCGCCACGACACCGCAGGCTGGAGCACTGAAAAGCTGATGCAGGAAATTGCGCCCGATGCGCTCAACCCCAATCCCGAAGGCCAGTTTTTCCCCGACAGCTACGAAATCGATGCCGACAGCAGCGACATCCAGATTTACCGGACTGCCTACCAAACCATGCAGAAAAAGCTCGACAGTGCATGGGACGGCCGGGAAAACGGCCTGCCGTTCCAAAACAAATATGAGCTGCTGATTATGGCCAGTCTGATTGAAAAAGAAACCGGCCATCCCGATGATCGTGAGCATGTTTCCGCAGTATTCGTTAACCGTCTGCGCAAAAACATGCGCCTGCAAACAGACCCCACCGTCATCTACGGCATGGGCAGCGCCTATCAAGGACGTATCCGCAAGGCCGATTTACAGCGCGATACGCCTTACAACACCTACACCCGCGGCGGTTTGACCCCCACCCCCATCGCCCTTCCGGGCGAAGCCGCGCTCGAAGCCGCGGCCAATCCGTCTGATGCACAGTATCTGTATTTTGTTTCCAAGATGGACGATACCGGCCTGAGCCATTTCAGCCATACTTTGGAAGAACATAATGCGGCGGTGCGCAAATATATTCTGAAACGCTGATTTCAGTTTCGAACAGGCCGTCTGAAAACATTTTTCAGACGGCCTGTTTCCAAGTTTGGGCAAATAC
Source organism: Neisseria sp. (assembly GCF_041804105.1). Taxonomy (GTDB): domain Bacteria; phylum Pseudomonadota; class Gammaproteobacteria; order Burkholderiales; family Neisseriaceae; genus Neisseria. The sequence goes on from NZ_JBHCJY010000073.1 coordinate 17,038, forward strand.
GGCTTCTCACTGGAGCAATGCGGTTTTGGGGTAAGCCGTTACAAGCGTAAAAGCTGCGGTTTTTAAAACGGGTTAAAATGCTGAAAATTGACAGCAACGGCTGCAGCCACTAAAATCGCGCCCTGACAAATACCTTGTCGTTCTACCCGCCGGCTCAGGCACATTTCCATCACGAAAGTACCCATTCCACTTTTCAGACGGCATCACCGCCGCCTTTTCTTTACACATTTCATTCTCTTTTACCATGCACGTTTCAGAACTCCAAACCCAACACATTTCCAAGCTCTTGGATCAAGCCGAACAGCTCGGTATTGAAAACGCCAACCGCTTCCGCAAACAAGACCTCGTTTTCGCCATCGTGCGCCAGCTGATGAAACAGGGCGAATCGTTTACCTGTTCCGGCACGCTCGAAATCCTGCCCGACGGTTTCGGTTTCCTGCGCAGTGCCGATACATCCTATTTGGCGGGGCCTGACGACATTTATGTTTCTCCCACGCAAATCCGCCGTTTCAACCTGCACACGGGCGACACCATCGAAGGCAGCGTGCGCGTGCCGAAAGACAACGAGCGTTATTTCGCATTGGTTAGGCTCGACAGCATCAACGGCGACCATCCGGAAAACTGCAAACACAAAATCCTGTTCGAAAACCTGACCCCGCTGTTCCCTACCAAACAGTTCAAACTCGAGCGCGACATCAAGGCCGAAGAAAACATTACCTGCCGTGCCATCGACTTGATTTCCCCCATCGGATTCGGGCAGCGCGCGCTGCTGGTTGCTCCGCCGAAAACCGGTAAAACCGTGATGCTGCAAAATATTGCCCATGCGATTACGTCTAACTACCCCGATGCTGAGCTGATTGTTTTGCTGATTGACGAGCGTCCGGAAGAAGTAACCGAAATGTCGCGCAGCGTGCGCGGCGAGGTGGTGGCCTCCACTTTCGACGAACCGGCGCAGCGCCACGTTCAAGTTGCCGAAATGGTGATTGAAAAAGCCAAACGCATGGTCGAGCATAAAAAAGACGTGGTGATTCTGCTCGATTCGATTACCCGTTTGGCACGCGCCTACAATACCGTCGTACCGGCTTCGGGCAAAATCCTTACCGGCGGTGTGGATGCCAATGCGCTGCACCGTCCCAAACGCTTTTTCGGTGCCGCGCGCAATGTCGAAGAAGGCGGTTCGCTCACCATTATCGCCACCGCTTTGGTGGATACCGGCAGCCGTATGGACGATGTGATTTTTGAGGAGTTCAAAGGCACGGGTAACATGGAACTCAACCTCGACCGCCGAATCGCCGAGAAACGCGTATTTCCTGCCGTCAACATCAATAAATCCGGTACCCGCCGCGAAGAATTGCTGGTGCCCAACGACCAACTTCAGCGTATGTGGCTGTTGCGGAAATTCCTGCATCCGATGGACGAAATCGAAGCCACCGAGTTTTTGGTAGACAAACTGAAAAAATCCAAAGACAACAATGAATTCTTTGAGTTGATGCGCGGCAAATAAACGGTTTGGCGCCGATTAAAAAGGCCGTCTGAAAATATTTTCAGACGGCCTTTCGTATGTCTTAGGGCAAGCTGTTCGGGAGTGTGGGAACAACCTGCCGTTTTGACATTTCAGTCCTTATTTTTTCTTGGCTTTTTTCGCTTTGCCTTTGGCTTTTTTCTTTGCGGGTTTGGCAGCAGGTTCTTCGGCTGCGGCTTCGGGAGCTGAAGCTGCAACGGGGGCAGGAGCGGTCATACCGGCTGCTGCGCCTGCTCCGGCAGCGGCACCACCTGAGGCGGCAGCGCTGTCACCGCGTTGGAAGCCTTTGTCTTTCATACAGGCATCCAGAGTGGCACGATCTTGGCTTGCACCGCCTGCTTGCTGGCACTGTTCCAAAGCCTGTTCAACAGTCAGTTGCTGTTGGGGCATCGGAGCGGCAGCTTCCTCTTTTTTGCTGCTGGAACAAGCGGCCAGTGCGAAAGCGGCGGTGGCGAGCATCAGATATTTTTTCATGAAATATTCCTTCTAACTTTGTTGGTTGACGGTTTTACAAAACCGTGTGCCGTATATCGGCTGACACAGATTTTTTCTGTCTCTATCAGATGGAAATGGGAGGGATTAGTTTTTTAAATCAAGTAATAAAATGGAAAGAATTACGCTTTACGGTTAACCCGAACTCAATAACATATTTTTAGAACAAGAGGTTAAGCATTTTAAGCGGATTCTTTGCCTGTTGTGCCGCCTATACTGTTTTCAGACGGCCTTCATTGTTATCCGCCCACTTATGCCATGGTTTATGTTTTAACTGTGGATGTAAACCATATAAATGATAAACCCGCCTGTTTTTGCAGGCGGGTTTTCGGCTTCAAGCAGGTTTGATTATTTGTTGAAGAAAATCAGCGTCCAAGACAGGACATAAGCTTGAAGCAGGGTCAGCAGGCCGACGAAAGTACAGAAAATCAGGCTGTGTTTAACAGTGAAACGGAACAGGTCGGATTCTTTGCCTTCCAGACCGACTGCGGCACAGGCCACGGCGATGGATTGCGGGGAAATCATCTTGCCGGTTACGCCGCCGGTGGTATTCGCTGCAACGGCCAGCTCGGGGCTGATGCCGACTTGGTTGGCGGTGCTCGCCTGCAATGAGCCGAACAGGGCGTTGGCCGAAGTGTCGGAACCGGTCAGGAATACGCCAAGCCAGCCGAGGAACGGTGAGAAGAACGGGAATGCAACACCAGTGCCGGCCAATACCAAAGCCAGAGTCGAGGACAGACCGGAATAGTTGGCGACGAATGCGAAGCCCAATACCAAACCGATGGAAAGGATGGACAGGCGCAGTTCGTACAGGGTTTCGCCGAAGGTTTTTACCGCTTCAGACGGCTTCATGCGCAACAAAATGATGGTGACGATTGCGGCCAACAGGATGGATGTGCCGACAGCGCTGAGCAGGTTGAGTTTGTAAACCGCTTCGTAGGGTTTGGGTTCGCTCACGATGGGGGCGGCTTTCAGCACCAGGTTGTGCAGGCCGGGCCATTCGATTTTAATCAGGCTGAAGCTGTCGAGTGCGTCTTTCAGCGGTTTCCATGTCCACACGCTGACGAACAAGGTCAGGATGGCAAAAGGCGACCAGGCTTTCATGATTTGGCCGGAGGTATATTCGCTGTCTCTACGCGCTTCGGGCTGTTTCATACCGGCGAAAGTGAAGATTTCTTTCGGCTGCCATTTTTTCAGGAACGCAGACAAGCAGATCAGGCTGACTAGAGCAGAAGTTACATCGGGCAGCTCGGGGCCAATGAAGTTGGCGGTCAGGAACTGGGTAATCGCGAACGATATGCCGGCAACCAGCACCGCAGGCCATGTTTGGCGGATTCCGCGCATACCGTCCATCATTGCCACGAGCCAGAAGGGGACGATAATCGACAGAATCGGCAGTTGGCGTCCGGCTACTTGGCCGATGTGGAAGGGGTCAAGGTTGGAAACCTGTCCGGCAACGAGAATCGGGATACCCATCGCACCGAAAGCCACGGGTGCGGTGTTGGCAATCAGACAGAGACCGGCTGCGTAGAGCGGGTTGAAACCCAAGCCGACCAACAGCGCGGCGGTAATGGCCACAGGTGCACCGAAGCCTGCCGCACCCTCTAGGAACGCGCCAAACGAGAAGCCCACCAGCAGCATTTGCAGGCGTTGGTCTTCGGTAATTGAAATGACCGAGGAACGGATGATGTCGAACTGGCCGGTTTTTACGGTGATTTTATATAGGAATACCGCGGTAACGATAATCCACGCAATCGGCCACAGGCCGTAGGCGAAGCCATAAAGTGCCGAAGACACCGCCATACCCACGGGCATACCGAAGCCGAGCACGGCCACACCCATCGCGATTAAAAGCGTAAACAGACCGGCCATATAGCCCTTGAGCTTTAAAACGGTCAGTGCGATAAAGAAAAAGACAATCGGCAGCAAGGCCACCGCTGCGGTCAAATACAGACTGCCGCCGACGGCGGAATAGTTCTGTAACCATGTTTCCATATTAAAAATCTCCGAAATAAGCCGCACCAAGGTGCGAACCTGTTTGGGGAACGTTTCCTCTGATGATGGTGTTTGGTTCCCGTACACGACATCGGTAAATTGGTCATACCAATTACACCGAAATACGCGTAACTCTACTAAAAGCCCGTCGTCAAGGTCAAGCCCTGCTGTAAAAAAAATTTAAAAAAGAGGGTGCGCTTGTAACCGTTTGGTAGGTGAGTAATAAAGCTACTTAAAATATTGACGTTAAAACATATGGTTGGAGCATAAAGGCTTGCTGTGTCTGTATTTCAGACGGCCGTCTGAAAAAGCACAGAAGCAACGGCGAAATATGGATGCCGCTGTTCGGATAATCATCCGGATGCCATGCTGCCATCCGTGAAGCAGTAAAAACAATTTTGAATAGAGACAAACAAGTACGACGCCAAACCTTTTCAGACGACCTGAAAACGGAAGGCGGGAAAAAGTAAGGCCGTCTGAAAAAGCGTCTGTCGAGAATCGGATTGCCGTTTTTCAGATTGGAAAATATCCGGACAGTCTTAGTAATTTTTTACAGATCAACACGAAAAACCAAAAAAAGATAATTGGTCATACCAAAAAACCGATGTTTTTGGTAAAGTAGCGGCAATACTCTAAAAATACCGGCCGAACCATGACCAAACTCGTCAAACCACTCAAGCTCAGCGAGCAGATACTGTCTATTTTGGAAGAAAGGATTGCCACAGGAATCTATCCCGTGGGCATCCGCATCCCGCCCGAACGGACGCTGGCCGAAGAATTCGGCGTATCGCGTCCGTCGGTGCGCGGTGCGCTGAAGATGCTGGTGGCGCGCAACATGCTCGAAGCGCGGCAGGGCGACGGCTACTATGTTTCTGTCAAACAGCAGCAGGATTTTCTCAACGGTTGGCAGGAGCTGTTGGGTAAACATCCCGACTGGGAAGCCGATGTTTATGATTTCAGCCGCCACATAGAAGGCACGATGGCCGCGATGGCTGCGGAACGGCGTACCGATGCCGATTTGAAGCGCATGACGTTTTGGCTGGAAAAATTCGAGACTTCCTGCTCCCAAAACCACCGCGAACATCAGGCGGAAGCCGATATGGGTTTTCATCAGGCGATTGCCGATGCCGCCCACAACATCCTGTTCAGCCACCTTTCCACAGGGCTGCTGAACATGCTCTACCGCCAAACCCGCAGCCGTTTCATCTATGCCGAACATACCCACGACCCGCGTCCGACCCTGATCGAACACCACCGCGCCCTGTTTTCGGCCATCGAAAACCGCGAAACCGCCCGTGCCGCCGAAATCGCACAGGAGCATCTGAACTATGTGTCGGCGAGCATGCGCGAAGACCGCGAATACCAAAGTCGCAGCCAGCATGCCGATTCTTTGGCGGAACGCGATTTCAAGCGGATTGAAGATTGGAAATAATGATGCGGAAGATGCGGTTGGGCAAATTTTTAATGCTGTCTGTTTTCTAAACCAGCTTGTAAAACATATCGGTCGTGCCGCCATGCGGAAAAACGGCACATGGGTTTGGTATTTGTCCGGCAAACAGTTTAAGGCCGTCTGAAAAAGATTTTCAGACGGCCTGTTTGCTTGTGTTGTGTTTGAGAGATGATGGGGCTATGTATTTGGCCGTGTTCAAATATTGCGTGTTGATAACACACCGGCAAGACAGATTTTTACTACTTTCGTCATGCCCGCAATCCAGTTGCGATGTTCATTAAGTGTCTCCCGGGGATTTCAAACATAGCTTCCCACCTGCGCGGGAATGACGGCAGTAGGCACCACCGCAATATCCGAACACAGCCTATTACCTTTCACGTTATAAAAGTTATAAGGGAACGGTTTTGTGATGCCGTCTGAAAAATCAATCAGGAACGTTTGAACCCCATTTTCAGATTGTGTTGGATATTACATATCGATGGAGTCTCTGCAAAATTCGTTTTCAAACGGTCTTTATTCCCGCACAGGTGGGAAACCGAGTCGGGCGTTCCCAGCGTGTTTTCAGACGGCCTTCAGGCGGTAAAGGCTGGTGGTTTCAAGATTGCGGGCAAAAGCGAGCGGATCGGCGGTGTCTGCCGCCTTACCGTGTTGCGGTTTGGTTTTCAGCACGCCGGCAACCGTCAGCGAGGCCGTCTGAAAACACCGTTCGAGAAAGTCGGGCGCACGCAGGCCGAGATGTTCGGCCAAATCCGACATAATCAGCCACGCTTCGCCGTGCGGATTCAGACGGCCTTTTACGCCGTTTAGAAAAGCCCTGAGCATGGCCGAATCGGGGTCGTAAAGCGCGGATTCGACGGCGGATGTGGGCTTGGCCGGCAGCCACGGCGGGTTGCAGACAATCAGGTCTGCGGTTTGGTTTTCAGGAAACAAATCAACGGTTTCGATACGGATTCGCGCATCCGTTTTCAGACGGTCTGTGTTGGCTTCTGCACATTTGACGGCACGCGGATTGGTGTCGGTGGCAATGATTTCGGGAATGCCGCGCTTGGCCAAAACCGCGGCAATCACGCCCGAACCCGTGCCGATGTCGAAGGCCGTCTGAACATTTTCCGGCAGCGGGGCTTGCGCGATTAAATCCAGATATTCGCCACGCAGGGGCGAAAACACGCCGAACGGTACATGAATGCGGGCATCGAGCACGGGAACGTACACGCCTTTTTTGTGCCATTCGTGCGCACCGGTAAAACCGAGCAACTGGTTGAGCGGCAACAGGAAAGGCTCTGTGTTTTCAATGCCGTACACATCGATGAGCGCAGCGCGGACATCGGACGCACGCGGTAAATCCAATGTGAATCCCGCACCGATTTCCACTGCCAGCATATTGATGATGCGGCTTTGCTGCGCCTGTTTCATACGGTGCCTGTGAAAAGCCGCAGCCCGGGCGGAACGGTCGTTCTGAACGTCCGTTGCGTTTTCAGACGGCCTGCTGTTTTTTGGACCGCGCACGCGTTTTTTCACGGCGGAAAGCACCTGTTTGGCATTGTGAAAATCACCCGTCCATACCGTCGCCGTGTCGGCGTGGGCGGCTTTTAAGATTTGCGCGGCATTCGCTTCCCGTGCGTACACGGCTGCGGCAGGCGGTTTCTGCGTGCTTTCGTTGCGCCATTCGGCGGCGGGATTTGCGGGAGTAGGGACGGTGTGGCGCATCATGGTCGGGACTTGACGGAAAAATGGATAACGGGCTTTCAGACGGCCTTTGCGGTTTTACAGCCGGTCTGCATGGGTATTGAGTTTTTTAGCACCACGGCCTTGTGCTTCGTTAATGTTGTAGATGATTTTCAGCAGGCAGACTGCACATACGATATTTAATATGTAGGGCGCAAGTCCGATATAGAGCATCTGTAAGTAATTTTCAACTGCCAGTTGGTATTGCATCGATGTTTGGGCAGTGCCGACGGCATTGTTTGCTTGTTCCGTCATTGATTCTATGATTTTGCCAATCGGTTTGGAGAAGATAAAAGTAAACCACCATATTACTAGGACGGCGGCAGAACGTTTTTGCCCTGCAATCATCAGGCTGCCACGCCAAATCTGAGCCATCGCTTTGTAAGGCATGACCAGATTGGCAAACGGAACGGCATACCAACCCACCGACCAGCCCGGAGAAATGGTGATGCCGGGCGCGCCCAATGTCCGCGCAGCCTCATTGGCGGAGATGATCCACATGCTGACGGGGATGGCGGATATCCAAAATAAAATACCGGGTATGTTTGAATAAGCCGGGTCGTCGAAAAATTCCACGCGCTTGTGATATGCCTGCAAAGCTGCATTATTTCCCTGTGCGATGGACTGTGCAACGGCGGTTTGCAATCCATCCACCAAATATATGGTTCGAATAAAGTCTGCAAGTATGCTCAACAACAATAACCCTGTGATTACGGTAATATAGCAAATAAACATATTATTCGATACAATTCCACCATGGCCTATTCACAAGACTTCAAACAACTCGTGCTCAAAAAACTCCGTCAAGGATGGACGATTCGTAGAGCCGCAAAAGAATTCGGCATCGCCATCTCCACC
>NZ_JBHCJY010000074.1:0-9369 GCF_041804105.1 Neisseria sp.
GATGCCTACTTCTATCATGCGGGAATCCTTCCGGGAAATTGGGGGGAATATCAAGACCGTCTGAAAATTAGGGGCTACGGTATCTGATGCTGTTTTACTGATCAGTATGGTTTGCCTGCTTGGGAAAAACATGCGGATTTTTTTCCATTTTCGGAAGATATTGTTTCTTTCAACCTATAATTTGTTGATAAATAATATCGTGAGTATGTTGGGATAGATCCGAGAAGGTTTTCAAACGAAAGTTCCTATACGGATTTAGTTTGGCTATTTGGAAGTTTAACCAATATCTCTGACTCTTCTGTATTTTACCGCTGTTTGATTTGAACGGCTGCGCGTTTGGCGGCAGGACTGTCGGGATACGTCTGCATCAGTTTTCTCCATGTATCGCGAGCAATGTCTTTCTGCTGCATCTTGTATTGGCATTGACCTACGGAAAACAGGGCTTCTGAGGCTTCGGGGGTGCCGCGGAAGCGGTTGGCATAACGGCTGCCTGTGTTGATGGCGGATTCGCAGCGGCCGAGTTTCATCTGGCTTTGCAGCAGAAGATACATATTGCGGCGTGCGGATTCGCTGCCGCTGCCGCCGTCTGCGTTTTTTAGGGCTGCTGCTGCTGCTGCATAGTTGCCGTTGCGGTAATGTTTTTGTGCGGTCTGATAGGCATTATCGTCGCCAGAGATGGTTGCGATTGCAGGTTCGGCCGGATTCGCAGCAGCATTCTTGCGGTAATGCTGTTGCAACTTGGCATCTGATAAACGGATAGCTGTGCGCGGTGCTGCTGTGCGGCCTTTGGTACGTTCCAGCTGGCGGATACGGGTTTGCAGGGTTTCTACCTGTTGTTCGAGTCTGGCAACTTGGATGCCGAGGCGGTTAATCTGTTGCTGTGCGTTTTCTTCGGGATAAGGTATGCCGTCTGAAGTGCCGGAGGATTTGCCTGCCGATGCGCAGGCATTGAGTAGAGAGACGGAAATCAGAAGCGGTATGATTTTGCTGTTCATGGTGTGTGGTATGTGTGGAGCGGGGTTTGCGGGTAGGGCCGTCTGAAAAACGGGCGGCTATTTTTTTAACAACAGCGTCAGGCCGTCGCCGACGGGCAGGGTTATGGGGGTAATGCGTGTGTCTCGGGGCAGGCTGCGGTTGAATTCGCGCAAGATGTTCAAACTTGGCGGACTACCGTTTTCAGACGGCTTCATTACCCGGCCGCCCAAGAGGATGTTATCGATGGCGATAATGCCGCCGCTGCGTACAAGTTGTAGGCAGCGTTCGTAATATTGCGGTGTGGGTGGTTTGTCGGCATCGATGAGTGCGATGTCGTAACTGCCGTCTTCACCGCTGGAAATCAGGTGGTCAAGCGTAATCAGGGCGGGTTGGAGATACAGCGTAATGTTGTGTGCTACGCCGGCTGCCTGCCACGTTTCGCGGGCGGTATCGGTGTGGGTAACGCTGATGTCGCAGGCGGTAATTTCGGCATCAATCCCCATGGCCAGAGCCATGGCGGTGCTGCTGTAACCGGTAAACACGCCGATTTCGAGATAGCGTTTCGCGCCAGTTAAACGTGCCAGCCAAGTGAGCAGTGCGGCCTGTTCGCGGGCGATGGCCATTTTGCCCAAGCGGTGTGTGGCGGTGCGCTGCCTTAATTCGGTGAGAACGGGGTGTTCGGGTTCGCCGATGCTGTTAAGATAGGCTTGCAGCGCGGGATCGGTATGGCGGGTTTCGACGGTCATGGTTTTGGGGCTTCAGACGGCATCGGTTGCCTGTGGTTCAAGGCCGTCTGAAAAGCCGTTTAATCCGGTTGGTAGGCATAGGGTTTTTTCGGCAGTTTGGCCGCTTCGTAACCGGCTTCGGCTTCGGCATCGAGCTGTACGTCCCACAGCAGGCCGCGGTTTTTCAGACGCTGCTGGGTTTCTTCAGGATGTTCTTCGATGTATTTGTTGAGAAACTGCGTGGTTTCGGATTGGTAGTCGTACATGGTTTTTATGCTCGGCAGAGAGTGTAATTATTGGCGGCATTATAGCCGATTTTCGGTCGTTGCGAGGGTTGGAAATCCTTTGCAAATACATCGGTTTGGCATGGTTCGGGCAAAATGCGGAACAGAGGGGCGGCGTGTCGGGCGGCCTGCTGCCGTTTCAGGTATAATGCGGTCTGTTTGACGGAAATGCCGAAAGATGTTTCCCGAAAGCGTTGTCTCCACATACATGCCGTCTGAAACCTTTGCAGAGCTGCCCTCAAAAGGCCGTTGTGCAAAGGTTTTACGCAAACCGCTGCGTTTCAGACGGCCTTTGCAAGGTTATCCGAACAATGTTGAAAAAATGGCTGCACAAAGTTCTGCCAGGCAAACACGGCAGGGGCGTGCGCAAACAGATTATCCCTTATGCCGAGCACCGCATCGGTGCAGACATGATTAGTTTCGCCGCCGAAAAAGTGGTGCGCCGTCTGCACAACGAAGGTTTCCAGGCTTATGTTGTCGGCGGTGCGGTGCGCGACCTGCTGATCGGCTTGGAGCCGAAAGATTACGACGTGGCGACCGATGCCACGCCCGAACAGGTGCGCAAGATTTTCCGCCGCAGCCGCATCATCGGCCGCCGCTTCCAGATTGTGCACGTTATGGTCGGCCCGGAAACCATTGAAGTAACCACTTTCCGCGGCGGCGGCAACGTTCAGCAGAACGAGCACGGCCGCATCATGAAAGACAATACCTACGGCAGCATCGAGCAGGATGCGGAACGCCGCGATTTTACCTGCAACGCGCTCTATTACGACCCGATACGGCAGGAAATTCTCGACTTCCATCACGGAACGGCTGATATCCGTGCCAAAAAACTCGTGATGATAGGCAATCCCGCGGCGCGTTATCAGGAGGATCCGGTGCGCATTCTCCGCGCCGTGCGTTTGTCGGGCAAACTGGGTTTCGAAGTCGAAAAAGATACCGCTGCGCCCATTGCCGCTTATGCAGGCCGTCTGAAACAGGAACCTGTTGCCCGCCTTTTTGACGAAATCATGAAAGTGCTGTTTTCGGGCTATGCCGTCCAATGCCTGCAACAGTTCCGCAAGCTCGGGCTGCCCGAAGGCATCCATCCGCTGCTGGACGCGTTGTTGAAAGAGAGCAGCGGCGGCATTGCGGCGAAGGCGCTTGAAAATACCGACCGCCGTTTGCGTGCCGACAAATCGGTATCCGTCGGGTTCGTATTGGCTGCCGTGCTTTGGCCGCAGTTCGAGAGCCGTTGGCAGCGGAAAATTTCAGACGGCATGAAGCCTGCCGCGGCGATGAATGCCGCCATCAACGATTTTCGCGACGACATTGAAAAAGGCTGGGGCGTTCCTCAGCGTTTCTCGGCCACGATGCGCGAAATCTGGCAGTTTCAGCCGTCGTTCGAGCACCGCCGCGGTGCAAGGCCGCACCGTTTGCTGGCCCAAAGCCGTTTCCGCGCCGCTTACGATTTTCTCGTTTTGCGCAGCGAAACGGGCAGCGCAGATGCAGAGCTGGCAAAATGGTGGACGGCGTTCCAACACGCAGGTGAGGAAGAGCGCAACGGGATGACCGCCTCCGCACCGCAAAATCCCGAAGGCAGCGGCAAACGCCGCCGCCGGCCGAAGAAGAAAAAATTGGTTGTGGTCATCGGAGAGTGATACAAAGGCCGTCTGAAAAATGTTTTTCAAGACGGCCTGTATTTTTAACGGCATACGGATAACGGATTTTCAGACGGCCTGCGGGTTGCATCGTTATCGCCGTTATCGGTTGTTATGCCCTGGCAGGTGCGGATATATACGGATTTCTGTCTGTTGGGCAACGGCAGGTCGGCTTGAGAGGTTCGAAAAAAGTGGAGAAAACAATGAACCGCAAACACGGCAAACTTTGTCCGCAACATTGATAAAGCCGCGTATTTCAAGCACAATCGGGGCTGTTTTCCAGTTTCCCGATAAACTATGCAGCAGCCCGACTTTTTCGACATTCCCAGCCCCTGCATCGGCGTGTGCGAAGCCAATGCCAAAGGCTACTGCAAAGGCTGCCTGCGCAGCCGCGAAGAACGGCTTTACTGGCTGAATATGAACGACAGCCAAAAGCACGAAGTCATGCGGCTGCTGGCCATGCGGCGCAAAAAACTGCAAACCGCCGCGCTGGAAAAAAGTTTTGCGGGAATGGAAACGGAACTGCCGGAACAGTTTGATTTTCGATTTTAGCGTTTTGGCACAGATTGTGTTTGTACAATGGATTGGTTGGAGACCAGTCATTCCTGCGCAGGCAGGAAGCCGGTTTTGATCCTTATTTAAAAAAAGATACCGGATTTCAAATATGGGTCCCGCCTGCGCGGGAATGACGGAAGTCGGAGAAATCGGTTTTGCCGGTTTCTAATCAACACAATATTCAGACAACACAATATCCAAACACAGCCCAAAAATTCAGGCCGTCTGAAAATATTTTCAGACGGCCTGTTTGTATGGCGGGCTTTATCGGAAACAGCCGTTCGGCAGGTTTCAAAGACCTTTCAAGCGGGCGATGCGGTTGTCGAGCGACGGGTGCGTGCTGAGCAGGGAATCGCGTTCGTTGCCGCCGATACCCATCGCGTCCATCTGCTTGGGCAGACCGCCGGAACCGTTTTTCAGGCGTTGCAGGGCGGCAATCATTTTCGGCGCACCCACGAGTTTCGCCGCGCCTGCGTCGGCACGGTATTCGCGCTGGCGGCTGAACCACATCACGATAAAGCTCGCCAAGAAGCCGAACAGTACCTGCAATACCATGCTGACGAGAAAATACACGCCGCTCGAACTTTCGCCGTCGCGCCCCTGCGCCACAACGCCGGCAACAAGGCGGGCAAAGTAAATCACAAAGGTGTTGACCACACCCTGAATCAGCGTCAGCGTAACCATGTCGCCGTTGCCGATGTGGGCCATTTCGTGCGCGAGCACGGCTTCGACTTCGTCGCGCGTCATGCCTTTGAGCAGGCCGGTGCTCACGGCGACGAGCGAACTGTTTTTGGTGGCGCCGGTGGCAAAGGCGTTCAGTTCGGGAGAATGGTAGATGGCGACTTCGGGCGTTTTCAGATTCCACTGTTTGGCTTGTGCGGCCACGGTTTCGAGCAGCCAGGCTTCGGCTTCGTTGTGCGGCTGGGTAATGACTTCTGCGCCGACCGATTGTTTGGCCAGCATTTTCGACATCAGCAGCGAGACAATCGAACCGCTGAAACCGATGACCGCAGCGGTGGCGAGTGCGCTGCCGGAATGTCCGTCGAGGCCGAACAGCGCAAGAATGACGCGCACGACGGCCAAAACGGCAATGTTGGTGATGATGAACAGAAAAATGCGTTTCACCGGGAAATCCTTTTTTGAATAGTGGGTTGTGTTTGCTGGAATAATGCCATTGTCGCAAAAATGCGTATTAAGGCGGATACGGGCTTTGTAAAGGGTGTGAAAAAAACAAGTAATCACTCTATTGCGGTGCGCCGGCGGGGTTGCTCGGACAAACGTTATTTAGGGGCGGAAAGGCGGTTTGTCAACGGGGCGGGGTTTGGGAAACGAAGGCCGTCTGAAACCGTTGCGGTCAGGGCCGATCAACTTTCAAAGTGATGGGCTGTTGGCAACCGTTATGCCCGCGCAGGCGAATCCATCGTTAATATTCGCAACCGAATGAATCTAAAAAATTTCTTAAACTCCAAGCCGGAGTTCCGTCTGAGCGGGAATAACGGCTGCGCGCGGGGCTGTGCAAACCAACGTTCCGTGCAACCCCGGCTGAAAAGTCAAAGCCGCCATCAAAAACATTTAAGGCCGTCTGAAAACATGTTCAGGCGGCCTGTTTACTTCACGGTCTATGCGCAAGGATTATGTTTTTTCAATCAGGCCAGCCCTTTGCTTTTTAAGACTTCCAGCATGGTGCTGCCCAATTCGGCGGGGCTGCGGGTATAGGCGATGCCTGCGCGCTCGAATGCTGCGAACTTTTCTTCCGCCGTGCCTTTCCCGCCCGAGATAATCGCACCGGCATGCCCCATGCGTTTGCCTTTGGGGGCGGTAACGCCGGCAATATAGCCGACCACGGGTTTGCCGACTTCGGACTGGATAAATTCGGCCGCTTCTTCTTCCGCCGTGCCGCCGATTTCGCCAATCATAATCACGGCGTCGGTTTCGGGGTCGGCTTGGAAGAGTTTGAGCGCGTCGATTTGGGTCATGCCCGGAATCGGGTCGCCGCCGAGACCGATGCAGGTGGATTGTCCCAAGCCCAGTGCCGTGGTTTGGGCGACGGCTTCGTAAGTGAGCGTGCCGGAACGGGAAATGACGCCGATACGGCCTTTGCGGTGGATGTGGCCGGGCATGATGCCGATTTTGCATTCGTCGGGCGTGATGATGCCAGGGCAGTTGGGGCCGATGATGCGGGTGTGGCAGCCGCCGGTTTCGAGATAACGGCGTACTTTGAGCATGTCGAGCGTGGGCACGCCTTCGGTAATCACGACCACCAGCCCGATGCCTGCGTCGGCGGCTTCGATAACCGAATCGAGTACGAACGGCGCGGGCACATACACCACGCTGGCATCGGCGCCGGTTTCGCGCACGGCTTCTTTGACGGTATTGAACACGGGACGGCCGAGATGCTGCATGCCGCCTTTGCCCGGCGTTACGCCGCCGACAATCTGCGTGCCGTAGGCGATGGCCTGTTCGGAATGGAACGTGCCGTTTTTGCCGGTAAAGCCCTGCACCAGCACTTTGGTGTTTTTGTCGATTAAGATGCTCATTGCTCCGTTCCTTTGACTGCCGCCACGATTTTCTGCGCCGCATCCGCCAAACCTTGGGCGGAAACCAGCTGCAAACCCGACCGTTCGAGAATCTGCGCGCCTTCTTCGGCTTTATTGCCTTCCAAACGCACCACCACCGGCACGTTCACGCTCATTTCTTTTACCGCCGCCACAATCGCTTCGGCAATCATGTCGCAGCGCACGATACCGCCGAAAATATTGATTAAGATGCCTTTTACCGAAGTGTCGGTCAGAATCAGTTTGAAGGCTTCGGTAACGCGCTCCGTGGTGGCGCTGCCGCCCACATCGAGAAAATTCGCGGGCGAGCCGCCGTAGAGTTTGATGATGTCCATCGTCGCCATCGCCAGCCCCGCACCGTTGACCATGCAGCCGATGTCACCGTCGAGCGCGACATAGCTCAGGCCCAGCGCGGAAGCGGCCGTTTCGCGGGGATGTTCCTGCGCGGTATCGCGCAATGCGAGAATGTCGGGATGGCGGAACAGCGCATTGCCGTCCAAACCGATTTTACTGTCGAGACACATCAGACGGCCGTCTGAAAGCAGCGCCAGCGGGTTGACTTCGAGCAGCGAAAAATCGTTTTCGGTAAATGCGTGGTAGGCCGCCAGCAGCAGTTTGACAAAACCGCCCGTCTGCTCCCCCGCCAAGCCGAGCTTGAACGCCAGTTCCCGCGCATGGCAGGGCATCAGGCCGATGAGCGGGTCAACCGTGATTTTGAACAGTTTTTCCGGCATTTCCGCCGCCACTTTTTCGATTTCCATCCCGCCTTCGGTGGATGCCATCACCGCCACACGGCGGCGTTTGCGGTCGATAACCATGCCCAGATACAGTTCGCGCGCCAGCGGATAAACGTTTTCGCTGACCATCACGCAATCGACGGGCTGGCCGTGCGCATCGGTTTGATACGTTACCAAACGGCTGCCCAGCATGGCTTCCGCCGCGGTCTGCGCTTCGTTGAGGCTGCCGACGGTTTTCACGCCGCCCGCTTTGCCGCGCCCGCCCGCGTGTATTTGCGCTTTGACCACCGCCGGCGTGCCGCCGAGCCTGTCGAACGCCTGCGCCGCTTCCGCGCCGCTGCGCGCCACGATAAAGCGTTCTACCGGCAGGCCGTATTGCGCCAGCAGCGTCTTTGCCTGATATTCGTGCAGATTCATGGATCTTTGTCCTTGTGTTTGTGAAGCAGAAATGGAAAACCGTTTTTCAGACGGCCTTGGGGGATGCGGTGGTTTGAAAAGGCCGTCTGAAAAAACGACTTGAGATATTTATAGTGTATTTATATTTGGCTGTGTGCGGATAGGGTGTTGGCGGCACACAGATAAGCCGGATTTCTCCGATTGCCGTCATTCCCGATCCGGCGGGAATCTATTTTCAGCTTTAAGAAACTGCTTTCATTCGGTTGTGAATGTTCGCGATGGATTCCCGCCTGCGCGGGAAGGACGGGCATTTGCGACCGTACAAAATCAATATTCTGCGCCAACCGGCGCTATGCAAACATTGTCCCAAACCTTGCCTGATGTTTTTTACGGAAACCGTTTACAGCGCAACGCCTTAAGATTTGAATGGCAGCCAAATCCTTGCCAATCCGTACATCAGCGCGCCGCCGCCGCCGAGCAGCGCAAACAGCAGGCCTTTTTTGCGTGCGTTCGGGCAAAACCAGTACAGCGCGAGCGTGAAGCTGAAAAACAGCGCGGCCACGACCCACACCAGTTGGCGGTCTTTAAAGCGGTTGAGCGTGTGGCTTTCCGTCATGACCGTGTACATCTGCCACAACGCCGCCGCGCACATACTCAAAATGCCCGCAGGCAGGAAAATCAGGCCGAGAAGCTGTTTACTCATGGGAATGTCGTCTGAAAAAATATAAAACCCGTATGTAGCGGGTAAGTCATGGGTATATTTTACCGCAAAGACCGTCTGAAAAAACGTTTTTCAGACGGCCTTTCCAATCAGCACACTTCCACGAGCCAGCCGTATTTGTCTTCGGCCAAACCGTATTGGATGTCGGTAACGGCTTTGCGGATGGCGTTGCCGCGTTCGGTGCTCTGCACGGCGATTTCCTGCCCGCCGATAACGAACGAGGTAACGGGCGAAATCACCGCTGCGGTGCCGGTGAGAATGGCTTCCGCGCCGTTTTCCACCGCTGCTTTCAGTTCGGCCACGGTAAAGTTGCGCTCGCTGACGGTGTAGCCCATGTCTTTGGCGACGGTAAGCACGGAATCGCGGGTAACGCCATGCAGGAACTCGGCGGTCAGCGGTTTGGTGATGATTTCATTGCCGTTAATCAGCGCGAAGTTGGCGGCGGCGGTTTCCTGAACGTCGCCGTTGGGGCAGAACAGCACTTGGTGCGCGCCATGCTCGGCTTTGGCCTTCAACACCCAGGGTAGGGCGGATGCGTAGTTGCCGCCGCATTTCACGCGGCCCATGTGTGGGGCGCAGCGCATGTTTTCGGTTTCGACCAGCAGTTTCATCGGCGAACCGGCTTTGAAATAGTCGCCGACGGGCGATGCGAGGATGTACAGCAGCGTGCCGTCGGACGGCGTGGCGGCCTTGCCGATGACGGGGTCTGTGCCGATGAGAGTAGGGCGCAGATAGAGAGAGGCGGGCGCGTCGGGGATTTCGTCGGCGGCTCGTTTCACGA
>NZ_JBHCJY010000075.1:0-3772 GCF_041804105.1 Neisseria sp.
GCGGGGGTAAGAGCGATTTGATAAGGCGTGCCTTTGGTGCATTTCACGGCAATGCCGTCTGAACCGCCGGCCTTGCTTTGGCCGTCAACATCGGTGTTGTGGTTGGAGAAGTATTCGCCGAAATCGATGTCTGCGCCGGCAAAACGCACAGATTCTTCTACCGTGGGCGCATCGCCGCTGTTGGTAGCCACTTCGCAAACGGGTTTGATGCGGATGGTAACGTGGAAGTCGGCGGTTTTGGTTTCCGCCGCGGCCATGCCGGAAGCCAATAAAGCTGCTGCTGTTGAGGTGAGTACGAAGAGTTTTTTTACCGTTTTCATGTGTAAAGTCCTTTTATTAAAACAACCGGTTAAAAATACCGGCCGTATTTATTTTCAGCGTTGTGTTGGAAGTTATCTTGCAGGCTTTCTATATTGATTGCGGGCTGCACCGTAAATCTCGTGAAAGAATTTATACATACCGAATATCAAAAATATCCGCCGTCAGGATATTGGAATTATCCGATTGTTTACTAAAATTGGCAATATTTTTACTTAGGTAAATTTAAAGCACTTGCCAATCTGTTGCAAACACATCCATACGCCCCGAACCGGGCAGCTTTGGCGGGCACTTTACCGGCAACAATCGTTTTATCCCGCACAGAATCGGCGGTATGCAGCGGCTTGCAGGACTTTAAAGTTTGTAAACCTTTCAACTCGCAGGTAAAATCCTGCCGGTTGGAAATTTATGTTGATGCGGCCGTTCCGCCGTTATTTTTGTGGAGAAACAGATATGAATGCCGTGGTGATTGCGGTTTTTGTGATGCTCGCACTATCGCTTGCGCGTGTGCATGTGGTGTTGAGCCTGCTGCTGGGCGCGCTTGCCGGCGGCCTGATGGCCGGATTGGGCTTGGCGGAAACCATGAAAGTGTTTCAAACCGGCCTGGCCAACGGCGCGCAGATTGCGCTTTCGTATGCCATGCTCGGTGCTTTCGCCGTGGCCATCGCCCATTCGGGCTTGCCGCAAACGCTGGCCAATGCGGTTATCCGCCGTTTGGATGCCAACCATGTGCGCGACAATGTGCCCGGCCGCATCGGCAGCATCAAATGGGGGCTGCTGCTGGCTCTTTTGGCTATGAGTATCATGAGCCAAAACCTGATTCCGATTCATATCGCCTTTATTCCGTTGATTATTCCGCCGCTGCTGCTGGTGTTCAACCGTATGCAGATCGACCGCCGCCTGCTTGCCTGCGTGATAACTTTCGGCTTGGTTACCACTTATATGTGGCTGCCCTACGGATTCGGCGAAATTTTCTTGAAACAGATTCTGGTGGGCAATATCAATAAGTCGGGTCTGAACGTGGATAACGTAAACGTGATTCACGCCATGACCATTCCCGCTTTGGGCATGGTTGCCGGCCTGCTGATTGCGGTGTTTTTCAGCTACCGCCGCCCGCGCGCCTATCAAAACACTTCCGCCGATGTGGAGGCCAACCATCAGGCGATGGTGCAGCCGAAAATGTCTGCCTACCGCAGCTGGGTGGCGTTGGCGGCGATTGTGGTGTCGTTTGCCGTGCAATTATGGGCCGACTCCCTGCTACTGGGCGCGATGGTCGGCTTTGCCGTGTTTATGGCCGCCGGTGTGGTGCGCTGGGGCGAAGCCGATGCCGTGTTTAACAACGGCGTGAAAATGATGGCGATGATCGGCTTTATCATGATTGCCGCACAAGGTTTTGCCGAAGTGATGAAGGCCACCGGCCAGATCGAGCCGCTGGTAAAAACCTCGGCCGATATGTTTGCCGGCAGCAAAGGCATGGCCGCTTTTGTGATGCTGCTGGTGGGGTTGTTGGTAACCATGGGCATCGGCAGCTCGTTTTCCACCCTGCCGATTATCACCGCGATTTATGTGCCGCTGTGCGTGGGCATGGGCTTCTCACCGATGGCAACGCTGGCGATTATCGGCACCGCAGGCGCGCTGGGCGATGCCGGTTCGCCCGCTTCCGACTCCACGCTCGGCCCCACCGCCGGTTTGAATGTGGACGGCCAGCACGACCATATGCGCGACACGGTTATTCCCACCTTTCTACACTACAACCTGCCGCTGATGGTATCGGGTTGGATTGCCGCCATGGTGTTGTGATGCAAAACCTCGAAAACCGCATCATCGAATTGGAAATCCAAACCGCGTTGCAGGCCGATTTAATCGACAGCCTCAACAACACCGTCGCCAAGATGCAGCAAGCGTTGGATTTGCAGCAGGGGCAGCTCAGGCTGCTCTACCGGCGACTGCAAGAAAAGGGAGGCGAAGGCAGCGGTGCCGCATACAATCCGGCAGACGAAATCCCGCCGCATTATTGAATGTGCCAACAGGCCGTCTGAACCATTATGTATGTTTTCAGACGGCCTGTTTGGTATCCGCCGCCGCTGCGCCTTATCAAAGCCGTCTGAAAACATAACCCATCAAGCCAACCGCAACCAAACAAGATTTTGCCGGACAGAAAGATTATCCATTATGAACATCACCGTTTTGGCCGTCGGCACCAAAATGCCGCGCTGGGTCGATGAAGCCGTCAACGAATACGCCAAGCGTTTCGGGCGCGATGTTTGCTACACCTTAAAAGAAATCAAACCCGAAAAGCGCGGCGCCGGCGTGAACGCCGCCCAAGGCATGGCCGCAGAAGAAAAACGCATACTCGAAGCCATACCCGCCGGCGCGTTTTTGGTGGTGCTCGACGAGCGCGGCAAAGCCCCCACATCGGTAGAGCTGGCGGGTCATTTGGAAAACTGGCAACGCAACGGCGAGCACGTCTGCTTCGTTATCGGCGGTGCCGACGGCATGACCGACCGGCTCAAGCAACAGGCGCGCCTGATGATGCGCCTGTCCAGCCTCACCCTGCCGCACGGCATGGTACGCGTGCTGCTCACCGAACAGCTCTACCGCGCCGTATCGATTCTGCACAACCACCCCTATCACCGCGAATAAACAGGCACACAACCCGAGGCCGTCTGAAAACATTTTCAGACGGCCGAAAATTTTTAACAGACACCGCTTGCAACACAACAGCGACCACGCAAAATATGCCGCAAACGGCAGATTCGCACAGGCTGATGCCCGAACCGTTATAGATTTTCACCCCCCTTTGCTATATCATTCCCCCATCTATTTGCAGGAGCACAGCCATGTATGAAGTTAACCGCAGCGTATTTTTCCTGATTCCCCTCGAGCCGTTTTGGAACTGGCTGCAATCACTGCCCGAAAGCCCCGAAGACATCCGTCTCGAAGACCTGCAGGCCGATTCCAATTCCTATCTCGTACGCCCCTGCGAAACCGCCGACGAAGTGTGGGACGAAATCGAAAGCCGCTACGAACAGCTTTTCGCCGCCGAGCTGGCCGACTGGTGCGAAGACGAAAGCCTGTGGCCCGATTTGGACCCCGACATCTTCAACGAATGGTTCGACATCCAACTTTCCACCGTATTGACCGATTTGGAACAAGAACCGCTCGGCCGCGAAATCTTCCAGCCCATCACCCTGAATTAAGTTTTCAGACGGCCTTTCGCATGACCCGCATACGCATACGCAGTTATCACCTCGACGGCTACGGCCATGTCAACAACGCGCGCTATCTCGAATTTCTCGAAGAAGCGCGCTGGGCTTTTTTCGAACGGCACAACCTGCTGCGCCTGCTCGACGGCATCATGATGGTGGTTGCCCGCATCGACATCCGCTACCTGCGCACCACACAAGAAGGCCAAACGCTGGATATCGCCACCCGCATCCAGTCCGCCGAACCC
>NZ_JBHCJY010000076.1:0-11141 GCF_041804105.1 Neisseria sp.
AATGGCGCTGCCCGCAGCCAAGAACAGCAGGGCTTTGAAGAAGGCGTGGGTCATCACATGGAACATCGCAATCGAATAGGCCGACACGCCCAAAGCCACGGTCATATAGCCCAATTGCGACAGAGTGGAATAAGCCACCACGCGTTTGATGTCGTTTTGAATGGTGCCCAAAAAGCCCATAAACAGTGCGGTAATCGCGCCCACCACCATAATCACGCTCAAGGCGGTGGTGGAAAGCTCGTAAATCGGCGACATACGCGACACCATAAACAAGCCGGCGGTTACCATGGTGGCCGCGTGAATCAAAGCCGAAATCGGCGTCGGGCCTTCCATAGAATCGGGCAGCCAAACGTGCAGCGGGAACTGCGCCGATTTACCCATCGCACCCACAAACAGCAGCAGACAGGTAACGGTAATCAAGCTCCATTCCACACCCGGAAAAAGCTGGATGGTGGCGTGTTGCACGTTGGGCAGATAGGCGAACACATCCGCATAGCGCAGGCTGCCGCCGAAATAGGCCAGCACCAAACCGATGCCGAGAATAAAGCCGAAATCGCCGACACGGTTGACCAAAAACGCTTTCAGGTTGGCGAAAATCGCGCTTTCGCGTTTGAAATAGAAACCGATCAGCAGATACGAAACCAAGCCCACCGCTTCCCAGCCGAAAAAGAGCTGGATAAAGTTGTTGCTCATAATCAGCATCAACATGCTGAACGTAAACAAAGAGATATAGCTGAAAAAGCGTTGGTAGCCGACTACTTCGTCTTTCATGTAGCCGATGGTGTAGATGTGCACCATCAGCGACACGCTGGTCACCACCACCATCATCATCGCGGTCAGGCTGTCCACCAGAAAGCCCACCGAAAAGTCGATGCCGTCCATCGTGAGCCAGGTGTAGACATTCTCGTCGAACTTCGCGCGCGAGCCGTCGATAAAGCCCCACAGCACATAGGCCGACAGCACGGCGGACACCGCCACGCCGAGTATGGTCGCCGTATGCGCACCCGCGCGGCCGATCTGTTTGCCGAACAGCCCCGCCAGCAAACAGCCTGCAAGCGGCGTGAGCGCGATGGCGAGATAGAGAGTCATGTCAGTCATTTTCTTAACCTTATCAGCTTTATCGGTTGGTTTGGTTTCAATCTAAATCGGTTTTATAGGGCGGGATAAACCCCGCCGTTTTCAGTTCAGTAATTCAGGCTGCCTGAAACTTTCAGACGGCCTTAACGCAGCTTACAATCTCAACAATTATTTATCGGCCATAAACATCAAAAGCTACGCGTTATGCAGTTTCAACGCCTCGGACAAAGAACCGGCAAAACGGATTTGTCTGCCTTTGTTGCTCTCAAAAATAAAGTCGTCCAAACGCTTGCTCTCGAATTTGGAAAAGTCCCCGATAATGGCTAAAGACATTTGGTATTGTGCGAACTTTTGCAGTATGTTTCCTGCTGTTCCCGTTTTTAAGTCAAAAAAATCAGGTGCAATATTCTTTTCGTGAAGAATGATTTTATCAAATCCCTGATGAGCCAAATTGCCCAACAAGTCCAATCCGTCTTCAACAGAGCTTAAAATAATTCTTTCCGTGATGATTTCAGCCGCTTTTATGTTGCCGATGGTGTGCGTTTCAATCTTCATCATCCAATCCTTTCAGGCTGCCTGAATGCCGTCTGAAATGTTTCGGATTCTGCTTCTCCCGTGGAAGAAGGATGTCCAGGTTGCTGTCGGCTTTACCGTTTCAGACGGCCTTTCAGCTTTTTTCATATCCTTCGTAATAGTACGACTGTTCAATGCCTTTAAATATCATCTCACGGTTGTCCACGTCATCGGTCAGGTTGTTCTGCAATAAAAAGCGCAATTCCAAATCGTTGACGGGGCTGCGTTCCATTGCCTGCAAATACAGGGTTTTGTCCACGTTTTGCCAGTTCACCACCTTTTTCAGGTTTTTCTTCAGCACCAAATCCAGCCAGATGCGGGTGCTTCTGCCGTTGCCTTCCAAAAACGGGTGGGCGATGTTCATTTCCACATATTTGGCGATGATTTCTTCAAAATTCCGCTCGGGCATCTGCTCGATTTTGGCCAAGGCTTCCTTCAAATACAGGGCGTTGGCAAAGCGGAAGCCGCCTTTGGAAATATTGTCTTCCCTGATTTCGCCGGCAAACCCGTAAAGCCCGCCGAACAGATAGCGGTGGATTTGCTGTAAACCTGCGGTGGTGCCGACTTCGATAAGGTCTATATCGCCGCTTTCAAACAGGCGGTAGGCATTGTTCAGGCTTTGTTCGTCTATGCTTTTCATTGCCGGTTCCGTTCGGATGTTTTCAGACGGCCTACGGATTTGACCCGCAATTTTCCGCCATCCTGTTCAGGGAGATATTCCGCGCAATTCCAACTCTGTCAGCAGCCACAGCCTATCTTCCTTAGCCACTACGCGCCAGTCCCGGTCTGACAGTGCCCCCTCCATCGCCCAAAGCATATTGAGACTGACGGGAACGCCGGCAAGTACCAGTTTTTCGTAGGCACCGACAGAACCTGCTTCACGCAGCTGCGCCACGGTAGTAATGCCGACCCGAGCAAGAGCCATCACACTTTTAGGCCCAAGCCCGCGGAGTTTGGCCAACGGTATATCATCAGCATGCGCAGTAGCAGGCGGAGGGGAAATTCGCTTCATTTTTCGTTTCGTCGGGAAATCCCTTATCGGCCGTGGGTTCCCGCCTGTACTGGGAAGGCGTATTGAGGGTTTCCATCAAGTTGGTCGGGGATTGATGCCCGGCTTTCATTCCGTCTTCAGACGGCCTCCAATCTTTTCAGGCAGCCTGAATGCCGTCTGAAAACATCAGCCTTTGAGCGTATCCAAATCGGCGATGTTGATGGTCTGCCTGTTGCGGTACACCAGCACCATAATCGCCAGGCCAATCGCGCTTTCGGCAGCGGCGACGGTGAGCACGAAGAACACGAAAATCTGCCCTGCGGTGTCGCCGAGGTATTGCGAGAAGGCGATGAAGTTGAAGTTTACCGCCAACAGCATCAGCTCTATCGACATCAGCAGCACCAGCACGTTTTTGCGGTTCATGTAGATGCCCATCGCGCTGATGCCGAACAGGAGCGCGGCCAGCACCAGATAGTGTGTAATCGTAATCATGCTTTGCCCTCCTCGGCTCGGCCGTCTGAAACTTCGGTTTCAGGCTGCTTGGGTTCTTGTTTTACTGCGTCCATTTTTACCATGCGCAGGCGGCCTTCGGCGGCGTTCACTTTTACCTGGTCGGCGGGGTTGATGTATTTTTCATTGGTGGACTTGCGGTGCACCAGCGCGATGGCGGCGACCATGCCGAGCACGAGCAGCACGGCGGCCAGCTCGAACGGCAGCAGGTAGGTGGTGTAAATCTGTCTGCCCAAATCGCGCACGTTGCTGTAATCGGCGGGGATGTCTTTCATCGGGCCGAAAGCGGCGAGGTTAGTGTCGGGCGCAACCAGAATCATGATGAGCACCACGGCCATCAGCACGCCGACAATCGCGGCGGCGGGGGCGTTGCGCCAGAAGCCCGCACGCATTTCTTCGATGTCGATGTTCAGCATCATCACGACAAACAGGAACAGCACCATCACCGCGCCCACATACACCACCACCAGCGTGATGCCGAGGAACTCGGCCTGCATCAGCATCCACATCATCGCGCTCATGCAGAACGTGAGCACGAGATACAGCGAGGCGTGCACGGGGTTTTTGGCGGTTACGGTTTTGAGCGCGCCGAAGAGTATCACGGCGGCCAAAACGTAAAACATGATTAGGGAGAAGGTCATGGTGTTGCTCTTTCTCGGTTGGTTTTTTAATCTTTTTCATGCCGTCTGAAACGGCTTCGGACGGGGTTTTCAGGCTGCCTGAAAACCGTCAGGCCGATACGGTCAATCCGAAATTTCAGACGGTAGGATTTTATCGGGTTGCCCTACTGCCCGCTTATTCAGCTTGGTTGATTTCGGTTTCCAAACGGATAAATGCCTCTATCATTGCACGCCAAACGGCTTCGGCCACGTCGGGCGACAAACCCGCTTCGGCAGCCTGCCTGCGGCGGCCGGCAATCACTTGAAGTACACGTTCGGGAGCGGCCACGGCCTGTATATCGCCGCGCGGTTTCAGACGGCCTGCCTGTTCCACCAGTTGTTGACGCTCTGCCAGCAGGGCAATCAGCTTTTGGTCCAGTTCGTCTATGCTGCGGCGTACCTCATTCAATGTATTCATGGTCGGCTTTCATAAAAGTACCGTACGGGCATTGCCGTCCGACAGCCCTGACTTTATTTTTAATACGATTTTCCGTCCACAGCTTCGCGCGGTAGGGATGTCCAGTCGAAATCGGTCAGACAGCGGGCGTTTACGGCTGCCATGGGTACTCCGTTGAACTCGGCAAAGCTGAACGGCGGCACACCGCAGGTCGGGCAGAATTTGTGCTCTCTCTCACGCTTGTTAAACAGATAGGTTTCAAGCCCATCTGCGCCCGACTCGATGTTGAGCATGCTGCGCGGCACCATCCAAATCAGCCATCCTTTGCGGCTGCAATAGGAACAGTTGCATTCAAAAACTTTTTCGGGCGTACCTTCTACGGTAAAGGTAACGTTGCCGCAATGGCAGCTTCCGTGCAGGGACATGGCGGTTCTCCTTGCTGTGGTTAAACGGTTTTCCGTCGGGCATCAATGCCCGACCTACACCTTTCAGACGGCCTTAACGGTAAGGCGCATCCGCCGCTTTGCGTTTGGCGATTTCGGCTTCGTACCGGTCGCCGATGGCGAGCAGAATCGGTTTGGTCATGTGCAGGTCGCCTTTTTTCTCACCGTGGTACTCGAAGATGTGGGTTTCCACGATGGCATCGGTGGGGCAGGCTTCTTCGCAGAAACCGCAGAAAATGCATTTGGTCAAATCGATGTCGTAACGCGTGGTGCGGCGCGTGCCGTCGGCGCGCTCTTCGCTCTCGATGTTAATCGCCATGGCGGGGCAGACGGCTTCGCACAGTTTGCAGGCGATGCAGCGTTCTTCGCCGTTGGGGTAGCGGCGCTGCGCGTGCAGGCCGCGGAAACGCACGGACTGCGGCGTTTTTTCCTCAGGGAACATGATGGTGTCTTTGCGGGCGAAGAAATTTTTGAGCGTAACGCCCATGCCTTTGACGAGTTCGCCGAGCAGGAAGGTTTTGACTAAATTTGCCATGTTGGTCGCCCTTTTGGTTCTAGGGGTTTGGTAATGGTTTTTTCGGAGGACAGGCTGCCTGAAAGTACGACACCGGTTGTTGTCGGATTTTGACCCAAGCTGCACGCCATCAAAAAGAAAATCCCTGAAATTCAATCAGCCATTGCACATTCGCAGGTTCGCGCAAATCAAAGATGATTTCGTTGCGGTTGAGCGTGGCGATTTTCTCCATATCATCCGCATCCAGTTCAAAGCCGAACAGGTCAAGATTTTCCGCCATCCGTTCGGGGCGGGCGGATTTAGGGATAATCGCCACGCCGCGTTGGTTGAGCCAGCGCAGCATCACTTGTGCCACCGATTTGCCGTGTTTGGCGGCGGTTTGCGTTAAAACCGGGTTGCTGAAAATATCAAATTTGCCTTCTGCCAGCGGACTCCAAGCCTGCTGCACAATACCGTGTTCGGCATGGAATTTCAGTTCGGCTTCGCGTTGGTAGAACGGGTGGGTTTCAAGCTGGTTGAGCGCAGGTTTGATTTCATTCAATGCCATCAAGTCCTGCAAACGGTCGGGGTGGAAATTGCTCACGCCGATTGCTTTGGCTTTACCTGCCTTGTACGCCGCTTCCATCGACCGCCATTGTGCGTGAATGTCGCCCACAGGCTGATGCATCAAATACAAGTCCACATAATCCAAGCCCAAGCGTGCCAATGAGCTGTCCAGTGCTTTGCTTGTGTTTTCGTAGGCATCATGCTTTTGAATCCACAATTTGGTTACTACAAAAATTTCTTCTCGGGGAATGCCGCTTTTGGCAATCGCACGTCCCACGCCTGCTTCGTTGCCGTATACCGCTGCGGTGTCAATCAGGCGATACCCTGCCTGCAATGCCGAAAGCACCGCCTGTTCGGTTTCTTTATCGCCGATTTGGAACACGCCGAAACCGACGGCTGGCATAGTTACACCGTTGTTTAATTGGATGGTTTGCATTTTGGCTTTCCTGTTGAAAAAAGGGGGCAGACTGCCTGAAAACTATTTCCACAAGCTCAACGGCGAAATCATCCACAGGCCGAGCAATACGATGCACACGAAGGTAATCGGTATCAGCACTTTCCAGCCCAGCCGCATGATTTGGTCGTAACGGTAGCGGGGGAAGGTGGCACGTATCCACAGGTAGCCGTAGAGAATGAAGGCCATTTTGGCGAACATCCAAAACGCGCTCGGTGCGCCGATGGTGCCCCAGCTTTGCGGGAAGGGGGAGAGCCAGCCGCCGAGAAACATGATGGCGGTGAGCGCGCCGATGAGTATCATAAAGATGTATTCGGCCAGGAAAAAGAGTGCGAACGCGAAGCCGGAGTATTCGACGTGGAAACCGGCCACGATTTCGGATTCGCCCTCGGCCACGTCGAACGGGGCGCGGTTGGTTTCGGCGACGGCGGAAATCAGGTACACGATGAACACGGGGAAGAGCGCAAACCAGTTCCACGAGAAAATCGAACCGCCCGCGATGCCTTTGGCTTGGCTGGCAACGATGTCGTTGAAGTTCATACTGCCTGAAACCATCACCACGCACACGAGTGCCGCGCCCATGGCGATTTCATAGGAAATGGTTTGGGCGGACGAACGCATCGCGCCGAGGAAGGAGTATTTGGAGTTGGACGCCCAGCCCGCGATAATCACGCCGTACACGGACAGCGAGGTAATCATCAGGATGTAGAGCAGACCCGCATCGACGTTGGCAAGCAGCCATTCGTCGGAAAACGGAATCACCGCCCACGCGGCGAACGCGGGCATCAGAGACATCATGGGGCCGATGTAGAACAGGGCTTTGTTCGAGAGCTTGGGGCGGGTTACTTCTTTAAACAGCAGTTTCAATACGTCGGCAAACGGCTGAATCAAACCCCACGGGCCGGTTACGTTGGGGCCGACGCGCAGCTGCATATAGCCGATGACTTTGCGCTCGAAATAGGTCAGGTAGGCCACGGTAAGAATCAGCGGGGCGAGTATCAGCACGATTTTGACGATGATGGACACCACCAAACCGATGTCGCTGCCGATTGCGCCCAGGCCGAGCTGGTCGGCGAATAAGGCTTGGAACCATTCCTGCATGATTAGGCCCTTTCCAGTTCAATGCTGTTCATCAGTGCGCCCAGCGCGGCGTTTGCGCTGTGCAGCGGCAGGTACACCGTGTTTTCGGGCAGGCTGTCGTCTGCGGCTACGGCTACCTGAACCGCGCCGCCGTTTTGTTTGGCGGTAACCGTGTCGCCGTCAATCAGGCCGAGTGCGGCGAGCGTGAGCGGGTGGACGCGGGCGGCGGGCGTTTGCGCGTGGCTGGTCTGCTGCAAGGGTGCGGAACGGCGCACGACGGGGTCGGTGTGGTAAATGCCCACGCCGCCGACGCGCACGAGTTTGGAGGCCGTCTGAATAATGCTGTCGCCCTGCCAATTGCTCTGGTTGCTCAACCGCGAGGGAATGTCTTCGGCACGCACGGCTTCGGCCAGCACCTGTTCGCTGCTTTCGTGGTCAAAGCCCTGAATACCGAACACGTTGCCCAGCACGCGCAGCACTTTCCACAAAGGTTTGCTCTCGCCCACGCCTTTCACCACGCCGTGGAACGATTGCAGACGGCCTTCCATGCTGACGAAGCTGCCTGAAGTTTCGGTAAACGGCGCGATGGGCAGCATGATGTCGCACACGTCGCGCAGGGTCTCGCTTTCAAACGCGGTAAACGCCATCACGCTCTGCGCCTGTTTCAGTGCGGCCACGGCCGCACCACCGCCGGCAACGTCGATTTCGGGTTCCACATTCATCAGCATTACCAGTTTCTTAGGCGCGGCAACCATCTGCTGCACGCTGTCGCCCGCGTTCACACCGAGCAGGTCGGCGCCGACGCTGTTGGCGGCCTGCGGCAGAATGCCGAGCTTCGCGCCCGTGGCGGCGGCCAAGGCTTGCGCGGCGGCGTAAATGGCGGCGTAATCGGGGTGGTTCTGCACTTCCGCACCAAGAATCACGGCGGCGGTTTCGGCGTTTTTCAGGCTGCCTGAAATGCCGTTTTCAAGGTCTTGCGCCAAGGCTTTCAGACGGCCTGCCCATTCGTTCGGATGAATGATTTCGTGTGCGGCCAAAGGCATGTGCAGGGTTTCGCGGTTGGACGCGATGATGCCCAGCGCGGTACCGTTTTTCGCGGCGCGGCGCAGGCGGGCGGTCAGGAGCGGCTGCTCTTTGCGCAGGTTCGCGCCCACCACCAGCACGGCTTGGGCATTGCCCAAATCTTCGATGCTCATGCCCAGCCACTGCGCCCCTTTCAGGCTGCCTGAAAGACGGCTGTCCTGCTGCATCAGGCGCGTGGAGAAATGTTTGATGTTGAGGCCGTCTGAAAGTTTTTTCGCCAGATACAGCTCTTCCACCGTGTTCATCGGGTTCGCCCACACGCCGATTTGCTCCGCGCCGTCTTCTTTGGCGATGCACTCGACGGTGTGGCGCACATAATCCAGTGCGGTTTGCCAATCCACCTCTTTCCACTCGCCGCCGTGTTTGATTTTCGGCGTTTTCAGACGGCTTTCGTGATACAGGCCTTCGTAAGCGAAACGGTCGCGGTCGGCAATCCAGCATTCGTTGATGGCTTCGTTTTCCAGCGGCAGCACGCGGCGCACGGTGTGGTCTTTGGTTTGCACAATCAGGTTGCTGCCCAGCGCGTCATGGGCGGAAATCGATTTGCGGCGGCTCAATTCCCACGAGCGGGCATCGTAACGGAACGGTTTGCTGGTAAGCGCGCCGACGGGGCACAAATCAATCACGTTGCCCGACAATTCGGTTTCCACCGCTTTGCCGATAAACGGCATGATTTCGGAAAACTCGCCGCGGTTGGCCATGGCGATTTCCTGCATACCGGCGATTTCTTCGGTAAAACGCACGCAGCGGGTGCAGTGGATGCAGCGGCTCATTTCTGCGGCGGAAACCAGCGGCCCCATGTCTTTGCCGACTACCGAGCGTTTTTCTTCGGTGTAGCGGCTGGCGGATTTGCCGTAGCCCACCGCCAAATCCTGCAACTGGCACTCGCCGCCCTGATCGCAAATCGGGCAGTCGAGCGGGTGGTTGATGAGCAGAAACTCCATCACCCCTTCCTGCGCCTGCTTGGCTTTGGCCGAATGGGTGTGCACCACCATGCCGTCGGTTACCGGCGTGGCGCAGGCAGGCAGCGGCTTGGGGGCTTTTTCCACTTCCACCAGACACATGCGGCAGTTGGCGGCGATGGAAAGTTTTTTGTGGTAGCAGAAATGCGGGATGTAGGTACCCAGCTCGTGCGCCGCCTCCATCACCGTCGCGCCCTGCTTCACTGCGATTTGTTTACCGTCGATTTCGATTTGTAACATGGTTGTTTCCTAGTTACGGATTTTTAAAGGTTTTTTGTTTAGGCCGTCTGAAAATTCTGGTAGGTTGGGTTGGAAACCCAACAGTATCTTTTCGTGTCAGACAGCGTTGGGTCATGACCCAACCTACGTACTGAATAAGGTCGGGTTGCATAACCCGATATTTCAGACGGCCTGATTATTTTTTACGGGCTTGCCGCCCAGCGGTTCGCTTTTATTTTCAAAGGCGTTTTTTAGACGGCCTTTGTATTTGTCTAAGACAAACTTTCAGACGGCCTCGGATATTTTCAGCTGTCGGTTTTCTCGGTTTTCAGACTGCCTGAAATTTTTCAGACGGCCTTATTTTTATCTCGCTCTGTTTTTTCAGTTGAGTAGGTTGGGTTGGAAACCCAACAAAATCTTTGCTTTTCAAATAGCGTTGGGTCATGACCCAACCTACGTGCCGCCCGAAACGGTGGATTTACACCCCGCCCTACGCTACGGCAGCAAACCGATAGCGCGGAAGATGCCTATCATGCCTTCGGCGGCGGTGTCGCGGATGATTTTGCCTTCGCTGTTGAAATCGTAAAAATTCATCACGCCGACGGAAAACCGTTTTCCTGTGGGCGGCACGCCCATAAATGTGCCTTGGTGCGTGCCGCTGCATGTCCAGCGCACGGCGATTTTATCGGTTTCGGCAACGGTTTCTTCCAATTTCCACCGTATATCGGGAAAACCCTCGCGCATAAAGCGGATCAGAGCCAGAAATCCCTCTGCACCGTATAAAGGCTCGGGTGAAGCAGGCGTATAGAACGGTGCGGAAGCATCCACCAACTCGTTCATCAGGGCTTCGTCGGCAGTATTGATGGCGGTTTCAAAACGGCTGATTTGGGAACGGATGTCAAAAGTCATGATTGTTTGCTCCATATACGCGGACATTCGGGAAACGCGGCGGGTTTTCGTGTTTAGCAGATAATTCATCAACCTGTTTTCAGACGGCCTGAAATATTGGCTGTTCCGCTAATCCATCCCCTCCCCCAAAAGTCGGGAGAGTTTGGTAGGTTGGGTTGGAAACCCAACAAAAATTTTTACGGTTCAAACAGCGTTGGGTCATTACCCAACCTGCGTACCTGTTTTCAGACGGCCTGAAATATCGGCTGCTTCACTAACCTATCCCCTCCCCCGTCTCCAACGGGGGAGGGTTAGGGTGGAGGCAAGCGCTGCCGCATTGTTTCAATATTTCTGCCAATACATTTTCTGTTTGCTGCAAGACTTCGTTATTCCAAAACCGCACCACGCGATAACCTTGGCTGTTTAAAAATTCGGTTCGCGCATTATCGTAGGCGGCTTGTTCGGCGTGTTGCCCGCCGTCTAACTCGATGATGATTTTGCATTCCATGCTCACAAAATCAACAATATATCCGCCTATGGTTTGTTGTCGGCGAAATTTAATGCCGTTCAACCGTTTGCCGCGCAAGTGATACCACAAACGCTGTTCGGCAAGCGTCATGTTTTGTTTTAGGTTTTTGGCATCGTGCACCGCATCGCCAGCGGCAAAGGCAAACCCGAAGATTTGGAGCTGCTCGACAGCATCGGCAATAACATGGCCGGCCGCACCATCTGCGCGCTCGCCGAC
>NZ_JBHCJY010000077.1:0-10436 GCF_041804105.1 Neisseria sp.
GCTTCCACCTTATAGCCCCGATCTGAATCAGATAGAGAAAAAGTGGGCTTGGATTAAAGGTGTTAGGAATCGGCTGCGAATTACGGATGTGGATTGGCTGTTTCAGGTGTGTATCGATAAATAAGTTTATTTGCTATAAAGCCCTGCGGAAACTCACTGCTTTCAATACATGGTTGCGGTTGACCGTTTCATCGTCTGCCAAATCTGCCAAGGTGCGGGCGACGCGTAAAATGCGGTGGTAGCTGCGGGCGGAAAGGGAAAGTTTTTCCAGCATCTGTGCAAGGGCTTGTTTGGCGGTGTCTTCGATGAGGGCAATGCCGTCCAATTCGGTCGGGCTGAGTTTGGCATTGGTTTTGCCTTGCCGCACCTGTTGGATGGCTCTGGCTTGGATGACGCGCTGTAAGACAGCCGCGCTGCTTTCGCCTGCCTGTGCGCCGGTCAGATCGGCAGCAGGCAATACGGGTACTTCGATGGTTAAATCGATTCGGTCGAGCAGGGGACCGGAGATTTTGTCGCGGTAGCGTTTCACG
The DNA here is from genome assembly GCF_041804105.1 of Neisseria sp. Lineage (GTDB taxonomy): Bacteria > Pseudomonadota > Gammaproteobacteria > Burkholderiales > Neisseriaceae > Neisseria. Next base: position 531 of record NZ_JBHCJY010000077.1, read on the forward strand.
GCTTCGGGCGTGCAGCGGCAGGGTTTGGTCGGGTGGCCGAGATAGCCGCAGGGGCAGGGGTTCATGGCGGCGACGAGTTGGAATTTGGCGGGGTAGGTTACTTGCCGTGCGGCGCGGGAAATGTGGATCTGCCCGCTTTCCAGCGGGTCGCGCAGCATTTCCAAAACTTTGCGGTCGAATTCGGGCAGTTCGTCCAAAAACAGAATGCCGTGTGTGGCCAGCGAGATTTCGCCGGGACGCGGGTCTGAGCCGCCGCCGACCAATGCGGTGGGGCTGGCGGAGTTGTGGATGTAGGAAAACGGGCGTTCCCGTTTGAAATCGTTCATGTATTTGGGAACGAGGGAGCGGATGGCCCAGACTTCCATCAGTTCGTCGTCGGTCAGCGGCGGCATGATGGAGGGCAGACGTTTTGCCAGCATGGATTTGCCCGTGCCGGGCGGCCCCATCATCAGCAGGCTGTGTCCGCCTGCGGCGGCGATTTCCAAGGCCAGTCGCGCGGTGTGCTGGCCTTTTACGTCTTTCAAATCGGGCAGGGCTTCGTTGTCGGATTCAGACGGCCTGTCGGTATGCGGCACGCTGCGCGGCAAAGACTGTATTTGGTTCAGATGTGCGGCGACTTCGCCCAAACTCTCCGCGCCGTACACTTCGATACCGCGCATTACCGCTGCTTGGGCGGCGTTGGGTGCGGGCAGGACGAACGCTCTCCCCGCCTGCTGTCCCTGCCAGGCCATCGCCAGTGCGCCTCTGACCGCACGCAGTTTTCCCGATAGGGCCAGTTCGCCTGCAAATTCGTATTTGTCCAAATCGTTGGGGTTGATTTGCGCGGAAGCGGCAAGAATGCCGACGGCGATGGGCAGATCGAAGCGTCCCGATTCTTTGGGCAGGTCGGCCGGTGCAAGATTGACGGTGATTTTTTTGGCAGGAAATTCAAAGCCGCTCTGAATGATGGCGGCACGCACGCGGTCGCGGCTTTCTTTCACTTCCGTGTCGGGCAGCCCGACGATGTTGAATTGCGGCAGACCGTTGGCAAGGTGGGTTTCCACTTCCACCAAGGGTGCGTCCATGCCGCTCAAAGCACGGCTGTTTACCACGGAAAATGTCATATCTGCTGTCTGTAAGAAAATGTTAAAAACAACGGATTGTAAGTGGTTTCAGGCCGTCTGAAAAGGTTGCGGGCCAATATTGAGAGCGGTTGGCGAAACGGGCCGGGTGTGCATTGCGGTACTGTGGTGCGGCTGCTTTGGGGATTTGTTGCGACGGCTTGGGGTGGTTGAGATCTACCATAATGAATGTATCGTATGGTGTTTGGTTTCCGCGGCACTGCTTTTTCAGACGGCCTCGGTTCACAGGCCGTCTGAACGGTTGGTGCAAACACGGTTATCGTCGGCAATGCAATCACGGGTCAAATGCAAAAAGGCCGTCTGAAAATATTTTCAGACGGCCTTTATCGTTGCAGTCCTTATTCCACCACGATTTTGGGGAAGCGGCTGCTGAAATCCCTGCCCTTGTCGGCAATGGTTTGCGCAATCTGCCACGCGGCATCGGTGTAGATTTCCGCTACGGCGGGGTGTTGTTCGAAGAGTGCGGCTACGGTACCGTTGTCCATCGCTTCGCGCACGCCCAATGCCAGCGGGAGCTGGCCGAGCAGGGGGACGGACAGTTTTTCCGCCAGATGCTTGCCGCCGTCGCTGCCGAACAGGGCTTCGGTGTGGCCGCAACGGGTGCAGACGTGTACCGACATGTTTTCCAATACGCCGAAAATCGGGATGTTGACTTTTTGGAACATGTCCACCGCTTTGCGCGCGTCAATCAATGCGATGTCTTGCGGTGTGGTAACCACCACCGAGCCGGTTACGGGGATTTTCTGCGACAGGGTGAGCTGGATGTCGCCGGTGCCGGGCGGCAGGTCGATGAAAAGGTAGTCCACGTCATCCCATTCGCTTTGGAACAGCAGCTGCTGCAACGCCTGGCTGAGCATGGGGCCGCGCCACACCACGGCTTGGTCGGTGTCGACCAGAAAACCGATGGACATGACTTGGATGCCGTCTGCGGTTTGCACGGGCACCAGTTTTTTATCCTGCTGGCCGGGTTTGCCGTCGGCCACGCCGAGCATGGTGGGCTGGCTGGGGCCGTACAGGTCGGCATCGAGCACGCCGACGCGCGCGCCCATCCGTGCCATGGCCGTGGCAAGGTTGGCGGTGGTGGTCGATTTGCCCACGCCGCCTTTGCCGGAGGCGACGGCGATGATGTTTTTCACGCCTTTGATGGTGGCGACGCCGGGTTGGACTTTGTGCGTCTGCACCACCGTATCGATGGCCAGATGAATCGGTGCGCCGCCCGTTACGGGGTCTAAGGCCGTCTGAATGCGTTCGGCGAGTTCATTGCCGATGTGCAGAACGGGAAAGCCGAACAGCAGGCGGACATGAAGGCCGTCTGAACGGTGTTCGACGGATTGAACGGCTTTTTCGCTGCCGATGGTGCGGCTGCTGCGGGGGATGGCGACTGCTTCGAGCGCGGCTTGTACGGCGGAGGTGTCCATGTTGCGGTGCCTTGTGTCTTGACGAAATGTGGGGCGGTTATTTTAGCAGAATGCGCCTGCGGCAGGCAGTCGGAAGGCCGTCTGAAAATTGTCCGCATCCCGCCGCCTGTTTTATAATTGCGAAAAATTTTTATTTGGCTCAGGAGGATTGATATGAAAAAAGTCGGTAACAAAGTGGTTGTCGTCGGCGTGGGCGCGGTGGGCATCAGCTATGCGTATTCCATGCTCAACCAAGGCCATTGCGACGAGTTGGTATTGATTGATTTGGACACAAAACGCGCCGAGGGCGAGGCGCGCGATTTGCGCCACGGGATGCCTTATGCCGCTAGTCCGGCCAAGATTTACGTGGGCGGTTACGAAGATTGCGCCGATGCCGACATCGTGTGCATCTGCGCGGGCGTACCGCAGCGGCCGGGCGAAACGCGGCTCGATTTGATCGACAACAACCTGCGCGTGTTCCACGGCATCGTTACCGCCGTGATGAAATCGGGTTTCGACGGGATTTTCCTGGTCGCCACCAATCCCGTGGACATTCTGTCATACGCCACATGGCGGTTTTCGGGTTTGCCCAAAGAAAGCGTTATCGGTTCGGGTACGGTGCTCGATACCGCCCGTTTCCGCGTTTGTCTGGGCAACGAATTCAACGTGGCGCCGTGGAGCGTGGATGCGGTGATGATCGGCGAGCACGGTGACAGTGTGATTGCTGTGTGGAGCACGGCCGCCGTTGCCGGCCTGCCGCTGAAGGACATCTTGGAACAGGCGCAGGACGGGCAGGAGCGCATGGACAAAATCTACAACAACGTACGCAATGCCGCCTATGAAATCATCGAAGCCAAAGGCGCAACCAGCCACGGCATCGGCATGGGCTTGAGCCGTATTTCCAACGCGGTGCTGCACAACCAGAGCATCGTGCTGACCGTATCCGCGCTGCTGCAGGGCGAGTTCGGTGAAGAGGGCGTGTATATCGGCGTGCCGGCGGTGATTAACCGCCAAGGCGCGGCGCGGATTATCGACAAGCCGTTGAGCGAAGACGAATACGCCCGCTTCCGCCAATCCGCCGAACTGCTGCGCGGTTATCAGCGGAAAGTAGAGGACTTTCTGGCCGCGCAGGGCTGAAAACGCGGCCGTTCCGCTGCGGCACCAATAAAGGCCGTCTGAAAACATTTTTTCAGACGGCCTTTATTGGTGCGAACGGCGTATAATCCCATTGTTCAAATCATAACAAACCACACACCGAAACATGCAGGCAATCGAAATAGACAGCGCGGTCAAAACCTATGCCAACGGGTTTTGCGCGTTGAAAAATGTCAGTTTTACCGTTGGCGCGGGTGAATTTTTCGCACTTTTGGGGCCGAACGGCGCGGGCAAAACCACGCTGATTTCGGCGATGGCCGGACTGGGCCGTCTGACTTCCGGCAGCATCCGCATCATGGGGCACGATACGGTGCGCGCCAGCCGCGCGGCGCGGATGAGTTTGGGCGTGGTGCCGCAGGAGCTGGTGTTCGACCCGTTTTTTACCGTGCGCGAAGCCTTGCGTTTCCAGTCGGGCTATTTCGGCATCCGCAAAAACGATGAATGGATTGACGAAATGCTGCACCACTTGGGCCTGACCGAGAAGGCCGACACCAACACGCGCAACCTGTCGGGCGGTATGAAGCGGCGCGTGATGGTGGCGCAGGCACTGGTGCACCGCCCGCCCGTGATTGTGCTCGACGAACCGACGGCGGGCGTGGATGTGGAACTGCGCCACAGCCTGTGGACGTTTATGCGCAAGCTCAATTCAGACGGCCATACCATCGTGCTGACCACGCATTACCTTGAAGAAGCGCAGGAAAACTGCGGCCGCGTCGCCATGCTCAAGCGCGGGGAGCTGGTTGCACTGGACAATACGGAAAACCTGCTCCGCAGCGAAAAAGGCGTGCGCGTGGAACTGCTGCTCGATGGCGCGCTCCCCGAAGCCCTGGGCGGCAAAGCGGCGTTTTCAGACGGCCTGCGTTATGTGTTGAAGCTCGAACATTACAGCGAGCTGGCCGACGTGCTGATTTTCCTGAAAACCGCCGGCATCGCCGTGCAGCAGATGAACGTGCTCGAAACCGATTTGGAACAGGTGTTCGTGAACCTGACGGGGGAGGCGGCATGAATTTCACCGGATTCGCCACGCTGTTTTACAAAGAAATCCTGCGTTTCAGCAAAGTATGGCTGCAAACCTTGGGCGCGCCCGTGCTGACCGCGCTGCTTTACCAGCTCATTTTTGCGCAGGCCATCGGCAAGCACGTCGAAGCCCTGCCGGGCGTGCCGTACAACGCCTTCCTGATTCCCGGTTTGGCGATGATGAGCATGACGCAGAATGCGTTTGCCAACTGCTCCTCCAGCCTGATTCAGTCGCGGCTGACCGGCAACCTCGTCTTCATCCTGCTGCCGCCGATTTCCAACGCCGCCTTTTTCTGGGCATACGTCGGCGCGGGCATCGTGCGCGGGTTGGCCGTCGGTGCGGGGATTCTGCTCTGCACCGCATGGTTCGGCCTGCCCGTGCCGCACAATATCGGCTTCGTGATTGCCGTCGCGCTCGCCGGCTGCCTGTTTATGGCCTCCCTCGGCCTGCTGGCGGGCATTTGGGCGGAGAAGTTCGACCAGCTCGCCGCGATTCAGAATTTCCTGATTATGCCGCTGACGTTTCTGTCGGGCGTGTTTTATTCCGTCAACAGCCTGCCGCCTTTCTGGCAGGCCGTGAGCCATGCCAACCCCGTGTTTTATCTGATAGACGGCTTCCGTTACGGCTTTTTCGGCGTTTCGGACACCAGCCCCGTTTTGTCGCTGTCGGTCGTTGCCGCTTTCGCTTTTGTGATGAGCACGCTGGCGTTCAGGGCGGTGCAGACGGGCTGGAAGCTGCGGCGTTAACGGTGAAGGCCGTCTGAAAAGTTTTCAGACGGCCTTATCGCTTGAGGCGTATTGCGGATTAGGGCAGGGCGGCTGTTCGTATGAAGCCTGATTTCCGCATGGTTTGTGGGGGTAAATTCGGGTTAAGACACGGGCGCGGGAAATGTTTTCCGTTACCATGGTCTCGGGTGCGGCATCCGCCGTGCCGTTTCCCTCTCATAAAAAAGGAGCAAATATGAAATTCAAAACCCTGCTGTTGACTGCTGCCGCTGCATTCGCACTGGCTGCCTGCGCTTCATCGCAAAGCGGCCACGAAGGCCATGACCACGGCCATTCCCACCACGGCCACAGCCATAGCCACGGTGAGCCGCACAATCACGCGCACTAAGCGTAATCAGGTAACGGGCCGTCTGAAAAAGTTTTCAGACGGCCTGAGTTTTATGGCGAATGAACGGTTATGAGCGATGCCGTGCAAATCAACGGTTTGTGCCAACACAGCCTTAAGACAAAAACAACCCGAGCATCACTCGGGCTGTTTTTTTGTGTACCGGATGCTTCGGTATCCGACGGGTTCAAACGGTTACAGACTGCCCAAAATAATCCGCAGCACGCGGCGCAGCGGCTCGGCAGCGCCCCAGAGCAGTTGGTCGCCGACGGTAAACGCGCTGATGTATTCGCCGCCCATGCCCAGTTTGCGGATGCGGCCGACGGGGGTGGTCAGCGTGCCGGTAACGGCGGCGGGGGTCAGCCCGTGTATGCTGGCTTCTTTGGTGTTCGGCACCACTTTCGCCCATTCGTTTGCCGAAGCGATGATTTTTTCGATTTCGGCAACCGGCAAATCCTGTTTCAGTTTCAGGGTAACGGCCTGGCTGTGGCAGCGCATCGCGCCCACGCGCACGCACAGGCCGTCAATCACGATGGGGTTTGACGTGCCGAGGATTTTGTTGGTTTCCACGCCGCCTTTCCATTCTTCTTTGGACTGGCCGTTGCCCAAGTCGGCGTCAATCCACGGAATCAGGCTGCCTGCGAGCGGTACGCCGAAGTTTTCTTTCGGATAGTCGTCGGAACGCAGGAAGTCGGACACTTTGCGGTCGATGTCGAGAATCGCGCTGGCGGGATCGGCCAGTTCGGCGGCCACACGGCTGTGCACAGCGCCCATGCCGCCGATGAGCTCGCGCATGTTTTTCGCGCCCGCACCGGATGCGGCCTGATAGGTCATGCTGGTCGCCCATTCGACAAGGCCGTTTTGGAACAGGCCGCCGAGCGCCATCAGCATCAGCGATACGGTGCAGTTGCCGCCGATGTAGTTTTTCACGCCGTTTTTCAGGCCGTTGTCGATGACGTTGCGGTTGACGGGGTCGAGCACGATGATGGCATCGTCGGCCATGCGCAGGGTGGAAGCCGCGTCAATCCAATAGCCCGTCCAGCCTACGTCGCGCAACGGTTGGAACACGGATTTGGTGTAGTCGCCGCCCTGACAGGTAACGATGATGTCCATCTTGGCCAGTTCGCCGAGATTGTTGGCATCCAGCAGCGTTTTGGCCGCCTGCCCGAAATCGGGCGCCGCACCGCCTGCATTGGAAGTGGTAAAGAATACCGCTTCGGGGATATGGGCGAAGTCGTTTTCTTCGCGCATACGCTGCATCAAAACCGAACCGACCATACCGCGCCAGCCTACGAAACCTACTTTCATGTCTGCTCCTGCAAATCCGTGGAAATTGTGAAAAACGGTTATTCTAAACCCATGGGCGGAAAAAGAAAGGGTTTTGTGGGAATCGTTTGGGCAGACCGTGTCCGGATATTGTGTCGGCGCTTTGGTTTTTCGCCCTTTTCGCGCAGACGGGAATCCGGTTTGGATATGTGCAAGCACTTGTTTAACAAAAGATACCGGATTTCAAATGCGGATTACCGCCAAAGCGGGAAGGTGGCGGCGGATTGGAAAAATCCGTCTTGCCGGTTGCGCCAACACCGATACCCAAACACCGCTTTGGGATAAAATGCCGTGATTTTTTTCCGGTTCGGAATGTGGCGGTTCGGTATGGAGGCCGGTTGGCTGCCGGAATACGGATAAGGCCGTCTGAAAAACGTTTCAGACGGCCTTGGCTTCATGGGGAATACTGTTTTTACGGCGGCGCGGCGTTTACAGCGAAGTCCAGTCCACCCAGCCCATCAACCAGGTCAGCAGGATGATGCCGCCGAATATGATGCGGTAGTAGGCGAAGGGGACGTAGTTTTTGCTGGAAACGAATTTCAGCAGCGCTTTCACGGCGAGCAGGCCGGCGGCGAAAGCGGAGACAAAGCCGACGGCAATCAGGCCGATGTCCTGCGCGCTGAAGAGTTTGTAGTATTTCAGAATCGAATAGAACGTGGCGGCAATCATCACCGGCACGGCGAGAAAGAAGGAAAATTCGGTGGCGACTTTTCGTTCCAAACCCCACAGCATGCCGCCCATGATGGTGCTGCCGGAACGCGATGTGCCGGGAACCAGCGCGAAAATCTGGGCGATGCCGACCACCAGCGCATCGCGCGGGCGCATGTCGTCGACGGTTTTGACTTTCGGTTCGCGCCCGTTTTGGCGTTTTTCGACCCACAGGATGAAGAATCCGCCCAACACCAGCATCGCGGCCACGGTAACGGGGTTAAACAGGTAGGCTTTGATGGGGTCGTTGAACAGGAAGCCGATGGCGGCGGCGGGGATAAAGGCAATCATCAGGTTGAAGACAAAACGGTTGACGTTTTTATCGCGACCGATGCCGCCGACAACACGGGCGAAACGCTGGCGGTATTCGAAAATCACCGCCAAGACCGCGCCGAGCTGGATGGAGATTTCAAACACTTTGCCGTTGCTGTGGAAATTGAGCAGGTCGCCGAACACAATCAGGTGGCCGGTGCTGGAAATCGGCAGAAATTCGGTCAAACCTTCGATGATGCCCAAAATCAGGGCCTTGCCAAGCTGTAAAATATCCATTGAATCCTTTCAGACGGCCTGCCTGCGGTAGGGTGCGGGCGGCGCGGTTTTTATTAACGGGTCATTCGGAACGGGGATTATACGGGAGTGTTACCCTTGCAGCCATAGCGGATGTCGGCGGAATGTGCCGCTTTTGCCGCGGGAAGAGGGCGGTTCCGGCATGGTTGCGTATTGCCCGTTTCATGTTCAGATTATTTTCAGACGGCCTGTGCAGCCGGTGTTGCGCTTCAGGCCGTCTGAATTTCCGTTTTGTCGGTCAACACAACTTACCGGCCAAAACAGCGGCGCATCAAAAACAGGAAAACGTAAAAGGCCGTCTGAATATTCCGTTTCAGACGGCCTCAAACCTACAACCCGACAAAACGCTATTCCGGACGTTCCGCCTGACGCGCCGTTTTGGCGGCTTTGCGCTTCTGGCGCAGTTCGGAAAGTTTCGCGCGGAAGAAGCTCGAACGGCGGCGTTTGCGCAGCCACACATACAGCAGCACGGCGGCGGCGATGCCGATAATCACGAACAGGCCGTTTTGGAACTGGTGTACTTTGTTCCACAACCATTCGCGGTTGCGCGCGCCGTATTCGCCCAGATACACCCACACGGGTACGGAAATCAGCGCGGCCAGCCCGTCCATCGCGATAAAGCGCAGGTAGGAAACGCGGCGGCTGATGCCGGCGGTGATGAAAATCGCGGTGCGTACGCCGGGCAGGAAGCGGGCGGCAAACAGCACCCAATTGCCGTATTTCTCGAATTTTTCCTGCACCTGCACATAACGCTTGGGTGTCATGATGCGCGCGATGAAGCGCACTTTCAGGATGCGGTCGCCGTAGATGCGGCCTGCGGCAAACATCATGCCGTCGCCCGCCAGCACGCCGAGCATACCGACCGCCACCATGATGTGTACATTGGTATAGCCCAAGCCGGAAATCACACCGCCCGTAACCAGCGTAACGTCTTCGGGAATCGGTACGCCGAAGCCGCATGCCAGCAGCACCACGAAAACGGCGGCATAACCGTATTGGAGAAAAAAGGCTTCCAGCATTGCAAACATCGTGGCGGATTTCCTGAAGTGGGTTCGACGGCGCCGCCTTGCAGACGGCATGGGAATGTGTGAAGCGTATTCTATCAAAATTCATGCGCTTCCGAAGCATTGCGGCGGGAAATTTTTTCGGTGCGGACGGAACGGAAAACGGAATCAGGCCGTCTGAAAAAGTTTTCAGACGGCCTGCGTGTGGTTCAGACAATCTGTCGATTGGCGTGCTTGCGAAAATTAACCACGGATTCCCGCTTGCGCGGGAATGACGGCAGGGACAGACAACTGGCGTGTGCTTCAATACAGGTCAATCTGATTCGCCACAGGGCGAGGCAGGCATGATTTTATCCAACCTTTATAGCAAATAAACATATTATTCGATACAATTCCACCATGGCCTATTCACAAGACTTCAAACAACTCGTGCTCAAAAAACTCCGTCAAGGATGGACGATTCGTAGAGCCGCAAAAGAATTCGGCATCGCCATCTCCAC
>NZ_JBHCJY010000078.1:0-3258 GCF_041804105.1 Neisseria sp.
AATCCGTGCGCTCTTGTGTACGGTTACGCGCAAAAGGCGCTAACCGTACCTACGTTGGTTTTCAGACGGCATTAGGCTGGCTGCCTGCGGGGTTTTGTTCGGTTCAAATATCATCTCAGTAGGTACGGTTAGCCGCGCCAAGCGGCGTAACTGTACGGAAGGCCAACTGTTTTCAGACGGCCTTGCCGTGGGCCGGAATCCCTGTGTTCTTGCGTACGGTTACGCGCAAAAGGCGCTAACCGTACCTACGCTGTTTTTCAGACGGCATTGGGCTGGCAGCCTGAGGGATTTCGTTCGGTTCATTCGGTTCAAATATATCGTTCCAGTTTTTCCAAAAACGCCTGCCGCTGCGCCGCCGTGGATTGTGAAATGTTGCCGAAATTCACCCATTTGCGGCTGCCTACGCCGACGGCTTTCAGGGTGTGGTTGAGCATGGCTTTGTTGACAGTGTCGCCGCAGAAATATTTCAGATACCAGGTCGGCGCGGTGGACGTGCTGAGGGCAACCGCTTCGCGAATGTGGGTGAGTTTGCCCACCAGCCGCCGCATCGGTGTTTCTTCGTAGGTCAGCGTTTTGAGAAACACTTTGTCTTCGAAGCCTTTCACAATCGCGGGCACGTCTGCCCACCAAACCGGAAAGATGAAAATCAGACGGCGTGTTTCCCGCAGGATTCGCTGGTATTCCTGCACCAGCGGGTCGAGCGCCCTGCCTTGGTTGAACAGGGCGAGTTCTTCTTTGGTGTAGGCGGGATTGAAGCCGTCGGCATACAGGTCGATGATGCGGTAGGGTTCGCCCTTGCCGTCGAGCAGTTGCCGCACGCGCTGCAAAACGGCATGGTTGAAACTTTTTTCATAGGGATGGGCATAGACAATGGTGGTAAACGGCACGGCTTTCTCCTTGGGCATTAACGGGCTTTCCGGTTCGGAAAGGTTTTTGAGACGGCCTTATCGCGGCGGTTTGGCCGCCAGTTCGGGCGGCCACGGCATTTTGTCGTCCAAACGCACATAGCCGTTGCCCGTCATGCCGCCTTTGAGCAGCCCTTTGTATTGGAGGGCGGTTTCGGCGGGCACTTTCAGTCTGACCTTGAACATCAGCTTCGCGCGCTCGTCGGCGGTTTCGACGTTTTTCGGCGTGAACTGGGCTTCGCCGGCGATAAAGCTGATTCGGGCGGGAAACACGGCGTCGATGCCGTCGAGCACAATCCGTGCTTCGTCGCCGGTTTTCAGACGGCTCATCCGTGCGGCGGGCAGGAAGACGTTCATGGAAACGTCGGACGGGTCGAGCAGGCTCACGACTTTGCTGCCTGCGGCCAAGACGTTGCCGGTTTCGGCGATGCGGTATTCCACCCGTCCCGCTTTCGGGCTGCGGATAAACATGTCGTCGTTGGCCGAAGATGCTTCGGTTTCCTGAGCCTGCGCCGCATCCACCGCCGCCAGCGATTCGGCGCGGGCGGCTTTGGCGGCGGCCACCGATGCGGCCGCGCCGTCGCGTTCGGCGCGGCGGCGGCTCACTTCGCTGTCGGACACCAAACCGTCGCGGCGCATCGCCAGCGCGTTGTCCAATTCGAGTTGGGCGACTTTCAGCCGCTGGCCGTAGGCGCGGATTTCGGCATCGGCGCGGGCGGAGCTTTCGCGCGCGCGCTGTTTCTGGGCTTTGGCCGCTTCGACGCGGCTGGAACTGGTGTCGGACGACAGTTCGGCAAGCACGTCGCCGGCCTTCACTTCGCTGCCTTCTTCCACCGCCATGCTTTTGACGCGCCCGGGATACAGACTGGCAACGTCGAACCGTTCCAGCTCCAGCCTGCCGTTGGATTGGGCGATGTGGTCTGGCAGTGTGCTGCGGTTCTGCATTCGGTAGAAATACCAGCCGCCGCCGGCCAGCGCGGCAATCAGGAGGGGGATGAAGAGTTTTTTCATGGCTGTCTCGAAAGTGTCGGGATTCGGGTAAAACGTATTTAGCAGGCCGTCTGAAACGCGGTTTGCCCAAAGGCACCGTCTGCAAAACTGTTTTCAGACGGCATCGGACGGAAACAGTACGGCAAAGACCCAGTCCAGCCGCTGCCGTACCGCTTCGTCGCTGCATACGAAAGCCGCGGCTTCGGGCGGCAGGGGCAGGATGTCGAGTTCGGAAAACTGGTTGACGAGCAGAATCGGCGCCACGGCGGAAATAATCAGGAAATTGTGCCGCAGCAGGTAATCGTTTTCCGAACAGTCGGGCAGGCAGCGGCGCAGCAGCGTGTCGATGTGTTCGAAATCCTGTTGCAGCCCCTGACGGATAAACGCCGCCACGGTTTCCGCACCCGCTGCGCAGTCATCAAGCATCCGCCTGACCCAAGGCAGGTCGGAACGGATGCAGCCGGCAAACCATTCGAGAAACGTGCGCAACTGCTGCTGCGGGGACATTTCCTCCGCCGGTTCGGGCACGGAAGCGGTAAACAGGTATTCCTGATGGGCAAGGAGCTGGCGGATGAAATCGTCTTTGCTTTCAAAGCAGTGGTGGAACATCCCTGCGCTCATGCCTGCTTCTGCGGCCAGCAGCCGCACGGAGAGTTTGTGGTAGCCCAGTTGCGGGTAAAGGCGGATGCCGGTTTGCAGGAATTTGTTGCGGGTGTCGGTGTTCATAAAAATTCTTGTTGTTGGACACGTGTCCAATCATAGGTTTTTTCTTACTGCCCTACAAGGGGGAATTACAAAGGCCGTCTGAAACTTTACGTTTCAGACGGCCTTCGGGGAGGTTTGGTTGCGTTTTGTTAAAACGGATGTCGTATTCGCCTGCAACCGCCATTCCCGTGCAGGTGGGAATCCGGTTGCAAATCTAAGAAACCTTATGATTCACAGGCATTCGGATGTCGGCTATGGATTTCCGCCCGTGCAGGAATGGCGGCATGAGGCCGTTGGTTGGCAGGTTTGTCCGCGATAACGGAACCGCTGGAGACAACGGACAACACTATGCCTGCAAGGCCGTGCAGCCGTCCGGACGGCTGCCGCCGCATTTCCGTGCCGTTTTTTTCAGACGGCCCGAACCGGGCCTGACATCCGGTCAGAACGAATTTTTCCGCCCGCTCAGGCGTTTGCCGTTTTTGCCCGCGCGGTCAATGATGCGGTCGCGCAGGGCGGCGGCGGATTTCGGCGTGCCGTCCACGCAGAATGCGTTGAACAGGATGCCGTGTGCGGTTTTGTCGCGGTTGAGGGTGGTGTCGGTGTTTTTCCAAACCGGATTGCGCGGTGCGATCCAGCGGCGGTTGATGGTGTCGCCGAA
>NZ_JBHCJY010000079.1:0-25502 GCF_041804105.1 Neisseria sp.
AAGGCAATGGGCACCCCGATAAAGGGGCTAATTGGGGGAAATATGGACGAGAAACACGTCTGAAAATGAAAAAACGGTTACCTTGATTGTTCAGGTAACCGTTTGGATGGAGTAGCTGGTATTTCGCAAAGGTCTCAGCCTGCTTTATTCTCGGTCTGCAAATGTTCTCCGCCATGTGTTGGGGCTGACTTGGTAGCGTTCTTTAAAATGCTGGCGGAAGCTGACGGAATTGTGAAATCCTGTCTGTACACTGATTTGCTCGATAGAAAGTGCGGAATTTTCCAGCAGTTCCAAACTGTTTTGCAGGCGTAGACTAATGAGCCATTGGGTAAAACTGATGCCCATTGTTTTCTGGAAACGGCGGGTAAAAGTGCGGCGGCTCATGGCAAGTTGTACGGCTAAGTCGTCAATATGGTAATCGGCCGCAGGATTTTGGCGGACGGTTTCAATCAGCGTATTGAGTCGGCTGTCTTTTCCTGAGTAGCGCACAGGATTGTCGATGAATTGAGCCTGTCCGCCTTCACGATGCGGCGGTACAACCATCAGTCGGGCGATTTTGTTGGCAATACGGCTGCCGTAAAACTTGCGCACGATATAAAGGCAGCAGTCTAAACCCGCCGCCGTGCCTGCCGAGGTAATCAGGCGGTGGTCGTCTACATAAAGCGCATTGGTGTCGAGTTGCACTTGCGGAAAACGGCGCACAAAATCGTCTTCGCCAGCCCAATGGGTAGCCGCTTTTCTGCCGTCGAGCAGCCCCGAGTAGGCCAGCGCATAAGTGCCGTAGCATAAACCGACCAGCGTTGCACCGTTTTGATAAGCCTGAATCAGAGCCTTGAGTAAAGGTTCGGACGGCGGCTCAGTAATGTCGTGCCAACCTGCCACCACAAGAATATCCATCTGCGACGTCAGCTCCAGCCCTCCGTCGCAAGGCAGAAGGATTTCAGACGGCCTGTCCGGTTCTGCATTCAGAATATAGAGATCGAACAGTTTTTCGGGCAGCATATCGCCGAAGACCATCTGCGGCACGGAAAAATGGAACAGTTTGACTTGCGGCAGGAACAGCAGGCCGATTTTGGGTGGAGGATTCATGGCGGCATCCGTAAAATTTGGCCTGATTCTTTCGCTTATTGTCAGAAAAGTCAATTTTTTCCGGGAACATTTTTCAGCAAAATACAGCTGTTTTTAACCCGACCGCAGGAGAAATGTAATGAAAACCGCTTTGTTGATTGTTGATTTTCAAAACGATTATTTCCCCACTTTTAACGGCGCAAAATTCCCGCTGCACCAAACCGAACAAGCTGCCGACAAGGCTGCGAAGCTGCTGGCGGCATTCCGTTCCAAAGGCTTGCCCGTTGTACACGTCCGGCATGTTTTCCAAGGAGAAAACGCCCCGTTTTTCGGCGAAGGCACGCAGGGTGCGGAAATTCATGCCAGCGTTGCCCCGATTGAAGGCGAAGCCGTCGTCATCAAACACCAAATCAACAGTTTTCGAGACACGGAGTTGTTGGAAATTCTGAAAAAACAAGGTATTGAAAAATTGATTGTTGCCGGAGCCATGAGCCATATGTGCATCGATGCCGCCGTTCGTGCCGCCTGTGATTTCGGTTTCCAATGCGCGGTTGCACACGATGCCTGCGCGACTCGCGATTTGGAATTCAACGGCAAAGTCGTGCCTGCCGAACAAGTCCATGCCGCCTATATGGCCGCGCTGGCGTTTGCCTATGCCCAAACGGATACGGCAGAAAATCTGATTAACGAGCTGAAATAAAAGGAACAAAATGAAAATCCGTCCCATATTGCTTGCTTTGGGGCTAAGTACCGGTCTGTTTCAGACGGCCTATGCCTTCGACTATCAACACATCCGCAACGCCACCGCCAAAATCACTTACGGCGGCACAACCTTTCTGGTCGATCCCTATCTTGCTCCGAAAGGCACATATACCGGTTTTGAAGGTACGGTGAACAGCGAAAAGCGTAACCCTTTGATTGATATGAAACAGTCTGCGAAAGAAATTATCAAGGACATAGATGCGGTCATTGTTACCCATACCCACGACGACCATTGGGACAAAGCCGCCCAAGAAATGCTGCCGAAAAACATCCCCGTTTTCGTGCAGAACGCAGGTGATGCAAAAATTATCCGTGGTCAGGGTTTTACCGATGTGCGCGTAGTCGGTAAGAACACCGACTTCAATGGCGTGAAACTCTCCAAAACCGGCGGGCAGCACGGTACGGATGCCATGTATGCCGTACCGCAGCTGGCCGAATTGGCAGGCGATGCAATGGGCGTGGTGTTCCGGCACAATAAAGAAAAAACGCTGTATATCGCCGGCGATACGCTGTGGACTTACCATGTTGACCATGCGCTGCAAAACTACCGTCCCGATGTGATTGTACTCAACACCGGAGAAGCCAAATTGCAAGGCTTCGAAGGTGCCATCATCATGGGCAGGCAGGATGTGCTGACCGCCGCACAAAAAGCCCCGAATGCACAAATCGTTACCGTACACATGGATGCAGTCAACCATGCCACGGTAAGCCGCCGCGACCTGCGCGCGTTTGTCAAAGCCAACCGCCTAGGCAAGCGCGTCAGCGTGCCGAAAGAAGGGGAAGTGTTGAAGTATTGACGCAAAAGCAAATCGGAAAGGCCGTCTGAAAGTTTTTTCAGACGGCCTTGAGTGCGGTATTTTCTTGGGGATGTTAAAAAATCTGAATCTATTTGCCTGTACACCGATTGTGCCTTGTTTTGGGGACATGGATTGCCGTTATGGCCGAGGTTGCTGCCTTACCGTAAAAAACCGCCTGTGAAGAGTTACTGTTGAAAGTGATGAGTAATGCCGTCTGAAAAAAGATTTCAGACGGCATGTTGTATTGCAGGTCTGCAATTGGTTCTGAACGGCTCAATGTTGCTCCGACGGCTTATCCGACAATTGCAGGCCGTCTGAAACCGCCGGCCTTGCTTTCCCTTTTGCCCCTGCTTCGGTATCATTCGCCTATCCTGAACCCTATCCCGAAAGGCTTTGAAATGACGGTTTGGCCTGTTCCCGACTTCGAGCGGAAAATATGTGCGCCCGAGGATTTGGCGGCGCGTTTGGATGCGTTGCCGCGTCCGTTGGTGTTTACCAACGGCTGTTTTGACATTCTGCACCGCGGCCATGCGACTTATTTGGCGCAGGCGCGGTCGGCGGGGGCGGCGTTGGTGTTGGCGTTGAATACGGATGCGTCGGTGCGGCGTTTGGGAAAGGGGAGCGACAGGCCGGTGAATCCGCTGGAAAACCGTGCGGCGGTGGCGGCGGCGCTGGGTTGTGTGGATTTGGTTACGTGGTTCGACGAGGATACGCCGTCTGAACTGATTGAACTTGTGAAGCCGGACGTGTTGGTGAAAGGCGGCGATTGGCCTGTGGATAAAATCGTGGGTGCGGCGGAAACGCTTGCGCGCGGCGGCAAGGTGTTTTCGATTCCGTTTCTGCATCAAACTTCCACCACGGCAACGTTGGAAAAAATCCGTGCGGCGAAGGGCGGATGATGTTGGACAAACCGCAATACCGTCAGCTTTTGGCGGCGCTTTCAGACGGCCTGCCGCAACATGTCGCTCAGCTTGCGCGGCTGACGGGCGTGCCGCCGCAACAGCTCAACGGCATTTGGCAGCAGATGCCGCCGCACATTCGCGGCCTGCTGCGCCAGCATGACGGACAATGGCGGCTGGTGCGGCCGCTGGCGGTGTTTGACGAAGCCGGACTGGTGCGGGCAGGGGAGAAGCTGGGTTTTCAGACGGCCTTGATGCACGAGTGCGAATCCAGCAACGATGTCGTGCTCGAAAGGGCACGCAATGATGCGGCGGCGGCACACCGTTTTCTGTGCGTGGCTCATCATCAGAGCAAGGGGCGCGGGCGGCAGGGCCGGAGCTGGCAGAACCGTTTGGGCGAATGCCTGATGTTCAGTTTCGGCTGGGCGTTCGACAAGCCGCAGCAGGAATTGTCGGCACTGCCGCTGTTGGCGGCGCTGGCCTGCCACCGTGCGTTTGCGCAATTGGGTGCGGAAATACAGATCAAATGGCCGAACGATTTGACCGTGGGGCGCGACAAGCTCGGCGGCATCCTGATCGAAAGCGTGCGCAGCGGCGGCAAAACCGTGGCCGTGGTCGGTATCGGCATCAATTTCGTGTTGCCGAAAGAAGTGGAACACGCGGCATCGGTGCAGGCGCTTTTTCAGACGGCCTCTCGGGGCGGGGTTGCGGCACTCCGCGTTTTGGAAGCGGTTTTGGCGGAAACCTCTGCGTTGTTCGATGCGTTTGAACGGCAGGGTTTTACACCGTTTATCCAGGAATACGAAGCGGCCAACCGCGATACCGGCCGCCCCGTGCTGCTGATTTCAGACGGCGTTGTGCAGCATGAAGGCACGGTGAACGGCGTGTGTGCCGACGGTTCGCTGCGACTGCAGACGGCCTTAGGCGAGAAGCGGATTGTGTGCGGCGAAATCAGCCTGCGTCCCGACGACAATCCGCCGCCCCCGCCGCCTGCCGCGCCCGTACGCTATCTGCTGTTGGATGCGGGCAACAGCCGCCTGAAATGGGCTTGGGTGGAAAACGGCGTCATCGGCGAAGTGTCGCGCGCGCCTTACCGCGATTTGTCGGCATTGGGCGAGGCGTGGCGGAGCAAGCCCGACGGGGCGGTGCGCGTGGCCGGTTGCGCCGTGTGCGGCGATGCCAAAAAAGCCCTGGTGCAGGAGCAGTTCGGCGACACGGTTGTCGAATGGCTGCCGTCGATGCCGCACGCACTCGGCATCCGCAACCATTACCGCAATCCGGCCGAACACGGTGCTGACCGTTGGTTCAACGCCTTGGGCAGCCGCCGTTTCACCGCCAATGCCTGCGTGGTCGCAAGCTGTGGAACCGCCGTCACCACCGACGCGCTGACTGCCGACAACCACTATCTCGGCGGCACCATCATGCCCGGCTTCCACCTGATGAAAGAAGCCATGGCTTTGAAAACCGCAAACCTCAACCGCCCCATCGGCAAAGTGTATCCTTTTCCCACCACCACGCCCAATGCGCTGGCCGCAGGCATGATGGATGCCGTCTGCGGCGCACTCATTCTGATGCACGGCCGTCTGAAAGAAAAAAGCGGCGCGGATACCCCTGTCGACGTGATTATTACCGGCGGCGGCGCGGCCAAAGTGGTGCAGTCGCTGCCCGAGTCTTTTGTTTTGGACAACACAGTTAAAATTGTAGATAATCTAGTGCTTTACGGATTACTCAACTGGATAGAACAAAAATGAAATGGCTTTTCGCATTGCTGGTTGCCATCAATATCGCCGTGTTCGGCAGCATGGTGGCGACACGTTTGGGAAACAACGCACAAAAAACCGCCCAAGCCCCGATTGAGAGCGGCACACACGAACTCCAGCCTCCCCCGACCGTTGCGCTCACGCCCGCATCTGCCCCGCCCGCCGCACCCGAATGGGTAGCGTCTTCCGCCCCCGCCGTTTCTTCCGCATCGGAACCCGCCCCGGAGCCTGAAGCAGCGTCGGTTGCCGTTTCCGCAGCCGTTCCGCAGGATGCCGCACAACAGAAAGCCGAAGAAGAAAAAGCCGCCAAAGCCAAAGCCGAGAAAGAAAAGGCGGAAAAGGAAAAAGCCGACAAGCTGGCCAAAGAAAAAGAGAAAAAGGAAAAGGAAGAAAAAGCCAAACGCGAAGCCAAAGCCAGGCGTGAACAAGCCGACAACGCCGATATGCCGTCTGAAAGACCCGCCCGCGCGCAGCAGTGTTCCACCGCCGCCATCAGCCTCGACGAAGACGACTACCACCGCCTCAAAGGATTGCTCAACCGCTGGCCGCACGCAGCCACCCGCAGCGTCGAACAGCGCAGCAGCAAGACCCGGCAGCAGGGCGCGGTCAGAACCTACCGCGTACTCGTTCCCGGCGGCGGCGACATCGATGCCCGTTTGGAAAGCCTGAACGCCAAAGGTTTCGGCGGCAGCGCGCACAACGGCGAAATCAGCATTGCCGTTACCCGCAGCCGCTCTTCCGCCCAAGTCCTGATTTCCCGCCTGCGCGCTTCGGGCTTCGGCGGCGCGCACATCATGGAACAGATGGACAGCAGCAATATCGGCGGTTCGGGCGCACTGAGCGTGGCTCGGATGCACGTTACCTTCACTTCCGTCGATGCCCAAACCGCCCAAGACATCCGCGCCGTGGTAGGGCGTTACGGCAACCTGAACGTGAAAAACTGCAAGTAAAGCCGCCGCCGGCAAATCCGGTGATTCCGTCAAACAGGCCGTCTGAAAAATTCAGACGGCCTGGGGTTTTGGAGAAACTGAATGAGACATCATTGGGATGGCAAACAGATTTTCCAAGCCGAATATCTCTGCCGCCACTCCCGCGCAGGCGGGAAACCAGACCTGAATGGTCGGCAACATTTGATGGAAACAAACACAGGTTTAAATTCATGGTTTACTGTTCTTACGGCTCCCTGTTCGTATGGCTGAATAAAGTCGGCAAATACAGAAAGGCCGTCTGAAAATTTTTGGGGCTGACGTAGAATTAGTATTTCCGCTGATCTACAGAAATAAAGATAACTCACTGTAAACTAAAAGAGTATCCAAAGAAAACTTCTTCGGTTTTTTGTACTGCGTTGCAGACAGAAAATGTGGCAGGATGTCTGTTTCATCCCCTTTTAAATGTCTTACTTAGTTCATTCAAAAATGTCAGATAACAAAAATCCAATCTATATTCCTTTCAAAAACGCGCCAATATGGCGGCGGATTGTTGCGGGACTGATTAATCTGGCGGCCTGCGCAGCGGTTGCCGGCGTCTTAGGAACCCTTGTTTTCGCCGTATTCAGCAATGCTTTCACGCCCAGCGAAGCCGCGCTGGAAGAGGCCGGCTCTCCCGGCGGTTTTTTCATCGTTTTATTGGTAGGCGTACTGATATACGGCCTGACCGTGCTTGCCACCTGTGCAGGGACCCAAGCGACGGCCTATATTTATATTTTGCTCACCGGCCGCAGTTTGGGCGGAAAAATCATGCGTTTGCAGGTATTGGGTAAGGACGGCAGGATTTTACCGCCTCAGGAACAGGCTTTTGTCCGCACTATGCTGTTTTGGAATGTTTTTCTTTTCATAACGTATAACCTGCTGCTGTTTGCCACGGCATCCGTTTGGTCGGAAATGTCGGTATGGCACTGGGCTGGATTGGCATTGCTGCCGCTACTGGTGAACATGCTTTCATTCTGCATTCATCCGCAGCGGCGCAGTTTGCAGGATTTGTTTTTCGGTACGCGGGTGGTGCTGGAGGGCGAAAGCAGCCGGACGGATTAGCCGCAGGATGCAACAAGGCCTGTCTGAAAAAACGGGTTTCGTGCAACTGCTGCTTCTTCAGACAGGTATTATTCCGTTGAAATATATAGTGAAATAAAATCAGAAAACTACAGCGTTGTTTGCGCCTTGCCGTACTATCTGTACTGTCTTCGGTTTGCCGCCTTGTATTTTTCTTATTTTATTCCGCTATAAAACATATCCACCGTCATTCCCGCACAGGCGGGAATCCAGACCTGAACGGTCGGTAACATTTGACGGAAATGAACACGGGTTCAGATTCATGGTTTGCTGTTCTCACGACTTCCCGTCTGTATGGCTGAATAAAGGCTGTAAGTAAAGTAAGGCCGTCTGAAAACTTTTTCAGACGGCCTTTCCGTTTGCGGGCATCAACCCGTTTCAAAAACCTCCGAACATCACACCACGATGTTGACCAAACGACCCGGCACGACAATCACTTTTTTCGGTGCTTTGCCCTCCATGAATTTCACCGCGCCGTCGGTGGCGAGTGCGGCGGCTTCGATTTGGTCTTTCGGCGCATCGGCGGCGACGGTGATTTTGCCGCGCAGTTTGCCGTTGACCTGCACCATGATTTCGATTTCGGATTTGACCAGCGCGGCTTCGTCGGCTTGCGGCCAGCCTGCCGCCCATAAGGTTTCAGACGGCCTCAGTTCGCTCCACAGGGCTTCGCAGATATGCGGCACGATCGGCCACAGCAGGCGCACGGCGGCTTCGAGCACTTCCTGCGCCACGGCACGGCCTTGCTCGCCCGAGGTGTCGCCATTTTTATTACAGCTGTCGAACTGGTTGAGCAGTTCCATCACAGCGGCGATGGCGGTGTTGAACTGCAAACGGCGGCCGTAGTCGTCGCTGACTTTGGCGATGGTTTCGTGCAGTTTGCGGCGCAGGTCTTTCAGCGCTTTCGGCAGGCTGTCGTGGCCGTCTGAAAAGGCTTGGGCGGCGGCTCCGCTGTTTTTGAATTCGTACACGGTGCGCCACAGGCGGCGCAGGAAGCGGTGCGCGCCTTCGACGCCGCTGTCGCTCCATTCGAGCGACTGTTCGGGCGGACTGGCGAACATCATGAACAGCCGCGCGGTGTCGGCGCCGTATGCATCGATCAGTTCCTGCGGGTCAACGCCGTTGTTTTTGGATTTCGACATTTTTTCCACGCCGCCGATGATGACGGGTTGGCCGTCGGCACGCAATACGGCGGAAACGGGGCGGCCTTTTTCATCGGTTTGCACGTCCACTTCGGCGGGGTTGAACCATTGTTTTTTGCCGCCTTCCGGCTCGCGGTAATAGGTGGCCTGCAACACCATGCCCTGCGTGAGCAGGCTTTGGAACGGTTCTTTCACGGCGACGATGCCTTCGCCGTGCATCAGTTTGGTGAAGAAACGGGCGTACAGAAGGTGCAGAATGGCGTGTTCGATGCCGCCGATGTATTGGTCGGCCTGCTGCCAGTATTGCGCGGCTTCGGGGGCGACCATGCCGTCTGAAAACTTGGGCGACATATAGCGGAACTGATACCAGCTCGATTCCATAAAGGTATCCATGGTGTCGGTTTCGCGCTTGGCGGGTTTGCCGCAGCAGGGGCATGTAGTTTGGTAAAACTCGGGCATTTTCGCCAGCGGCGAGCCGGAGCCGTCGGGCACGACGTTTTCGGGCAGCACCACGGGCAGCTGGTCGGCCGGCACGGGTACGTCGCCGCAGCTTTCGCAATGGATAATCGGAATCGGGCAGCCCCAGTAGCGTTGGCGCGAGATGCCCCAGTCGCGCAGGCGGTATTGCGTTTTCGGTTCGCCCGCGTTCAGGCTTTGCAGTTTTTCGCCGATTTTATCGAAGGCCGTCTGAAAATCCATGCCGTCGAACTCGCCGCTGTTTTTCAGACGGCCTGTTTCTTTGTCGGCATACCAATCCTGCCATTGCGTTGCGTCGAATGCATCGTCGCCCACCGCAATCACCTGTTTAATCGGCAGGCTGTATTTGTTGGCGAACTCGAAATCGCGCTCGTCGTGTGCGGGCACGGCCATCACCGCGCCGTCGCCGTAGCCCCATAAAACGTAGTTGGCAATCCACACTTCCAAGCGTTCGCCGTTAAGCGGATTGATGACATAGCGGCCGGTCGGCACGCCTTTTTTCTCCATCGTCGCCATATCCGCTTCGGCCACGCTGCCCGCCTTGCACTCGGCGATAAACGCCTGCAATTCGGGCTGGTCGGCAGCGGCGGCGGCAGCCAGCGGATGTTCGGCGGCCACGGCCACATAAGTCGCGCCCATCAGCGTGTCGGGACGGGTGGTATAGACCTGCAGGAACTGCGCGTAATCGCCCTCCAAACCGGTTTTGCTGTCGTCGGCCACGGCGAAGCGCACGGTCATGCCGCGCGATTTGCCGATCCAGTTGCGCTGCATGGTTTTCACCTGTTCCGGCCAGTTCAGGTCGTCCAAATCGGCCAGCAGCTGCTCGGCGTAATCGGTGATTTTGAAGTAGTACATCGGGATTTCGCGCTTTTCGATTAACGCGCCCGAACGCCAGCCGCGCCCGTCGATGACCTGCTCGTTGGCCAGCACGGTTTGGTCGACAGGATCCCAGTTGACCGTGCCGTTTTTGCGGTAAACGATGCCTTTTTCAAACAGCTTGGTAAACAGCAATTGCTCCCAACGGTAATACTCGGGTGTGCAGGTGGCCAGCTCGCGTTCCCAGTCGAACGCAAAGCCGAGCGATTTCAACTGCTTGCGCATATAGGCGATGTTGTCGTAAGTCCACGCCGCCGGCGCAACCTTGCGGTCGATGGCGGCGTTTTCCGCCGGCATGCCGAACGCGTCCCAACCCATCGGCTGCAACACGTTGAAACCGTTGAGCAGCTTGAAACGGCTCAGCACGTCGCCGATGGTGTAGTTGCGCACATGCCCCATGTGCAGCTTGCCGCTGGGGTAGGGGAACATGGACAGGCAGTAGTATTTCGGCTTGGACGTGTCTTCGGTAACGTTGAACAGGCGCGCGCCGTCCCATTTCGCTTGTGCGGCGGGTTCGACGGCGGAGGGCTGGTAATGTTCTTGCATGATGGTTCTGCTTTGGAAATGTTGTAAAAATCAAAACGTGGATTATAGCCGATTCGCAAGAGCGGGGGGCGAACAAAGGCCGTCTGAAAATGTTTTTCAGACGGCCTCTGCGCACCCCCGCACCAATGGTCGGACAAACTCTTCTGTACGGATTAACACAAACACACCCGATTTTCCTTGCATGACAATAACCATAAAAATAATTTATCATGACTTTTTTGTGCCGCAATGCCCCGAAACCTCCGTCATACGGCATGTCCGACAGAATCCGTTATGATGTATACAGAATATAAATGCCTGTGCGGTAAAAAGAATTTAAACCGTTTTTTCGGAAATATAACCCGATAACGGGGAACGAAATCGGAAAGCCGTTGCCACACAGACATCGGTGCCTGAAATTCGGCATCCGATACCGATTAAACATTTAGATTATTGAAGGAGTTGATTATGAAAACCCTGAAACAGCATGAACTGGAACAAGTAGCCGGCGGTTACAGCTGGAATGACTTCTAAAGAAGACTTGCGCGACCTGAAAGACGACGTAAGGGACGGCTGGAAAGCTTTCGACGACGGTTTGTCTGACAACGGCAGCCTGAGCGACTCTTGGAGACGTGCCCGTAACGCTGCCCGCAACAACTAATCGGACGGTTGTGCGATTATGAAACCTTTAGGTTTGAAAGAATTGGAACAGGTGGCAGGAGGCGAAGCCTGGCTGCCCGAGCAATTCGGTTTTTATCCGCGTCGTACGGTCGGTTTCGGCCGGCAGGAGGAGCGGGACTGAGGGTTCAAACGGAAGAAGCGGCCTGCTTCTTCCGTTTATCTATGGAGAAAGCCGGAGAGGTTTTCTCCGTTTTTTTGACTTAAAAGCATATGAATCGGGTATTTGCCCGCTGTTTTCAGGTTGCGCAGGTAGTCTCCCAAGGGAAGCATGGCCGTATGCAGGCCGCACAACCGAAAAAGGCCGTCTGAAAGTATCTTACGATACCGTTCCTTTTCAGACGGCCTTTTCCTCTTGATTTCCCCGCCTCCGCCCATATTTGCAGAGCCATTCTCCATTATCAGACAACCGAACAAATCATGAGCAATAAAGACTTTTACGAAACGCTCGGCGTGGCAAAAGGCGCTGGCGACGAGGAAATCAAAAAAGCCTACCGCAAGCTGGCGATGAAATACCATCCCGACCGTAATCCGGGCAATAAGGAAGCGGAAGACAAGTTCAAAGAAATACAGAAAGCCTACGACACGTTGTCGGACAAGGAAAAGCGCGCGGCTTACGACCAGTTCGGCCATGCCGCGTTCGAACAGGGCATGGGAGGCGCAGGCGGATTCGGCGGAGGGTTCGGCGGGTTCGGCGGCGCGCAGGGCTTCGACTTCGGCGATATTTTCAGCCAGATGTTCGGCGGAGGCGGTGGGCGGCAGCGTGACTATACCGGTGCCGATTTGCAGGTGGGTGTGGAAATCACGCTCGAGGAAGCCGCCAAAGGCATTAAGAAACGCATCAATATCCCGACCTACGAAGAATGCGACGTCTGCCATGGCAGCGGTGCGAAACCCGGTACGTCGGCCAGCACCTGTTCCACCTGCCACGGCAGCGGTACGGTTCACATCCGCCAGGCCATTTTCCAGATGCAGCAAACGTGTCCGACCTGCCAAGGCACGGGTAAGGAAATCAAAGATCCTTGCGTGAAGTGCCGCGGCGAGGGGCGAACCAAAACCAGCAAAACCGTCGAAGTCAACATTCCCGCAGGCATCGACGACGGCCAGCGCATCCGCTTGAGCGGCGAGGGCGAACCGGGTACGCACGGTGCGCCTGCAGGTGATTTGTATGTGAACGTGCGGGTGAAAGAACACAAAATCTTCGAGCGCAACGGCTTGGATCTGCACTGCGAACTGCCCATCAGCTTCGCCGTGGCCGCACTCGGCGGCGAGGTGGAAGTACCCACGCTGGAAGGCAAGGTCAAGCTCAACATCCCGAAAGAAACCCAAACCGGCCGCCGCATGCGCGTAAAAGGCAAAGGCATCAAATCGTTGCGCTCCAACGCCGTCGGCGATCTGTACTGCCATGTGCTGGTGGAAACCCCCGTCAACCTGACCGACCGCCAGAAAGAGCTGCTGGAAGAGTTTGAAAAAATCTCCACCGGTCTCGACCGCAGCCAGACCCCGCGCAAAAAATCGTT
The DNA here is from genome assembly GCF_041804105.1 of Neisseria sp. Lineage (GTDB taxonomy): Bacteria > Pseudomonadota > Gammaproteobacteria > Burkholderiales > Neisseriaceae > Neisseria. Next base: position 12,550 of record NZ_JBHCJY010000079.1, read on the forward strand.
TTGGGACAAAGTAGGCGATTTGTTCGAATAACCCGATATCAAATCCTAAGGCCGTCTGAAAAACTTTTCAGACGGCCTTAATCCAAATCAAGGCAGGCCGCCTGAAAGGGGCTGTAATGCCGAAAATATGTTATAAATAGCCACTTTCCGAAACCCACCCCACAGGAGCAAACACATGGAATTAGTCTTTATCCGCCACGGCCAGAGCGAGTGGAACGCCAAAAACCTGTTTACCGGCTGGCGCGATGTCAAACTGAGCGAACAAGGTTTGGCCGAAGCCGCAGCAGCAGGCAAGAAACTGAAAGAAAAAGGCTACCAGTTCGACATCGCCTTTACTTCCGTGCTCACCCGCGCCATCAAAACCTGCAACATCGTCTTGGAAGAATCCGACCAACTGTGGGTGCCGCAGGTAAAATCCTGGCGTTTGAACGAGCGGCACTACGGCCAGCTTCAGGGATTGGACAAAAAACAGACCGCCGAAAAATACGGCGACGAACAAGTGCACATCTGGCGCCGCAGCTATGACACGCTGCCGCCGCTGCTCGACCCCGCAGACGAATTCTCCGCCCACAACGACCGCCGTTACGCCAATCTGCCCGCCGATGTCGTTCCCGACGGCGAAAACCTGAAAGTAACGCTCGAACGCGTCCTGCCTTTCTGGGAAGACCGCATCGCCCCCGCCATCCTGAGCGGCAAACGCGTACTCGTCGCCGCCCACGGCAACAGCCTGCGCGCACTGGCCAAACACATCGAAGGCATCAGCGACGAAGACATCATGGGTTTGGAAATCCCCACCGGACAGCCGCTGGTGTACAAGCTGGACGAAAATTTGAAAGTGGTTGAGAAGTTTTATCTGTAAGGTGTCGGATTTGCTTTAGATTGACCATAAAGGCCGTCTGAAAGAGGTTTTCAGACGCCCTTTTCCATACTTGTGAAAAGGGTATCGGTTGAAAGGTGCGGCAGACAGAGGAGCTGGTTTGGTGCAGACCGGAATAGTTGTCGCCGCTTTTCAGTTCCAAAACAAAGGCCGTCTGAAAAATTTTTCAGACGGCCTTTGCGAATAATAGACTTGGTTTTGCTACGGCTTCACGTTTTATGCGCCTAAAAACCAGAACTTCGCCGCCCAAGCCACGGCGACGATCCATACCATGACGGGTACGTCTTTGGCACGGCCGCACAGGAGTTTGATGGCGGCGTAGCTGATGAAGCCCATGGCGATGCCGTCGGCGATGGAATAGGTAAAGGGCATGAAGGCGATGGTGAGGAAGGCGGGGGCTGCTTCGGTGATGTCCTGCCAGTCGATTTCGATGGCCGAGCGCATCATCTGTACGCCGATGTAGAGCAGTGCGGGAGCGGTGGCGAAAGCGGGTACGGCTTTGGCCAGCGGCACGAACCACAGGCAGGCCAGCAGTAACACGCCTACGGTAACAGCGGTCAGGCCGGTGCGTCCGCCGGCGGATACGCCTGCCGCGCTTTCGATATAGGGCGTGGTGGATGAGGTGCCCAAAGCCGCGCCCGCGACAATCGCGGTGGAGTCGGCGAACAGGGCGCGTTTCAGGCGCGGCAGTTTGCCGTTTTCCAGCAGGCCTGCGCGGTGGGAAACGCCCACCAGAGTGCCGGTGCTGTCGAACAGGTCAACCAGGAAAAAGACGAATACGACGGCAATCAGGCTGCCGTTGAGCAGGCCGTTGAAATCCATCTGCATGAAGGTGGGTTCGAGACTGGGAATCGGGGCGACGATGCCTTGGAATTCGGCCAGCCCCAACGCCATGGCAATCACGGTGATGGTGAAAATGCCGATAATCATCGCGCCGCGCACTCGGAAATAGTCGAGCGCGATGGTGATGAACATACCGAACAATGCCAGCAACACCGGCCAGTTGGCGGATTTGCTGCCGTCGGCGGTCATGATGTAGAGCTGCCCCATGCCGACCAACGTGGCTTCGTTGGCAACGATGATGCCGGAGTTTTTCAGCGCAATCAGCGCGAGAAACAGGCCGATACCGGCGGCAATCGCCATTTTCAGGCTCATCGGCAGCGCGTTGACCAGCATTTCGCGTACTTTGAAAAAGCTGAACAAGATAAAGATGATGCCCGACATGAACACCGCCGCCAGCGCAACCTGCCACGGCACGCCCATGCCTTTGACCACTGCGAAAGTAAAGTAGGCATTCAGACCCATGCCCGGGGCGAGTGCGATGGGGTAGTTGGCGAACAGGCCCATCACGAAGCAGCCGATGGCGGCGGAAATACAGGTGGCCACGAACACCGCGCCGAAATCCATGCCGGTAAGCGACAGAATCGACGGGTTGACGATGACGATGTAGCACATGGCCAAAAAAGTGGTGAAACCTGCCAAAAGCTCGGTGCGCACGGTGGTGCCGTGTTTGCTCAGTTGGAACAGGCGTTCGAGCAGGCTGTTGTTCGGATTGTTCATTTTCAGGATTTCCGCAGGATTGAAAGGAAAAACAGGAAGCGCGGATTATACGGAAATTTACGTAAAGCTGACAGGGTGTTTACACGGCGGCAGGCCGTCTGAACAGGTGGGCGGCCTGTATGGGACAGCCGTTCCGTTTCGGATTTCAGACGGCCTTTTTTCGGCCGGTGGTGTTCCGGCCATCCGGCTTTATTCGGATTCGGTATCGGGCATTATGGGGCTGCGCGAACCGGAAGATTGCGGCGGATAAACTTGCGAAGCGGTGGGGAAGTTTTTCCCGTGGCCGTTATTTCCGCACAGGCAAAATCCGTGCATGGTTTTTAGGCCGTCTGAAAACGGCGGAATTTTCTTGTTCCGCTTCTGCGGTTTCCCGTCTGTACGGGAATCATGGCTTTCAAGTTTATGTGTTTGCGGATGTGCGGCAGACATTCCGTTTTCGGACGGATTGCGGAAATACGGTGGAAGATGGTTTGGAACAGCTTTGTACGCAGGCCGCAAAAAAGCCGCCTGTTTTTCAGACGGCCTGCGTTTTTAAGGGAGAATCTGCCGAACGCTTCAGCGCGTGCTGCGGACAGATTCGACAGGTTTGCGGTTGAACGAGCGTTTGGATGCTTGGAAAACCGCGAGTCTTCTGCGATGTTGCATTTCTGTTTCCTTTCTTAATGTTAAAGACTTATTATGGTCGGGAAATCTGCCGCGCATGTTCTTTACGCGGCGGGGCTTGTTTTTGGGTCGGGTCTCAATATAGGGGTTTATGCACTCAATGGCAAGCCCTGTTTTGATAAAGATTGTTTATTTAACATGAAATAAGGCAAAAGGCCGTCTGAATTCAGACGGCCTTGTTGCTTTTTTAAAACAAAAGCTTAAATCAGGTTAACCGCAGCCCTTGGAACTGCCCCCGCATTTTCCGCACCCCGGACAAGGAGAACCGGAACTGCGTTTGGGTTTGAATACGAATTTGCGCAAGATGTAGGCAATGCTGGCGGCAACGATGATGCCGACGATGATATATTGTTCCATCACATAATCCTCGAAGTAATCTGGTAAACGGCAAAAGCGAATACATAAGCCAGAACAAACAGATAGACGGTAATGCCTAATGTTTTCGCAGTGGATTTGGTTTCCCGCTTAATCACGGCGAGCGTGGCCATGCACATCGGCGCGTAGATGTACCATGCGAGAAAAGCAAATGCGGTCGGCAGCCCCCAGTTGTTGTTCACAATCGGAATCAGCGCGTTCTGTACCACTTCTTCCGAATCCGAACTGACGGAGTAAATCGTGCCGAGTGCGGCCACCACCACTTCGCGGGCGGCAATGCCCGGAATCATGGCGATGCACATTTCCCAAGTGAAGCCCAGCGGGGCAAACAACGGTTCGATAAAGCGGCCGATTGTGCCGGCCAAACTGTAATCGATGTCTGCACCCGCCGCGCCTGCCGGTTTGGCTGGAAAACTGGTCAACGCCCACAGAATCACGCTCAGGGCGAAAATGACCGTACCCGCGCGTTTCAGGAATGCGCTGACATGTTCCCACAGGTTTTTCGCGATGTGTTTGAAATTGGGCATGCGGAACGTGGGCAGTTCCATCAGCAGCGGAAACTGCTGCACGTTGCCGTTGCGCCGTGCCAGCCGTTTCATGACATAGGCCGTCAGCGCGGCGGAAACCACGCCCGCGACATACAGCCCGAATAACGTCAGCCCTTGCAGGTTGAACACGCCCCACACGGTGCGCTGGGGAATCACGGCGGCGATAATCAGTGCGTAAACGGGCAGGCGGGCGGAACAGGTCAGCATCGGTGCGGTCATAATCGTTACCAGCCGTTCGCGCGGGTCTTGGATGGTGCGGGCCGACATGACCGCAGGCACGGCACAGGCGAAGCTCGACAGCAGCGGAATAAAGGCGCGGCCGGACAAACCCGTGCGCGACAGCAGGTTGTCGAGCAGGAAGGCCGCACGCGGCAGATAGCCCGAATCTTCCAGCAGCAGGATAAAGGCAAACAGGATGGCAATCTGCGGCAGGAACACCAAAACGCTGCCGATACCGGCAATCACGCCGTCAACCAGCAAATCCTGCAACACGCCAGCGGGAACCACCGTCTGCACCCATTCGCCCAACACGCCGAACGCGCCTTCGATACCGTCCATCAACGGCGCAGACCATGTGTAAACGGCTTGGAACACCAACAGCAAAACCGCGGCCAGCAGCAACAGCCCCCATACGCGGTGCATCACCAGATTGTCCAGCGAGCGGTGCCATTGCGGCAGCTCCATATTGTGCCGCACCACCTGCTGCAGAATCGATTCCACTTGGGCATACATGGCTTGGCTGTCCAGTTGTTCCAAACGCCGCACCGCTTCGTCCGCATCCAATACGGCGGCAACCTTGCGCGGCATTTTCTCCACCGCTTCGCATACCGCTTCGATGTCTTCTTTGCGGATGGCTGCCGTTTCCAAAACCGGCACTTCCAAAAGCGCGCTCAATTTTTCACGGTCAATCTGCAAGCCGCGCGCTTTGGCAACATCGCTCAGGTTCAGTGACACCACCATCGGCAGGCCGAGCGTTTTCAGTTCCAACACCATCCGCAGCGTCATGCGCAGGTTGGTGGCATCCGCCACCGCAATCACCGCGTCGGGGCGCACGCCCATCTTGCCCAGCAGCACATCGCAGGCCACCTGTTCGTCGAGACTGGTGGTACGCAGGCTGTAAGTACCCGGCAGGTCGATGATGCGGACGTTTTTGTTTTTTACAAACACCCCCTCGCGGCGGTCAACCGTTACCCCCGGATAATTCGCCACTTTCGCGTTCGAACCGGTCAGGCCGTTGAACAGCACGGTTTTGCCGCAGTTGGGCGCGCCGAGCAAAGCATAGTAAGCCAAATCCATCACACACCTCCTTCCTCAAAGCAGCAGATGATTTTGTCGGCTTCGGCATTGCGCAGGGAAAACTGCGAAAGATTGCCCAAACGCACCGCATACGGGCCTTTCCCGAACGGCCCCAGCGCAATCACGGTAACAGGCATGCCGTCTGAAAAGCCCAAATCGGCCAAACGGCGGCCGACCATGCGGTCAAGCTTTCCGAAAACAGGATTTTCCACAATGGATTCGATGCGGGCGGAAACGCCCAAAGGAAGTCGGGACAACGGCACGGATTTCATCAGTATCTCCCATCGTTTTATTTTGGATTCAGCAAACGGAAACTGTAAGACAGCCGTAAAAATCGGACAAATACCGGAAAAGATATAAATGAATTATTGTTTTCTTCAAAACAATAATAGTTCTTCTCTGCTAAAAAAGCAATGTTGTTTCAAACCGTTTTGATTGTCATATTTCAATTGTTATGATGTAAATCAACAGCATCAGGACAAACGGAAAACCGTTTTCAGACGGCCCTCGGAAAAACCGTCGGGCAAACAGGTATCAGAAGGCGGCAGATATCTTTGCTTACGGGAAACACCGGATGGCCGACCGCAGCGGAAAGGCCGTCTGAAACCCACGCCCCTGCCGTTTTCCAGTACAATACCCGCCTTGATTTTTCCCCGATGTCCGGCACGAACCATGTCCAAAAAACCGAAACACGAACTCGAAAACAACAAACTCAACAAACGCCTGCGCCACGCCGTCGGCGATGCCATCAACGATTTCAACATGATTGAAAACGGCGACAAAATCATGGTCTGTCTTTCCGGCGGCAAAGACAGCTACGCGCTCTTGGACATTTTGCGCCAGCTTCAAGCCAGCGCGCCGATTGAGTTCAGCCTTGTTGCCGTCAACCTCGACCAAAAACAGCCCGGCTTCCCCGAACACGTTCTGCCCGAATACCTCGAATCCATCGGCGTGGACTACAAAATCGTCGAAGAAGACACCTACTCCACCGTGAAACGCGTGTTGGAAGAAGGCAAGACCACCTGCTCACTGTGCAGCCGCCTGCGCCGCGGCATCCTCTACCGCACCGCCAAAGAATTGGGCTGCACCAAAATCGCCCTCGGCCACCACCGCGACGATATTCTGGCGACCATGTTTCTCAATATGTTTTACGGCGGCAAACTCAAAGCCATGCCGCCCAAGCTCGTGAGCGACAACGGCGAACACATCGTCATCCGCCCGCTGGCTTATGTCAAAGAAAAAGACCTGATTAAATACGCCGAACTGAAACAGTTCCCGATTATTCCGTGCAACCTGTGCGGTTCGCAGCCCAATCTGCAACGCCAAGTCATCGGCGATATGCTCAAAGACTGGGACAAACGCTTTCCCGGCCGCATCGAATCCATGTTTTCCGCCCTGCAAAACGTCGTGCCCTCACATTTGGCCGACACCGAACTCTTTGATTTCGCAGGTCTACAGCGCGGCCAAACCCTGAAACACGGCGGTGATTTGGCATTCGACCGCGAAAACGTACCGGAACGCTTTTCAGACGGCCTCGAAGACAAAGACGGCAACGAAATCAAAATCAGGCCGTCTGAAAGGAAAGTCATCAACATTCTGGCCAGTAGGCCGAAAACGGATTGCAGAGGTTGAACCGGTTGCCGAAAGATTAAAGGCCGTCTGAAACGTGTTTTCAGACGGCCTTTGTTTACGCGTTTAAAGCATCAAATCAATACATGCCTTCGCGCTCTTCGCGGGTGGAGATGTAGATGTTTTTCACCTGCGTGTACGCGGCCAGCATCATTTTGTGGGTTTCGCGGCCGATGCCTGAGGTTTTATAGCCGCCGAATGGGGCGTGTGCGGGCAGGCGGTTGTAGCAGTTTACCCAAACGCGGCCGGTTTCGAGGGCGCGGGATACGCGCAGGCAGCGGTTGATGTCTTTGCTCCACACGCCGCCGCCCAAGCCGTATTCCGAATCGTTGGCCATTTTGATGACTTCTTCTTCGGTTTTGAACTTAATCACGGTGGCTACGGGGCCGAAGATTTCTTCCTGCGATACGCGCGCGTCGTTGCTGTCGGCTGCAATCAGGGTCGGTTCGTAGAATTCGCCGGAAGCGAGTTCTCCTTCGACTTTTTTACCGCCCGTGATGATGCGGCAGCCTTCCTGTTCGCCGATTTTCACGTATTTGGTGATGGTTTCGATTTGGGCGGCGTTGACCTGTGCGCCCATTTGGGTGTCGTCTTCCCAAGGCAGGCCGACTTTCACTTTTTTAAACTCTTCGGCAAGGGCGGCAACGAATTTGTCGTAAATGCCTTCCTGCACGAAAATGCGCGAACCGGCGCAGCAGACTTGGCCTTGGTTGAACAAAATGCCTTTTTGCGCGCCTTCGAGGGCTTTGTCGAACGGCATGTCGTCGAAGAAGATATTGGCCGATTTTCCGCCCAGTTCCAGCGTGGCCGGAATCAGCATTTCGGCAGCGGCGATACCGATGTGGCGGCCGACTTCGGTTGAGCCGGTGAAGGCCAGTTTGTTGAAGCCTTTGTGGTGCAGCATGTATTCGCCGGATTTCGAGCCTTTGCCGGTAATCACGTTGAACACGCCTTTAGGCAGCAAATGATTGATTTTTTGAGCGAAAGACAACAGGCTCAGGGACGTGCTGGAAGACGGGTGCAATACGATGGTGCAACCTGCGGCCAAGGCGGGAGCGATTTTCCATGCGGCCATCAGGAAGGGGAAGTTCCAAGGAATGATTTGGCCGACCACGCCGATGGGCTCGCGCAATACGATGGACAAATCTTCTTCGTCCAGTTGGGTGGCCGTGCCTTCTTCGCCGCGAATCACGCCAGCGAAATAGCGGAAGTGGTCGGAAGCCAGCGGAATGTCGGCGGCGCGGGTTTCGCGGATGGGTTTGCCGTTGTCGAGCGTTTCCTGCAGGGCAAACAGTTCGGCGTTTTCGTCGATTACGTCGGCGATTTGGTTGAGAATGGCTGCGCGTTCGGTAACGGTGGTTTTTTTCCACGTTTTGAACGCTTCCTGCGCGGCGGCAACGGCGGCATCCACGTCTTCGTTGGTCGCATCGACAAATTTGGCCAGCTCCTGCCCGTTGGACGGATTGTACGACGCCATCAGCTCGCCTTTGCTGCCTTTGGTGAATTCGCCGTTGATCAGCAGGCCGTATTCTTTGTCAAACACGTTTAAATCTTTTGCCATGATGGTTCTCCTGAGTATCGTTCGTTGTTTGGTTGCAAGTCTTTGCGGACTCGTGTTTCAGCTTAAAACTTTTTGCCGGCCACTTCAAGCCGTTCCGCCAAGAAACATTCTTACAGCATAACGGTATAAATCTTAGTTTTCTTGTCAACAATAGGTTTGCGCGGCATCAGGCCGCCTGAAAAACATGATTGCCTTAATATATTTTTACGCAGTCACGTTAAAGTGTTAATGTTATGGTATAACATTTTCTTTTTTGATTTCAAAAGGATAGCTTGATTTCGGGTATTGACAACCGCCGTTTTGCGGGCGCATACTGGAATGGTCGGAATCCGGATGACGCTTGTAAGACGGCAAAGGCGCGGATTCTGAGCGTCAACCCCGTTTTCCCATTCCACAAGGAGAAGAACCATGGCAAAAATGAAAGCAGCAGTTGTTACCCAAAACAGCGACGGCAACGTAGATATTATCGAACGTGAAATCCGCCCGCTGGAAACCAACGAAGCACTGGTAGAAGTGGAATATTGCGGCGTATGCCATACCGACCTGCACGTTGCCGCCGGTGACTATGGTCAAAAACCCGGCCGCGTATTGGGTCACGAAGGCATCGGTATCGTAACCGAAGTCGCCCCCGGCGTAACCAAACTGAAAAAAGGCGACCGCGTCAGCATCGCATGGCTGTTCAAAAGCTGCGGCTCCTGCGAATACTGTAACACCGGACGCGAAACCCTTTGCCGCACCGTGCTGAACGCAGGCTACACCGCCGACGGCGGCATGGCCACGCACTGCATCGTTGATGCAGACTACGCGGTGAAAGTGCCCGACGGCCTCGACCCCGCACAAGCCAGTTCGATTACCTGCGCGGGTGTAACCACCTACAAAGGCATCAAAGTTTCAGGTGTTCGTCCCGGCCAATGGATTGCCATCTACGGCGCAGGCGGCTTGGGCAACTTGGGCGTTCAATACGCGAAAAAAGTGTTCGGCGCGCATGTGATTGCCATCGACATCAACGACGACAAACTGGCTTTGGCCAAAGAAGTGGGCGCGGATTTGGCCATCAATGCCGCCAAAGAAGACGTTGCCAAAGTGATTCAGGAAAAAGTCGGCGGCGCGCACGCTGCGGTGGTTACCGCCGTATCGCGCAACGCCTTCAATTCGGCAGTTGACGCCGTACGCGCAGGCGGCCGCGTGGTGGCCATCGGCCTGCCGCCCGAAACCATGGACTTGTCGATTCCGCGCATCGTGCTCGACGGTATCGAAGTGGTCGGTTCGCTGGTGGGTACGCGCAAAGATTTGGAAGAAGCGTTCCAATTCGGCGCCGAAGGTATCGTCGTGCCCGTGGTTCAAAAACGCACGCTCGACGAAACCAACGCGATTTTCCAAGAAATGCGCGACGGCAAAATCCAAGGCCGTATGGTTATCGACATGAAAGCAAGCTGCGGCTGCGGCAACCATTGATAAACGTTTGAGCGTTTGACAAAGGCCGTCTGAAAATGTTTTCAGACGGCCTTTTGCTTTATGGGGTATGTTTTTACAACACTGCACCGAACGGTTTTCATGAGATGTTTACTCCGCTTTTTCTTCTCCGTTTGTTGCGGGTGTGGTGAATCAGCTGATGGGCAATATTCAGGGTTGTTTTGGAAAGTGCCGGAATTTCAAAAGTCCGGATTCCCGCCTGCGCGGGAATGACGGTTATTTAAAGATGGCGTGCGAATCAACACATTATCCGTGTGCTGTCTTTTAAGACGCTGTTTTATATGAACTTTTTTATATTTCAAATATATAAAGGCCGTCTGAAAGTTTTCAGACGGCCTTTTGTTTGAGACATATGTTTCCGCAACACCGTACCGAACGGTTTTCCTGCGGGTTTTACTCCGTTTTTTCTTCTTTTTCTTCTCCGTCTTTCGGCGGTACGGGGGCGAACCAGCCGACGAGCAGCAACAGCAGGCCGACAACGATAAAGGAAACGATACGGGCGATGCCGCCGCTGTTGCCCAATTCCACCAAGAACAGTTTGACGACGACCACGCCCATCAGCGATGCGCCGATAACCCACGGCGTGCGGCGGCGGGATTGGTTGCCGCGCACCATCAGGACGATGGCGGTCAGCGCCCAGACAATCGACAGGCTGGCTTGCAGGCCGAAGGAGGCCAGCAGGGTGGCGATGTTCCACTCGACGCCGCCGAAGAAGTGCCACACGCGCATCACGCCTGCGCTCAGGAAGACGAATGCCAGCGCAAGCGGAACGGCATAAATCCGCCGCTTGTCGGCTTCCGGCCAGTTTTGCGGCGTCCATGCGCCAAGCCAGCGGAAGGCCTGCCACAGCATGGCGGCGGAGGCGATTTCAAGCGGGTTGGCCAGCGGGAAATAAGGCAGCGGTGCTGGGGCGGACGGGCGGACGATGTTAACCCACAGCAGCCATGCGGCAAGTGCGGCGGCGCAGACGGCGCTACCGATGTGCCAATAGGCGGTTCGGTTCGCGCCGATAAACGGGCCGTTGCGTTTGGCGTAGAGCACCAGCCACAAGGCAAACGGTACGGCAGCCCATGCAAGCTGCGCCCATACGCCGCCGAGATGGGCATCACCGAGCGTGCCGACGAATTTCGTCCACAGCGTGCCGAACAGCAGCAAGCTGGCGGCGTGCAGCGTTTCGGCATGTTTGCGGGACGGCAACGCGTTCAAGAGATAGAAATGCAGCGCGCTGCCCGCCGTCAAGACCAGCAGTCCTGCCCACGGCCATTGCGGGAAGTCGTACAGGAAGGCAGTCCATGCGAAGGTTGCGGTAAACAGCGGCAATACGCACAGCAGCTGCGTCCAGCCGCTGCGCTTGGCGGCAACGGCCAACGGCAGCGCAAACAGCGGCAGCGTCCACCATGTAGGCCGCAGCCACGCCAGACTGCCGGTTTCGATGCGGCCGAGGCCGTTCCATACGGCAAACACGCCGAAGCCGAGCGCGGCGGCAAGCTGAACCCGGCCTGCGTTGCGGATAAAACCGTTGGCAAAGTTTTCAGACGGCGGTTTTTGCAGCGCATAAGCCGCCCACAGCATCGGTACCGTGCAGGCCAAGGCCGGCAGGATGAAGTTGTCGGAAGAAAACAGCAACAGAACGTCAACCAGCAGCAGACCCGCCGTGATGCCGGACAAGGCGGTTGCGCTTGCGAATACGGAAGAACCGGAACGGCGCGCGCACCAAGCCCATACCGCCGCCAACACCGCCGTTGCAACCATGCTGCCGCGTTCGGCAAACAGTATGAACGGCAGCAGCGCGGCATGCAGCACCGCCAGCGACAATACGGCCGTCTGAAAATGTTTTTCCCACACCGCCGAACCGTTGCGGCGGCGGGCAAACCACAGCCAATACATCAGGCCGCCGCCGACGGCCGCCAATACCGTGCCGAACAGCGAACCTTCGAGCATCCGGCCTGCGGCGCTGTCTGCCCATGAATAATCTTCAAGCTGTGTCAGCACCGCCAGCACATACACGCCCAGCGCAATCAGGCGCGTGTGCGGCTGCCGCTGTTGCAGGGCGAACAGGTAAACCAGCGCGGCTTCGACCGTCCACACCGCCGCCGTCCATTGCTGGCCGAACGCAAGCGGCACGGCCAGCGTACCGAACAGCAGGGCCAGCGCGGCGAATGCCTGTTTCAGCACGGCAAACCGTTCATGCTGTCTGAAAAAGGCGGCAAGCAGCGCGTACACCGCCGCAAACCCGGCAGCCGACCATGCCGCGCCGTATTCCCACGCTGCAACCATCGGGTATTGCAACCCGAATGCGGCCAGCGCGGTGCCGAACAGCAGCGTGCTGTCGAGCGCGTCGACGTGCAGGCCGTAGGCGCAGAACGTTTGCCACATGCGCGCCAGCGATGCATTGTCGGGAATGTCTTTCAGACGGCCTTCGTAAGGTTTGTCCCGCAGCAGGCGGCGGGCAAACAGGCAGGCAATCAGCGTATAGAGCAGCCAGTGGTAAATCAGGAACGGCTCGGTGGTGGCGAAATGCTGCGGCGTGTAAGCGCCCGCGCCCCAAACCGCGCCTATGGTAAACGTGCCGACGAAACCGGTGATGTTGAGCGAACGCCATGCCTTAAACCACGCAATCGCCGCCACGCCCGCATTCAGAATCGCCAGATAGCTGAACAAAACCAGATAGTTGCCGCTGCCGTCCGACACCAGTACCGGCGCGGCCAAACCGCCCAGCAGCGCAAACTGCGCCAAAACCAGCGCGTTCTGCCGCACCGCCAGCAGCGCCATCAACACGGTCAGCGCAACCATGGTGCCGAACACGGCTGGGGCGGGCAGCAGCGGATGCAGCTTGAGCGCGGCCAGCGACGTGAGATACATCACCGCCACGCCGAAACCCTGCAACACGAGCCCGTATTCGCGGCCGCGTTTCTGCAAACCCCAGCCCGCCGCCGGGGCCGCCACACCCGCCGCCGCCACCATCACATAA
>NZ_JBHCJY010000080.1:0-7441 GCF_041804105.1 Neisseria sp.
ATTTTTAAATTTTTATCTTTATTTTAAGGAGTATATTATGAAAGAGTTGAATCTGAATGAACTGGAAGCAGTAACAGGTGCAGGACGCATAGGTGTTACCATTGGTGGTTTTGATTTCGGAATCTACTGGGAATAATTATTAAATTGATGTAGCCAGCGTAGGTACGGTTAGCTTCTCTTAAAGAAGCGTAACCGTACGCACGTCGGCGGCTTGTACGGTTATGCCGCTTGGGGCGGCAAACCGTACCTACGATGCCTATATGCTGCAAATCCCGAAAGGCCGTCTGAAAATCCGTTTTTCAGACGGCCTTTGTCATTTAAATGTTTTTGCAAACCTATACACGTTATTGCCGCTGTGCTTTGAACTGTAACGGTGGTTTCAGCCAGCGTAGGTACGGTTAGCTTCTCTTAAAGAAGCGTAACCGTACGCACGTCGGCAATTTGTACGGTTACGCCGCTTGGGGCGGCTAACCGTACCTACGATGCCGGATATGCTGCCAATCCCGAAGCCAGCGTAGGTACGGTTAGCTTCTCTTAAAGAAGCGTAACCGTACGAATGTTGCTAAGCCAGCGAGTGCTGTTTGTTTTTTAAGGAGATTTTTTATGAAAACTTTAACTAGCAATGATTTTGGCCGTGAACTGGCTATGCATGAATTGAATATGGTGGCCGGAGGTTGGGGCAAGGAGTTTAATTGGGATGAAGATATTGATTGGGACAGAGCTATAGAAACGGGCTATGCTACTGCTGCTGGTGGCGGTATCGCAGGTGGTATAGGTGGTTTTTTAGGATCGATATATGCTGATGTATTAAGGGCAAATATTGATCTCGATTAAGTTGATTAACGTTTGTATATTTGCACCTCTTCTGTGCGAATGATCCTACAATATTATTTTTAAGGAATTTATTATGCAAGAACTGAGAAGTTATGAACTGAATCAAGTTTCCGGAGGTTATTTTTGGGATCCTACAATTTTGCCGGATCCAAGCAGTGTGTGGGCAATTCGAGAGGGGAATTGGCGGCTTCAAATATAACCAGAATACCTACAGTGTTTTGTTGGCTTTACCATGAATAATAGCCCGCGTAGGTACGGTTAGCTTCTCTTAAAGAAGCGTAACCGTACGCATGTCGGCGGTTTGTACGGTTACGCCGCTTGGGGCGGCTAACCGTACCTACGATGCCGGATATGCTGCCAATCCCGAAGAGCCGTCTGAAAACCTGTTTTTCAGACGGCCTTTGTCATTTAAATGTTTTTGCAAACCTATACACGTTATTGCTGCTGTGCTTTGAACTGTAACGGTGGTTTCAGGGTCTGTTACAGGGTAGTTTCCGAATATTAAAACGATACATTCCGATTGGTTGACGATGGCCGACAACAACAGTTTTTTCCGCCCTGAAATCTTCGAGGCGAAGAAGAATAAGTGGACGGGGCATGTGGTGATGTCCCGCCCGTTTTCTTTTGTGTTTTTAACGGGTTGCGCGGCAGCGGGGGCTGCTGCGCTGATTGTTTTTGCGTTTTTCGGCAGTTATACGCGTAAAACGACGGTGGATGGGCAGCTTCTGCCTGCTGCGGGTTTGGTGCGGGTGTATGCGCCGGATACGGGCTTTATTGCGGCTAAAAAGGTTTCAGACGGCCAATATGTGAAACAGGGCGACGAATTGCTGACTTTGTCGATGCCGCGCTATAACGAGGGCGGTGATGCGCGTGCGAAGCTGGTTCGGGAAGCCGAGTTGCGCAAGCAGATGCTGCTGGAGGAAATCGAGCAGAAGAAAACGATGCAGAAAGGCGAGGAAAGTACGGTTAAAAGCAATGTCGGCAAGCTGGAAGACCAGCTGGCGGATGTGCGCAACCAGTTGAAGGGGCAAAGGCAGCGGGTGGCTTTGGCGAAAAAGGTGATTGAAAAATACCGCCCACTGTTGAAGCAGGGCTTTATTTCCGACCAGCAGATGATTGAATATGAAAACGCGCATCTGGATCAAAAGACGCAATTGGGTACTTTGGAGCGGGAAGAGGCGGCCATTATCCGGGAATTGGAAGAGCAGCGGCAGAGCCTGACCAGCCTGCCCGAGAAACAGCAGTCGGAATTGAGCCAGCTCAGCCGCAATGTTTCGGAACTGACGCAGGAAACGCTGAATCTGGATATGCAGCAGGAGCAGTCGATTCGGGCAAGCAAGGCGGGTTATGTCAGCACGTCGAACGTGGAGGCGGGGCAACAGGTAACGCCTTCTACGCTGCTGTTGAGCATTGTGCCGAAAAACACCGATTTGGTGGCGAACCTGTATGTGCCGAGCAGGGCGGCGGGTTTTATCAAGCCTAACGATAAGGTTGTGTTGCGCTATCAGGCCTATCCCTACGAAAAATTCGGCCACGCCGACGGAAAAATCATTTCGATTGCGAAAACGGCGGTGGGCAGGCAGGAGCTGACGACTTTGGGCGGTGCGGTTACCGAAGAAAATGTGCAGCAGCCGGCCCAAAACGAACCGGTTTATCTGGTCAGGGTAAAACTGGCCAAACAGACCATCAAGGTTTACGGCGAAGAGAAACGGCTGCAAACGGGCATGGTGGTGGAAGCCGACATTATGCACGAGCGTAAGAAGCTCTACGAATGGGTGCTTGACCCGCTGTACAGTATTACGGGGAAACTTTGAATATTTTGTATGAAATATCCGACGGTTTGTTTGTAAGTTGGTAGGTTTTTGATTGACTCAACTGAAAAATCAATACCATGAGAAAGTTTTTATATCAGATTGTTCCTTTGATTTTTATGTTATCCGCGTGCTTCTTTATCCGACAGATTACTGATATTTCAGGAATTTTTTACTGGATTTTATTCATATTTTGCGTAATAGCTGGAGGCATGATAGGTAAAATTCTTTCAAAAAGAATCGATTGAAGCAACCGTCGATTACTCTAAGAAAAAAAAGTTAATCTATATATTTGGAACCTGCCTAGTATATTTAGGCCGTCTGAATTTTTCAGACGGCCTTATCCAAATGAATGTCTCAAAGTAGGATTTTAAGAAACTATGAATTATTTGGAACGCTTATCTTTCGGATTCAGTAAAAAGCTGCCCGTGATACTGCAAACGGAAGTGGCCGAATGTGGCTTGGCTTGTCTGACTGCGATTGCGGGTTATCACGGCTACCACTCTGATTTGCGCACGATGCGGCAGAAGTATTCGCTGTCGCAAAAAGGCCTGACGATGGCGGATATCGTGCGTTTCGCCAATGATTTGAATCTGACTTCGCGGGCTTTGCGGCTGGATTTGAACGACCTGCCCAATCTGCGTGCGCCGTGTATCCTGCATTGGGATTTGAACCATTTTGTGGTGCTGAAGGAAGTAACCAAAGACGGCATTGTGATTATGGATCCCGCCGTGGGCATCCGCAAAATCCGTATGGAAGAAGTGTCGCAGAAATTTACCGGCATTGCGTTGGAGCTGTGGCCGAATTCCCGCTTCGAGAAAAAAGAAGAGCGGCAGAAAATCAAAATCTTGTCTTTGCTCAAAGGTGTAACCGGTATCGGCCGCTCTTTGGCTCAGGTTTTGATTCTGGCGTTTGCGCTGGAAATTTTCGGACTGGTCAGCCCGTTTCTGATGCAGTGGGTCATCGACCACGTTATCGTGTCGGCAGATAGAAACCTTTTGCTGACGCTGGTTTTGGGATTCGGCCTGCTGATGATTTTGCAGCAGCTCACCGGCCTGCTGCAGTCATGGGTCAACATGCATTTGACGACTACATTGAGCGTGCAGTGGAAGGCCAATATTTTCAAGAGACTGCTCGATTTGCCTGCCGATTACTTTTCCAAACGGCACTTGGGCGACGTGATTTCTCGTTTCCAAGCGATTGACAATATTCAGGAAACGCTCACTTCCACAGCCTTCAAATCGGTATTGAGCGGGGTGATGGCGGTGTTCACGCTGATACTGATGTTCTATTACAGCGCGATACTGACATTGGCCGTTTTGATTGCATTGGTGCTGTACATCATTATCCGTATTGCGGCCTATTATCCGTTGCGGCACGCCACGGAAGAGAACATTATCCACGAGGCCAAACAGAACACTTACTTTATGGAAACGGTGCGAGGCATCCATACGGTCAAACTGTTTGAAAAAAACGAACAGCGGCACAGCTCATGGATGACCCTGTTTGTCGATACCATCAATGCGCATCTGACCACGCAAAAACTGACCAATATTTTCGATTTTGCCAACAAACTGCTGTTCGGCCTAGAAAGCATCGTCATTGTTTATCTGGGGGCAACACGCGTATTGGACGGCGTATTCAGCGTGGGCGCGCTGATGGCTTTCTGGGCATACCGCCAGCAGTTTGAAACCCGTGTTGCAGAGCTGGTCGACCAATACATCAAAATCAAAATGCTTAACCTGCACGCCGAACGCTTGGCCGATATTGTCCTGACCGAAACGGAAACCGAAAAAACCGAAGAAATCTACATCCCCGAAACCACGGGCGACATCGATATTGTGGTGGACAACGTATCTTTCCGCTATTCCGACACCGAACCGTATATCCTGAAAAACATCAGCCTGCACATCAAGCAAGGCGAATCCGTGGCATTCGTCGGCAGTTCGGGTTGCGGCAAATCCACCCTGATGAACATCCTGATCGGCAATCTCAAACCCGAATCGGGCAGCGTATTGGTCAACGGCCACGACATCCACAAACTTTCCCCTCGCTTCATCCGCGGTCTCAGCGGCACGGTAACGCAGGACGATGTGCTGTTTGCCGGTTCGATTGCCGAGAACATCTGCTTTTTCGACGAAACGCCCGACATGCATTTCATCATGCAGTGTGCCGCAATGGCCATGATTCACGAAGACATTATGCAGATGCCGATGGGTTACGAAACCCTGATCGGCGACATGGGCAGCGCGCTTTCAGGCGGCCAAAAACAGCGGATTATCGTGGCACGCGCGCTTTACCGCAAACCGCGCATCCTGTTTTTGGACGAAGCCACCAGTAATTTGGACATGGAAAACGAGCGGGCGATCAACGAAAACCTGAAGATGCTGAACATCACCAAAATCATGGTGGCGCACCGTAAGGAAACCATCGAATCGGCCGACAGAATCATCGATATGGAAGCGGTTCGCCCAACGCCGCCGTAACCGCCTGAAAACAATCAAGGCCGTCTGAAAACATTTTTCAGACGGCCTTTATCCATCCCGAAGATTTCCGGCGGTTACGGTTCTTCCTGAAACTGTGTTACTGTACCGTTTTATCGGTTACAGCCGTCCGGCATTGGAGAAAGCATGAAAACCCCTTTTATATACAGCATATTAACGGTTTGCATATTGGCCGCCTGCGCCAAAACCGAACCGCAGTTTCAGACGGCCTCGGGCCAAACGCCTGCTGCACCGGCGGCAGCTCCGACGGACAGCCAAAACCATGCCCCCGAACAGGGTACGGGCCTGACCGAGCAGAAGCTGGTACACGCCCGTCGGTTTATAGCGGCTTCGGCCAATCCGCTGGCCACGGAAGCGGGTTATGAAATCCTGAAAAAGGGCGGCGGCGCGGTGGATGCGATGGTGGCGATGCAGACAGTGTTGAGCCTGACCGAACCGCAGTCGTCGGGCTTGGGCGGCGGTGCGTTTGTGGTGTACTGGGACAATAAAGCGAAAAAACTCACGACTTTCGATGCCCGCGAAACCGCACCGGAAACGGCCAAACCCGAGCTGTTTTTGGACGGCAGCGGCAAGCCGCTGGAATTTATGGATGCGGTGGTGGGCGGCCGTTCGGTAGGCATACCGGGCGTGCCCAAGCTGATGGAGCAGATGCACCGCCGTTACGGCAAACTGCCGTGGAAAACGCTGTTTGCCAAGCCGGTTGACCTTGCGGAACGGGGCTTTGCCGTATCGCCGCGCATGGCGAAATCCGTGGAACAGAATCAGAAATATCTGGCGCGTTATCCGCAAACGGCGGCTTATTTCCTGCCCGGCGGCAAACCGCTGGCGGCGGGGACGGTGCTGAAAAACCCCGAATTTGCCGCTTCGGTGAAACTGTTGGCGGCCAAAGGCAGTGCGCCGTTTTATACGGGCAAACCGGCCGAAAACATCGTGGATGCCGTCAACCGCGCCACCGGTGTGAAAACCATGAGCATGGCCGACTTTAAAAACTACCGCGTCGTCGAACGCAAACCCGTGTGCACGCCTTACCGCGGCTACGAAGTCTGCGGCATGGGCGCACCGAGTTCGGGCGGCATTGCGTTGGGGCAGATTCTGGGCATCATGCAGCGCAAAGACATCGGGGCTTTGGGTGCGGACAACATCGAAAGCTGGCGTTGGCTCGGCGAAGCGTCGCGCGCGGCGTTTGCCGACCGTGATTATTATGTGGCCGACCCGGCGTTTGCCGCCGTGCCTACTGCCGCGCTGCTGGATAAAGGTTATTTGGCCAAGCGTGCCGCCGCCGTCGGCGGAAGCGGTAAAGCGGCGGCAACCGTTGCCGCAGGCCGTCTGAAAAAAGGTGCGGGCAAAGGCAGCGGCATGGAGCTGCCGTCCACCAGCCATATTGCGGTTGTGGACAAGGCGGGCAATGTGCTGTCGATGACCACGTCCATCGAAAATGCGTTCGGCTCCACGCTCACGGCCAACGGCTATCTGCTCAACAACGAGCTGACCGATTTCGCGTTCAACCCCGTCGATAAAGACGGCAATGCGGTGGCCAACAGCGTGGCAGGCGGCAAAAGGCCGCGTTCGTCGATGGCGCCGACCATCGTGATGAAAAACGGCCGTCCGTATCTGGCCGTCGGCTCGCCCGGCGGCAGCCGCATCATCGGCTATGTCGCCAAAACGCTGGTGGCGCACATCGATTGGGGCATGGACATCCAGCAGGCGATTGCCCTGCCCAATATGCTCAACCGCGGCAGTGCGTACGAACTGGAAGAAAACACCGCCGCAGCCGCCAAAGCAGGGGCATTGGAACAGCTCGGCTACAAAGTGCAGGTGCGCGACCTGAATTCGGGCGTGCAGGGCATCGTTATCGGCAAAGACGGCTTGCAGGGCGGAGCCGACCCGCGCCGCGAAGGGAAAGTGATGGGGGATTGAGTGTTCCCTTTGAAACGCCGGCTGTCGATACAGGCCGTCTGAAAACTTATTTTCAGACGGCCTGTTTGTTCGGAAGCGGCATCGGGCGGATTGGACGCGGATATTTTGCAAAGGCCGAGACCTTTGCAAAAAAACCAAAACTCCTCTAAATTCTCCTAAAGAATTCAGAGGATTTTTTTATGAGCAGCTTTTTCCACCAACAAGCCCAAATCATGATGAGCAAACATATCGACAGCTACCCGTTGCTCAAAATTAACCGGCTACTCGATTGGCAGCCCATCGAACAACTTCTCAACCGGCAAAAGACCCGTTACATCCGCGACCACCGCGGTCGCCCCGCCTATCCGCTACTGCCCATGCTCAAAGCCGTATTGC
>NZ_JBHCJY010000081.1:0-40395 GCF_041804105.1 Neisseria sp.
CCTCGATGCCGGAAGCGTGCCGCAATACGAACGCGTGGGCGCGCAGCTCAATGCCGCCGACGCCGTGCTGATTGTCAGTCCCGAACACAACCGCGCCATGCCCGCCGCCGTGAAAAACCTGATCGACATCGCCTCGCGCCCCTACGGCCAAAACGTGTGGCAGGGCAAAAAAGTGGCCATTGTTACCGCCTCGCCCGGCAGCTACGGCGGCATCAACAGCGGCCTGCAAATCCGCCAAAGCCTGCAATCGCTGGGGGCAAACGTGTTAATCGCTCCCGAAGTGTTCCTGAGCCGCGCCAACGCCGCGCTGGACAACGGCAAAGTGGCCGACGAGCGCACCGCGCAGTTTTTAAACAAATTTGCCGCCGCCTTTTACGCTTGGGCGGGGCAATAAAGCGAAAGGCCGTCTGAACGTTTGTTTGCAGACTTTCAGACGGCCTATCCATACACATCAATTTTAAAGGAAATAAACATGAACAAACCTGCAATCGTATTAGTACACGGCTTTTGGGGCGGAGCCGCCCACTGGGCCAAAGTGATTCCGCTCTTGCACAAGCAGGGTTTCGAGGTGCATGCCGTAGAAAACCCGCTTACTTCGTTGGCCGACGATGCCGAACGCACCCGCAAAATGGTCAAACAGATTGAAGGCGACGTTTTGCTGGTCGGCCACTCATACGGCGGCAAAGTGATTACCGAAATGGGTAATCTGCCGAACGTCAAAGGCTTGGTTTACATTGCCGCCTTCGCGCCCGACGCAGGCGAGAGCGCAGGCGGCATCAGCCAAGCCAACCCGCCCGCCGCCTTTGCCAACATCACACCCGACAGCGACGGCTACTTGTGGGTAAAACCCGAGCTGTACCGCGAAAGCTTTTGCCAGGATTTGAGCGAAGAAGAAGCGTTGGTCATGGCCGTTACCCAAAAAGCCCCGGTCGGCTCGACCTTCGGCGACACGGTAAGCGCACCGGCTTGGAAAGAAAAACCGAGCTGGTATCAGCTTTCCACCCAAGACCGCATGATTCATCCCGACAACCAAAAAATGATGGCCGAACGTATCAACCCCAGAAAAATCCTGACGCTTGATGCCAGCCATGCTTCCTTGGCCTCGCAGCCCGAAGCCGTTGCCGCATTGATTATCGAAGCGGCCCAGAATATCTAAAACTTAAAAGGCCGTCTGAAAAAGCGCAACCGCCGTTTTCAGACGGCCTGCCCGCACACAAATGCCTGTCTGAAAATTTTTCAGACAGGCACCGCCAAAAACGATTAAAATACGGGAATTTTACCGGCAGGCCGTCTGAAAGCCCGCCGCTTTCCGCAAAAGCACGCAGCAAAAACAGACCCGAAATGCGTGCAAAACCGATTAACCTGTATAGGAGAATTCATCATCGCACAAGAACGCGAAGCACGGATTAACGGCGAAATCACCGCCAAAGAAGTGCGTTTAATCAGTGGTACGGGCGAGCAGCTCGGCGTAGTGAACATCAAAGAAGCCATGGCCATGGCCGAAGAGCAGGACGTTGATTTGGTGGAGATTTCCCCAACGGCGAAACCGCCCGTCTGCAAACTGATGGACTTCGGCAAATACAAATACGAACAGTCCAAAAAACGCGACGAAGCCAAGAAAAAGCAGAAACAGGTGCAGATTAAGGAAATCAAGTTCCGCCCCGGCACCGACGACGGCGACTACAACATCAAAATGCGCAACATCAAACGCTTTCTGGAAGACGGCGACAAGGTCAAAGTTACCCTGCGCTTCCGCGGCCGCGAAATGGCCCACCAGGAACTCGGCGCGCAACTGTTGGAACGCGTGAAAGCCGATTTGGCGGAAGAGGGCCAGGTGGAGCAGTTCCCGAAAATGGAAGGCCGCCAAATGGTGATGATGATTGCGCCGAAAAAGAAATAAGGCTATAATTCCGCGCTTCCGATTCGAGCCGCAGTCGGAAGCGGTTTTTCAGACGGCCTGTCTGAAAAACAGGAAAACGGCGGCAAAAAACCGTGGTTGCGGGTTACAAGTATTCCGCCGAAAAGCGCAATCTCCCGCTGCCTTATCCGATAAAATCCAATGGAGTTTTCCCATGCCTAAAATGAAAACCAAGTCCGGCGCGAAAAAACGCTTCAAAGTCTTGGGCAACGGCGGCGTAAAACGCGCACACGCGTTCAAACGCCACATCCTGACCAAAAAAACCACCAAAAACAAACGCCAGCTGCGCGGCACCGCCATGGTGAACGATCGCGATTTGGCTTCTGTTGCCAAAATGTTGCCCTACGCTTAAAGGAGTTTAGAATATGCCACGCGTAAAACGCGGTGTAACCGCACGTGCCCGTCATAAAAAAGTATTAGCATTAGCCAAAGGCTACCGCGGCCGCCGCAAAAACGTCTACCGCGTTGCCAAGCAGGCGGTAATGAAGGCAGGCCAATATGCCTACCGTGACCGCCGTCAGCGCAAACGCCAGTTCCGTCAATTGTGGATTGCCCGTATCAATGCCGGCGCGCGTCAACACGGTTTGTCTTACAGCAAATTCATGAACGGCCTGAAACGCGCCGCCATCGAAATCGACCGCAAAGTATTGGCCGATTTGGCCGTATTCGACAAAGCCGTATTCGCCCAACTGGTTGAAAAAGCAAAAGCAGCCTTGGCTTAAGCGATTCAAGATGAGAAAGGAAACTTCGGTTTCCTTTTTTGTTTTTCAGACGGCCTGAACTTTCAATGGGCTGCGGCAGCAGGCGGGCACAGTTTTACCGTTGGCCAAGCCGTAAACTGCGTTGTTTTCGGCAAGCCAAACCGGTTTATAAAACAAGCAATTTGCGTTAAAATGCGGCCTTGTCGAATTTTAGCGGATTGGCCGGAAGGCCGTCTGAAAACAGTTTTTCAGACGGCCTTATTGTATTTTGTACAATTTGCCATCCGCTTCGGAAAAACCTTAGAAAAAACATCATGCAAAACGTAGACCAAATCGCCGCCGCAGGCATCGCCGCCGTAGAATCCGCCGCCGACTTTCAAACGCTGGAACTCGTCAAAGCCCAATACATGGGCAAAACGGGCGAACTGAACGCCCTTTTGAAACAGCTCGGCCAAATGTCGCCCGAAGAGCGCAAGACCGCCGGCGCGCACATCAACGAATGCAAAAACCGTTTTCAGACGGCCTACAACGCCAAGCGCGACGCGCTCAACGAAGCCAAGCTGCAAGCCCAGCTTGCCGCCGAAGCGCTCGATGTTACCCTGCCCGGACGCGGACAGGAAAGCGGCGGCCTGCACCCCGTCACCCTCACCCTGCAACGCGTGGTCGAACTCTTCCACGGCATGGGTTTCGAAGTGGCCGACGGCCCCGAAATCGAAGACGATTTCCACAACTTCCAAGCCCTCAACATCCCGCAAAACCACCCCGCCCGCGCCATGCAGGACACGTTCTACGTCGAAAACGGCGACGTATTGCGCACCCACACCTCGCCCATCCAAATCCGCTACATGTTGGACAAGAAAAACCCGCCCATCCGCATCATCGCCCCGGGCCGCGTGTACCGCGTGGACAGCGACGCCACCCACTCGCCCATGTTCCATCAAGCCGAAGGCCTGTGGGTGGAGGAAGGCGTCAGCTTCGCTGACCTCAAAGCCGTGTTCACCGAATTCATCCGCCGCTTTTTCGAGCGCGACGATTTGCAGGTGCGCTTCCGCCCCTCCTTCTTCCCCTTCACCGAACCCTCCGCCGAAATCGACATCATGGGCGACAACGGCAAATGGCTCGAAGTCGGCGGCTGCGGCATGGTGCATCCCAACGTATTGAAAAACGTCGGCATCGACCCCGAACAATACACCGGCTTCGCCTTCGGCATCGGCCTCGACCGCTTCGCCATGCTGCGCTACGGCGTAAACGATTTGCGGCTGTTTTTCGATAACGATTTGGCGTTTTTGAAGCAGTTTAAGTAAGTTAGCGGTTCAAGGCCGTCTGAAAACATGGCAACTTCCAAACCCTTTTTAAAATGGGCGGGCGGAAAAGCAAAGCTCGTCCCGTTTATATTGAGCAACTTTCCCAGCCAGCCCCGCAAACGCTTGATTGAACCGTTTGCAGGTTCGGCGGCTTTGTCGTTGGCTGTGGATTTTGACGCTTATCTGCTGAACGACAGCAACGCCGACCTCATCAATCTCTATCGGATATTGAAACAGGAAAAACAAGGATTTATTGCTTACGCGCGTTCGTTTTTCACGCCCGAAAACAATCAGGAAAACCGTTTTTACGCGCTGCGTGAACAATTCAATCAAAGCTAAGACGCAGCCGAACGCTCGGCCTTGTTCGTTTATCTGAACCGCCACGCTTTTAACAGGCTTTGCCGCTACAACAGCAAAGGCGGGTTTAACGTACCGTTCGGGCGTTATGCCGCACCGTACTTTCCCGAAGCGGAAATGCTGGGGTTTATCCAAAAATCCGATCGTATCGAATTGCTGTGTGGCGATTTTCAGACGGCCTTGGATGGGGCAAATGACGATGATGTGGTGTATTGCGATCCGCCTTATGTGCCGTTGAGCGAAACGGCTTCGTTTACTGCTTGTGTAAAAGGTTTTGTGCAATGAACCTGCATTTTGATACACGTTTAGCAGAAGGTTATAAAAGTGCTTCACAAATTGCGCGTGTTTTAACTGAAAACTGGATGGGTACAAATGTTTATTGCCCGAACTGCGGTTGCAAGCCAATAAATAAAGCACCGAATAACCGTCCTGTACAAGATTTTTTATGTTCACAATGTGATGAGCAGTTTGAGTTGAAAAGCAAAAACGGAAAATCAGCAGGAAAAATGGTTAATGATGGCGCATATCAAACCATGATTGAACGCATTCAGGCTGATGACAATCCCAACTTCTTTTTTCTGTCATACCGAAAAGCTGATTATTCCGTACAACAATTGATGCTTGTGCCAAAACATTTTATGACTGCTGATATGATTGTTCGCCGTAAACCGTTGCCCGAAACGGCAAAACGAGCAGGCTGGGTTGGTTGTACGATAAATATCAGCAGGCTGCCTGAAAGCGGTAAAATTTTACTGGTTAATCAAGCTCGGATTGTTGAGCCTGAACAGGTACACGAACAATGGAATGCCAACCTGTTTTTGCGAAAACAGAAATCAGCAAGCAAAGGATGGCTGTTAGCTATTATGAAGTGTATTGAAAGGCTGCCTGAAAAATTTGATTTGAAACAGATATATGAATTCGAGAAACAATTAGCAGTTCAATTTCCTGAAAACAATCATATTAAGGATAAAATCCGCCAGCAGTTGCAGATTTTGCGAGACCAGAATGTGATTGAGTTTTCTGCTCGCGGGCAGTATCGGAAAATTACTATTTAATATAAAGAGAAACTGAATATGGCATTATTTGAGATTGAAGTTAGAGAGGTTTTTAGCCGTAATGTCATTGAAGCAGATGAACACAAGGGTTACGAACGTAGCAATTTTCCCAAGAAACACATTTTTCATTCTGTTCTAGCATTAAAAGATATATTGGAAATTTATAAATGAACTGCCGTTTTATTTGATGAAATTTCCTATAAGTATTTGTTTTATATGCGAATAACCTTTTACATTTGGATTTAAAGATAAATAACATGCAATTCCCCTACACCTGGCTCAAAACCCAAGCCGATACCGATTTGTCCGCCGACCAACTTGCCCACCTGCTCACCATGGCCGGTTTGGAAGTGGAAGAAACCGCGCCTGCTGCTCCCGCATTTTCCGGCGTGGTGGTGGCGGAAGTGAAGTCCGTTGAAAAACATCCCGACGCCGACCGCCTGAACGTGACCCAAGTGGACGCGGGTACGGGCGGTTTGCTGCAAATCGTCTGCGGTGCGCCGAATGTGCGGGCGGGGATGAAGGTGCCGTGCGCGCTCGACGGCGCGGCCTTGCCGAACGATTTCAAAATCAAGCCGACCAAGATGCGCGGGGTGGTTTCCAACGGCATGCTGTGTTCCACCAACGAATTGGGCTTGCCCGACGACGGTGTGGACGGCCTGCACATTCTGCCCGCCGATGCGCCCGTCGGCCAAAACCTGCGCGATTATCTGGATTTGGACGACACGCTGTTCACGCTGAAAATCACGCCGAACCGTGCGGACTGCCTGAGCATCAAAGGCTTGGCGCGCGAAGTGGCGGCGCTGACGGGCTGCGCGTTCAGGCAGCCTGAAATTCAGACGGCCTCGGTGCAGAGCGCGAAAACCCAGCCCGTGCGCATCGATGCGCCCGAAGACTGCGGCTGTTTCCTCAGCCGCGTGATTGAAAACGTGAATGCCGCCGCGCCCACGCCCGCGTGGATGCGGCAGCGGCTGGAGCGCAGCGGCGTGCGCAGCATTTCCGCGCTGGTGGACATCGGCAATTATGTGATGCTGGAACTCGGCCAGCCGATGCACGTTTTCGATGCCGACAAGCTTTCGGGCAGCCTGATTGTGCGCCGCGCGAAAGAGGGCGAAACGCTGGCCTGCCTGAACGAGAAAACGGTATGCCTGTCTGAAAACACTTTGGTGATTGCCGACGAAAAAGGCGCGCTGAGCATGGCTGGTTTGATGGGCGGCGAGGCGAGCGCGGTTTCAGACGGCACCCGTAACATCGTGCTGGAAAGCGCGTGGTTCAAACCGGAGATTATTGCCGGAAAATCAAGGCAATACGGTTTCGGTTCGGACAGCTCGTTCCGCTTCGAGCGCGGCGTGGATTACCGCTTGCAGCGCGATGCGGTGGAGCGCGCCACCGAACTGGTGCTGCACATCTGCGGCGGCGCGGCGGGCGCAATTACCGAAGCCGAAGGCAGGCTGCCTGAAAGCCGCCAAGCCGCGCTGCGTTTGGCGCGCGTGGAAAAATTATTGGGCGTGAACATCGACGCCGAGCGCGTGCGCCAAATCCTGCACGGTTTGGGTTTGCAGCCCGAAGCAACCGCCGACGGCTTCCGCGTAACCGCGCCGTCGTTCCGCTATGATATTGAAATCGAAGCGGATTTGATTGAAGAAATCGCCCGCGTGTACGGCTACGAAAACATCCCCGACGATTACACCGCAGGCCGTCTGAACATGATGGCGCTGCCCGAAACCCGCCGCCCGCGTTTTGCCGTATACCAAAAAATGGCCGAACGCGGCTACCGCGAAGTGGTCAGCTACGCCTTTGTGGACGAAGCGTGGGAGCAGGATTTCGCCTCCAACGCCGACCCCATCCGCCTGCAAAACCCGCTGGCCGCGCAATACAGCGTGATGCGCTCCACGCTCATCGGCGGCTTGGTGGAAATCCTGCAAAACAACCTGAACCGCAAGCAGAACCGCGTGCGCATCTTTGAAATCGCCCGTGTGTTCCGCAAGCTTTCAGACGGCACCTTCGCGCAAAACGAACGCATCGGCGGCCTGTGGTACGGCTCCGCGCTGCCCGAACAATGGGGCGAAAAGACGCGCCCTGCCGATTTTTACGACATCAAAGCCGACGTCGAAGCCCTGCTGCAAGGTCAGGCCGTGTCGTTTGTGAAAGCCGGGCACGCCGCGCTGCACCCCGGCCGCACCGCCGAAATCGTTTCAGACGGCCAAGTCATCGGCTTCGTCGGCGAACTGCACCCGAAATGGCTGCAAAAATACGACCTGCCGCAAGCTCCGCTGGTGTTCGAAATCGACATGGCCGCCGTGTCGGCCACCGAGAAAACCCGCTACCGCGCCGTATCCAAATTCCAACCCGCCCGCCGCGACTTGGCGTTCGTGATGCCCGAAACCATGAGCCACGACGAACTTTTGGCGGTATTGAGAGACGTGAAAAGCCCGCTGGTGCAGGAAATCGAAGTGTTCGACGTTTACCGCGGAACAGGCCTGCCCGAGGGGACGAAGAGCATGGCGGTAAAAGTGATTTTGCAGGATGCGGACGCAACGCTGACGGATGAGGCAGTCGAATCAGTGATGACGGAGTTGGTTGCGGCGGCGGAGCAAACCGGCGTGAAGCTGCGCTGAGAAAAGGCCGTCTGAAAACCGGCCGAAAGGCCTGAACGGGTCTGTTCGGGCGGTATCGTTCCGGTCTGTCCGAAGCGAAAAATTTTCAGATATTCTCTTGAATTTCAAGCGGAATTTAGTGATAATGCCAACCTGTTCAAAATAAAGGTAAAAAAATGACATTAACCAAAGCCGAATTAGCAGATATTTTGGTCGACAAGGTCAGCAACGT
The DNA here is from genome assembly GCF_041804105.1 of Neisseria sp. Taxonomy (GTDB): domain Bacteria; phylum Pseudomonadota; class Gammaproteobacteria; order Burkholderiales; family Neisseriaceae; genus Neisseria. The sequence continues at coordinate 8,165 of NZ_JBHCJY010000081.1, forward strand.
GACCAAAAACGATGCCAAAGAAATCGTCGAACTCTTTTTTGAAGAAATCCGTACCACGCTCGAGCGCGGGGAAGAAATCAAAATTTCCGGTTTCGGCAACTTCCAATTGCGCGACAAACCGCAACGCCCGGGCCGAAATCCGAAAACCGGCGAAGAAGTGCCCATTTCCGCCCGCCGCGTGGTGACATTCCATGCCAGCCAGAAACTGAAAGGCATGGTGGAGCATTACTATGACAAACAGCGTTGATCAAACCATTCCGGCAAAACGTTATTTCACGCTCGACGAAGTGTGCCAACTGGTGCAGATCAACCCTGCGCAATTCGTCCGCTGGCAGCATGAAAACGGTGCGGTTATCGGCTACGGCGGCGAGCATTACACGCGCTTGGATGTGGTGAAACTGATGAAGTTGAAAGACAGCTTCGCGCCTTATGTCGACGGTTTCAACTACAACCTGAACGATGCGGAGGGAAACCCTGCCGCAGATGCGGAAGAAGTGCGTGCCGGACTGGAAAATATCCTGTCGGACATCGAAAAAGCACTTGCCAATCCGGCATAAAAAAAATATAATCTTTCTCCTTGAGTCGGAGTGTGGCGCAGTCTGGTAGCGCACTTGCATGGGGTGCAAGGGGTCGAAGGTTCGAATCCTTTCACTCCGACCAAAAACATATAAAGTCAGCTTGTTATCAGGCTGGCTTTTTTGTTGTCTGATGATTTGGAGTGGGGAAACAAAGCCGTTTAGGACTATGCCGATTAGGATTTTTGCAGATTTGGATGCGGGTGTTTAATGGGTGATTTCTGTTGCAGGCATCTGATGCGGTACGGGGCAGAATAGGTGAGGTTGCTGGCTTGCTGTTTGTGCGGGAATGTTTGCGGGAATGTTTGATGTACAAACGTACAAACATACATAACACCGTTAGAACCCGGATGAGCTGCATTACCTGCGAAATTAAGAGGTTTGCCAAAGTATGGTGATTTGATTTGGGATAAATTTTGCGAAGTCAGGAAAACATATATTCAGGCCGTCTGAAAAACGTTCAGACGGCCTGAATTTTTAAGGATATCGGTTTGGGCGGTCAGCTGTTATTTTCCGCTAAAACCAAGGTATCGGGCAGCCATTGGGCTTCGAATACCTGCAGAATCTGCTGTGCGGCGGCATCGGCTTCGAGTAGGGCGCGGGCGCGCTCCTTGCCTTCCTGCTGCCGTCGGCGGGCATACATGGACGGGGTTTCCCAGCCTGCATCGTCGCGCCACGGCTCGGTTTGCAGTTTGAGCGGCAGGTTGTATGCGGCGGCGAGGGTGTCGCGGATTTTGTCGAGACGCTCTTTGTTGGTGGTGGCGCGGGCTTCATCGGTAAGCGACAGCTTCATCAGGTGGGTATCGCTGTCGTAGCCGGTAAATGCAGCGTGTTGGGCCACCATTTGCGCCGCACCGAGCCTGCGGGCAAAGTGTTTGGCGATGTCGTGCCAATGTTCCGGAGCGAATGGTGGCGGTGGGGAGAATGCGGTATCGTCTTCCGCAGCTCCGGTGTCGGGTTCATCTGTTTCATCCGTACTGCTAGGGACGTCGGGAGCGGATGGCTCGGAAATGTCCGCAAGATAATCGCCGTCGTCGGGAAAGTAGGGCGGTTCGGGATAATCGGGCCGGTCTGTATGGTTGTAGGCAGACGTGTCGTAGGCCGTCTGAATACTGCTTTCCGAAGCGGGAAAACGGTTGTCGGACGGCGAGGTTTGGGCGGTTTCTCCGGGGGCGGACAAGGATGCGTTGTCTGCCAAGCCGTCGGAACCGTTTTCAGACGGTCTGTTCGGAGAAGATGCCGTCTGAACGTTATGCCGCGTGTTTTCCGGAACATCGGAATGAGGTTGAACGGATGTTTCGTCTGCCGGAGTATCTGTTCCGCCTGTCGGTCGGTTTGTTCCGGCGGTTGTCGGTTCGGCGGATTCAGGCGGATTGACCGTATGCGGGGCCGTCTGAATGCGGTCGGTCGGTCGGGCTGTGTGCGGCGTTTCTTCCCAAGGCGGAGTGTCCTGCAATGCCTGTGTAGCGGCGGATGCGGAGCGGGTGTCGCTTTGTGCCGGCTGCGGCTGTTCCGCTTTTTCAGACGGCGTTTCAGGTGCGGGATGAGATGCAGGAGCAACGGCCGTCTGAACGGAATCGGGCGAAGCTGCGGCGTGTTCAGACGGCCTGCTGTCGGGCAGGCTCAAGGGCTTCTTTGCCGCGTGTTCCGCATGAAGCTGCGTGCCTTCGATTACGCCGTCGGCGCTGTGGTTTTTGGCGGCAAACGGTGCGAACGCCAGCATCCGCAGCAGCGTCATCACGAAGCCGGCGTATTCGTCGGGCGCAAGGCTCAAATCCTGTTTGCCGTGGACGGCGCATTGGTAGTAGAGCTGAATCTGTTCGCCGCTCAGGTATTGGCTGATGCGCAGCAGGGTTTCGCGTTCGGGGTCGTCGGCGGCAAGGGAGGAGGGCACAATCTGGATGGTGGCCAGCCGTTGCAGCAAAACGGCCAGCTCGCTCAAGGCGCTGTCGAAACCGATGGCGCGGGCGGCCATTTCCTGAGCTTTGGCCAGCAGGGCTTCGCCGTCTTGGTTGACGATGCCTTGCAGCAGTTCGTACAGATAATGTTTGTCGACAGCGCCGATCATCTGGCGCACGTCGTGCTCGGCCACGCTGCCCGAACCCATGGCGATGGCTTGGTCGAGCAGGCTCAGCGCGTCGCGCATCGAACCCATCGCCGCACGTCCCAAGAGTTGCAGCGCAGGGGCTTCAAACGGGATGTTTTCCTGCGTCAGCACAAAGGCCAGATGGTCGGCCACCTGTTGTGCGGTCATGTTGCGCAGCACGAATTGCAGGCAGCGGCTCAATACGGTAACGGGCACTTTGTGCGGATCGGTGGTGGCGAGAATGAATTTGACGTGTTCGGGCGGCTCTTCCAGCGTTTTCAGCATGGCGTTGAAGGCCGATTTCGACAGCATGTGCACTTCGTCGATGATATAGACTTTGTATTTGCCCGCCGTCGGCGCATACTGCGCGTTTTCGAGCACTTCGCGGATGTTGTCGATGCCGGTGTTGGATGCCGCGTCGATTTCGAGCAGGTCGACGTAACGCCCCGAATCAATCTGCGTGCAGCTTTGGCAGTGGCCGCAAGGTTCGCCGTGGTCGGCGTTGTCGCAGTTCAGGCTTTTGGCCAAAATGCGCGCAATCGTGGTTTTGCCTACGCCGCGCGTGCCCGTGAGCAGGTAGGCGTGGTGCAGACGGCCTTCGTCGAGCGCGTTGCGCAACGCTTTGACAACATGTTCCTGGCCGACCAAATCGGCAAAGGTTTTCGGACGCCACTTGCGGGCAAGCACTTGGTAAGCCATAGGGATTCTCTACAAAAACAAAACACATCAGGCGTTTCAGACGGAGCGGGTGTCCGCCCGTCCGCAACCGTGTTTTCAGACGGCCTGAACATAACGGTTGCAGCCTGTATCTTCAATATAAGCAGCACGGTAATGCAGGCGGTGGTAAGGCCGTCTGAAAACCGAAAAAACGGCGCTATTCTAACATCCCTGCCTGACGAACGCTTAACTTGATGCCCGCCGTTTGTGCGGCCATATCGTGTTATAATCTTACGCAATTATCACAAAATGCTTCTATAAACAAAAATGCCTGCAACCACCCTGCAAAACCGCCGCGCCTGCGTGCGTATCGACACGCGCGGTGCCTACATCGACACGCTCCGGCTGGCCGGACGCGACGTTTTCTTCCCCAAAACCATGCTGCCCGTCAACGGCACACCCAAGCTGCGCGGCGGAATGCACGTCTGCCTGCCGCAGTTCGGCATGGATGCAGACGGCGTGTTCGACAACCACGGTTTCGGCCGCACGCTTGATTGGGCAATCACCGCGCAAAGCCAAGACGCCGTCCGCCTGCTGCTCGACCGCCCTGCCCAAGCGGGTTACGCACACAGCCAGTGGCAGCTCGATTACAGCCTGCCCGACGAAAACCGTTTTTCCGCCGTGCTGACGGTGCGCAATTTGGGCGGTGCGCCCATCCGTACCACGCCGGGATTTCATCCTTATTTTCATGCCGAATCTTCCCGTTTCGGTTTCAACGGCGAAACATATGATGCGGCGGACTTGGGTAAGGCGGCGTTTGTCGATGCCGGCCGTGAGACCCGTGCTGCTTTCGACGGGGAAGGCATCGTTTTTGCCACGGACAACCTGCCTGTTTACGCATTGTGGAGCGACCGCAACGGCAGCTACATCTGCGCCGAACCCACCGCGCAGGGCAATGCCTTCCTTTCGCCCGCCGACGAAACGCAGTTTGTACCGCCGCAGGGCGAAAAAACTTACGGCTTGGAAATCCGTTGGGAACACACCGCAGACGCGCAGGGTTCATAAGTTTATTGGTGCACAAAGGCCGTCTGAAAATGTTTTTCAGGCGGCCTTTGCACTTCTTGCCGCGCCATACCGTAAATTTCTGTATCGAACCCAAAATACTTGTTAAACTCACGCTTTTCTTATCCAACCTTACCCGATTGATCACACGGACGACAAAAATGAAAAAATATTCCGCCCTGATGCTGGCCGCCGTTTTGGCCGCCTGCGGCACACCGCCCACCGACACACCGACCGTTCAAGAAGAAACCCCCGTCAAACCTTCCGCCAAACGCCCCGTATTCGACGCGGCGGCCGAATCCGTGGCCAGCAGCGGTTTCAACGGCAACGTCAACGTGCAGGAATTCATCAAATACGAAGTGGCCAACAGCCGCATGAACGCCGCCGAACTGAAGGATTTCTTCGACAACGCCGTTTACAAGGCCAACATCATCACCATTATGTACCGCCCGGGTACTTCGCGTCCGTGGTACGAATTCCGAACCGGTAACTCCGGCGAAGCCAAATTCAGCGGCGGCCGACGTTTTTACGCGCAGCACCGGGCCGTGATTGATGAAGCCGCCCGCAGATACGGCGTGCCGCCCGAGCTGATTGTCGCCATCATCGGCATCGAAACCAATTACGGGGCGAACATGGGCAGCTTCCGTCTGGCGGATTCCCTGAGTACGCTCGCGTTCGACTATCCGCGCCGCGCCGAATTTTTCCAGCAGGAACTGCATGAATTCCTGCTGCTGGCCAAAGAAGAAAAACGCGACGTGTTCGGCTTTAAAGGCAGCTATGCCGGCGCGATGGGCATGCCGCAGTTTATGCCGTCGAGCTTCCGCAAATACGCGGTCGATTTCGACGGCGACGGCCGCCGCGACATTTGGAACAATGTCGGCGATGTGGCCGCTTCCGTGGCCAACTATATGAAAGAACACGGCTGGAAAACGGGCGGTAAAATGGTTGTACCCGTCAAGCTGACCCATTCGCCGCAGATTCAGGCCATCATCGACGAAAAAACCGCGCTTACCCGCACCGTAGCCGACTTCAAAAGCATGGGCATCGTACCGCAGGAAGCCGTGGCCGACAGCGAAAAAGCCGTGCTCTACCGTCTCGAAACTTCGCCAGGCGTGTACGAATACTATCTCGGCCTGAACAATTTCTACGCCGTCTGGAAATACAACAACAGCCGCATGTACGCAACCGCCGTGCGCAATATCGCCAATGCCGTCGGCGCCCGTCTGTAACCCGCTTGAACAAAACACCCCGAAGGGGTGTTTTGTTTATTGTGCCGTCTGATAAAAACGGCGTAGGATGTGCATTGGCCCGCCGCTTCCTGCCGTGTGGCGGATGGGAGTTCGCTCCTGTAAAACCGTGTATCCGGAAGGTGTTTTCAGACGGCCTTAGAGTTTAAAAAACGTGTTTTCGCGGTGTCGGCCGGCAAGGGAAGATGATCGGGTACACTCTTTCAACATGCGTTTAAGGCCGTCTGAAAATTGACGGTGGGGGTATCGCGGCACGGTTTTGTCACGGGCGGATGCGGTGGCGTAAGCTGTAAAACCACAGTTTCCGTGCAGATGGAAACGTTCCTTGCGGTCAATCAAAAGGCTGTTTAAAAGGCAGTTTATTAGATAATACGTTGGTATCCATGCCGTCATTCATTTGCAGGCGGGAATCCGGCTTTAAGTTTCAGAAACTTTGCTTGTTCATGTGTTTGCCATCAGCCATGGATCCCCGTCTGCAAAGGAATGACGGAACTTCCGTCTGCACGGCAAATCCACTGCAAACAACCAAAGCAACTAACAGAAAAAATATGGCTGCCATTTTCAACATCATCCTGCCCGTATTCCTGCTGATTGCGCTGGGCTATGCGGCCATGCGTTTCAGTCTGTTTACGCGCGAACAGATTGACGGGATTGGGCGGTTTATCATGGTGGTGGGTATGCCGTCGCTGGTGTTCAATGCGCTGGCTACACGGCCGTTGGCCGAAGTGGTCAACCCCGTGTATCTGGCCGGTTACGGCATCGGTTCGGCGGTGTCTTTTGCCGTGATGCAGCGGCTGTGTCTGCGCTGCGGACAGCCGCCCGTTTTGTCGGTACTCAACGGGTTGGCGGCGGGCATGGCCAATTCCGGCTTCATCGGTTATCCGGTGCTGATGATGGCCATCGGCAGCGCGGCGGGCGGCTTTTTTGCCATGAACGTGCTGGTGGAAAGCATTGTGATACTGCCGGTTATGTTTGTGTTGATTGAAATTTACCGGGGCGGCGGCGGAAATTGGGCGGTGCTGTTGCGGCGCATCGGCTTGGGGCTGCTGAAAAATCCGATTGTTCCGGCACTGCTTGCCAGTTTGCTGGTTGCGCTGACGGGTATGCCGCTGCCTGCGGTATTGGCGAAAACCGTGGCGACGCTGGCTTCCGCAACCGCGCCGCTGGCCTTGTTTGTGATCGGGGCATCGCTGTTCGGCCTGACGGTGCGCGGCAACATGAAGGATTTGCTGCTCGGCAGTATGGGGAAGATGGTGCTGATGCTCGTGTCGGTGGTGTTTTTCCTGTGGCTGTTCGGTGCCGACAGGGATACGCTTTACGCGGGCGCGCTGCTGGCCTGTGCGCCGACGCCCAGCATTTATGCGCTGTTCGGGCGGCAATACGGTTACGGCGAGCAAACCGCCGGCGTGATGCTGTTGACGACGGTGGTGTCGGCGGTGCCGTTTTTTGCGGTGTTGTGGCTGTGGCGCTGACAGGTGCGGCAGAAACGGAGAACGCGGATGTCGGACGACAAGGCCGTCTGAAAATGCGGTGTCGGAGAATATGGCGGAAACGGCAGAACGGATTCGGCAAACCGCTTTTGCCGCTGCTGTTTTTAAGGCCGTCTGAAAAGTTTTTCAGGCGGCCTTTGTTCAGCGGCGTTCCTGCCTGCGTATCAGATAGATGCCCAAGAATGCGAATGCGGCGGTGGGCAGCAGGGCGGCGATAAAGGGCGGCACGCCGTAGAGCTGGCTGGTGAAGCCGAACAGCCGTCCGGCAAAGTGGAACAGCAGGCCGAGACAGATGCCGCCGAAGAGTTTCAGCCCCATGTTGCCGTGGCGGGTGTTCTGCGGGGTAAACGCCAGCGCAACGAGCGCCATCACCAGGGCGGCGACGGGGTACATGAGCTTGCGCCACCACGCGATTTCGTACAGGCCGGTTTCCTGACGGTTGGCTTTCAGATGGCCTATGTAGGTGGTCAGCGCGGTAACGGACATCTGCTCGGGTTCGACCAGCAAAACATCCAGCAGGCCGCTTTGCAGCTTGACCGGCCATTGCTGCTCGGCGGCGGTTTCGGTTTTGACCGAATCGTCGGCCAAAATGCTGCGGCGCACGTTTTGCAGCCGCCATGTGCCGTCTGAATTCAGGACGGCGCGTTCTGCTTCGGCGGTTTCGGCCAAGCGGAACTGCTCGTTGTGCCGCCAGATTTTGACGCCGAGCAGGGTGTGGTCGGGCAGCATTTCGCGCACGTTGATGATGTTGTTCTGCTCCTTGAGCCACAGGCCGGACGTGCCGGTGCTGATGCGGCCGTTGACGGCGGCGGCCTTCATGTTTTCCGCCTGCCTGCTCAGCGACGGGGCGAGCCATTCGCCCAAAAGTGCGGTGGCGACGGCGAAAATCAGGCCGAATTTCAGCAGGATGCCGATGAGTTTTCGGGTGCTCAGGCCGCTGGTTTTCATCACGGTCAGCTCGCTGCCGGCGGCAAGCTGGCTCAGGGCAATCAGGCCGCCGATCAGCACGGCCAACGGCATCAGCTCGTAAGCGCGGGCGGGCATCTGCATCAAAACGTACTGCATCATTTTGAAGCCGTTGTAACTGCCTTTGCCCAAATCGCCCACTTCGTCGATGACCACGAAAAAGCTGTACAGCGCAAGGAATGCGAGCAGGGCGTACACCGTCATCACGGCCAACTGGCCGATTAAGTAGCGGGGAATCAGTTTCATCGTGCACCGCCTTTCAATGCGAAGCTCTGTCTGACGGCTTTCCAGAAGGGCTGGGCGGGCATGGTGCGCACGCGCAGCAGAACGAATGCGGCCAAGGCCATGACGGCGTGCATGGGCAGCAGCCCCAGCCAGAAATTGAGTTTGCCGTCTTCCACCGCATCGCGCAGGAAGGTCAGGCCGTTTTGGTAAACCAGATACATGCCGATGGCAATCAGGATGTTATAAGTATGCCCCGTGCGCGGGTTGAAGTAGGACAGCGGCACGGCCAAGATGCTCAGCAGCAAAACGCTCACCGGCAGCGACAGCCGCCACATCAGCTCGGCCTGATACTGCGGATTGTCGCTGCCGAACAGTTTCGCCGTGGGAATGGTGCGGCGGTGGGCAATCGGATCGACCAGCTTGGGTACGGTGCTGATGACCAGGCTGAGCCGTTCGAACGACACGCGGGTGTAGTCTGCCTGTCCGGGTTTGCCGCCGTAGCGGTAGCCGTCGCGCAGCTGGAGCGTGCGCCTGTTGTCTTCGAGCGAGAACGTGCCTTCTTTGGCGAAGACGATGTTGTCGTTGCCTTTGTCGTCGAGTTCGCGCAGGAACAGGTTTTTCATCACGCCCGAATCGGTATCGAACGTTTCCACGAAATACACGCGGCTGTTGCGTTTGCCCAAGGCGTTGAACGAACCTGCCTCAATCAGGGAAAGTTCCTGTTTCTGCTTCAGAATTTCCGCATATTCGCGGCTGCGCAATTCTGCCCACGGCATCACCCAGAGCTGCATCACCGCAATCAGCACGGCAAACGGCACGGCAAAGCGCAACACGGGGTTGAGCCACTGTTTCAGCGACAGTCCGCACGACAGCCAGACCGACATTTCGCTGTCGCGCCAATAGCGGGTGAGGACGGTGAGCGTGCTGATGAAGGCGGTCAGCACCAGCAGCAGCGGCGTCATGCCGATAACCCAAAAGCCGACCAGCGCGGCCACAGCGTCCACCGCCACCCGTCCGTCGGCAGCGCGCCCGAGCAGGTTGATGGCCTGCGTGGACACCAAAACCGCCAAGAGCACGACGAACACGCCGACGGCGGTAAAGGAGAGTTCGCGGATAAAGTTTCGTTTGTAAATCATGGATTAGGATTTGTGTTTGCGGGGTTTTCAGACGGCCTGTCAAGCGTCCGAACTATCGGGTACAATCGTTGCAGCCACACCGCGGCAGGCCGTCTGAAACAAGGCCGCCAAAACGCGGATTGAGTGTGAAACAACTGCCCGATTTAGGAGAACCAGCATGAAATTTAGCATAAAAGCCGAGAAATTGCAGCCTGCCCAGGCCGGTGCGCTGCTTTACATTTGTTTGGACAGCCACCCGTGCAGCACGCACAGCGACAATGAAACCGCCGCGCTTTTGTGCGGTGCGCTCGAAGAAGGGCAGGTGTTTGCCGAAACCAAAACCGTGGCGGAAGGCCGTCTGAAAGCGGTGGCGGTGGTGCGGATGAAGGATGCGGCGCGCACCACGCTCGCGAAAGCGGCGGCAGAAGCTGCACAGTGGGCGCAGAATCAGGAAAGCGTGGCCGTTTGTCTGGCACCGTTTTCCGCCAAGGAAGCGGCGGCGGTGGCGGAAGTGTTTGCCACGGCCTTCGGCAACGCGGCCTACCGTTTCGGACGTTACAAGCAGGATGCGAAACCCGCGAAACTGCAGGAAGCGGTGTTTTTCCATCCGCGCGCTGCGAAAGCGGCCGGCGATACCCTGAAAGCCGCCGACGCGCTGGTGTACGGCATGAGCCTGTGCCGCGATTTGGGCAATGCCGCCCCCAACGAATGCACGCCCGAATTTCTGGCCGACACCGCGAAGGCCGAAGCGGAAAAACTCGGCGCACGCGCCAAAGTGCTGGAGAAAGACTATATCAAGGAAAACATGGGCGCGTTTTGGTCGGTGGCCAAAGGCAGCAAGCAGAAGCCTTATCTTATCGAGCTTTCCTATTTCGGTGCGGCCGACAAGAAAGCCGCGCCGACGGTGCTGGTGGGCAAGGGCATTACGTTTGACTCGGGCGGCATTTCGCTCAAGCCCGGCCTGAATATGGACGAAATGAAGTTCGACATGTGCGGCGCGGCCACGGTTATCGGTACGTTCTGTGCGGCGGTGAAGCTGAAACTGCCGATCAACCTGATTGCCATCGTGCCGACCTGCGAAAACATGCCTTCGGGCGGTGCGAACAAGCCCGGTGATGTGGTGAAATCCATGAAGGGGCTGACCATTGAAGTGCTCAACACCGATGCCGAAGGCCGTCTGATTTTGTGCGACGCGCTGACCTACGCCGAACAGTTCAATCCCAAAGCCGTGATTGACGTTGCCACTTTGACGGGAGCCTGCATCATTGCGCTCGGCCATGACGTGAGCGGCGTGATGGGCAACGACCAGAAACTGGTCGACAGCCTGCTGGCCGCGTCGCGTTCCGCCGACGACAAAGCATGGCAGCTGCCGTTGTTCGACACTTACAAAGACCAGCTCAAATCCAATTTCGCCGACCTGCCCAACATCGGCAGCCCGGGTGCGGGCACGATTACCGCAGGTACGTTCCTGTCGTACTTTACCGAAGCCTATCCGTGGGCGCATCTCGACATTGCGGGTACGGCGTGGAAATCGGGCAAAGACAAAGGCGCAACCGGCCGCCCTGTGCCGCTGCTGCTGGAATATCTGCGTAATGTGAAGTAAGCCTAGCCTGAGAGGGCAGCGAAATGCCCGACGGCCAACTTCGGGCATTTTTCCGGAGAAACGGTTGCGCAGCCTGATTGAAGCAAACCGGACAACACGCAGCATAAAGGCCGTCTGAAAAACTTTTCAGACGGCCTTTATCTGATTGGCACGGGATTACTCCAAAGGAATGTCCGTCCATACGCCGCGGTAGCTGGTGTAATAGGTCAACACCAAAACCGGTAAGAGCACCAGCATCAGCGGAATCATCACGACAATCATGCCCAGCCCCATCATGATGGCGGTTGCAGCCTGTCCGCCTGCTGCGATAAACGGCAGCACCAGCAGCGACAGCACCACGGTAATCAGAAGGCTGAATCCGAAGCAGGCCAAGCCGTACACCAGCATCGGCCTGATGTTCGCCAAGCAGCCCTGCAAACTCATTTTCATTGCCTGCAACGGCTTGATGTCGTGCAGCATCACCAGGGAGCTGGCAAACCACAGCATCATCATGGCGGGCAGGTACAGAACGAAAAACAGCAGGATCGACAGAAAACCGGCGGGGCCAGACAGGGCCGAAGTCATTGTTTCGGCCGGTATCTGCTGTTCCATGCCCACCGACGACATCAGCATGAGTTTCCCCGTCGGGCTGACGAGCGACATCACAAGCTGCGCCAGCAGCACGCAAGCGTAATTGAACAGGGCAAGTATCGCGAAGCTGCTGAATTTCCGGCTGATGCCTTCAAACAGCATCGAGATTTCGAAACGGTTTTCGCCCAAAAGTTTGTGCGCGGCGAAAATCATGCCGGCCATCAAAGCCGTCATGACGATGCCGTTGAGAATGTTGGCGACCACGGCCAAGGCAGGCGAAATGCTTGCCAACAGGCCGAAAACAATCGTTACGCCGAGTGAAACCAAGCCCAATATCAAGGTCATCGCAACCCACATGCCCGAACGCATCCTGAAAATCCGCCAAGCCTGCCGTATCCACGCCCAGCCTTCGCCTGCGGGCAGGCGTTTGGGCTGTTCGAGCAGATGCAGCTGCACTTCCGGTTCGGGCAGGTTTTGGTGTTCGAAAGACATATCTGATTCCTTTTCCTTACTTTCCGATAACGAATGCCGCCGATTATAACAGACCGCATTCAGACGGCCCGAGTTTCTTTGGCGCGGCTTGGATGGCAGGCGTGTGCGCGGCAGATGGGAGACCGCGTTTATGGTGAAACGGGGAAGCCCGTTCCGATTCATCGGTTTGTAAAAAAACAAGGCTGTGTTTGGGCTTGCGTTGAGAACACACCGGCAAGACGGAAGCAAGCATCAATGCAATATCCGAACACAGCCAAAAACAATCGCGGGTTTTATCTGTGCGGCGGTAACGGAATCAGGCTGCCGTGCAAAACAATAATGGATTGAACAGGATTCCGTTATCGGGAAACAGGCCGTCTGAAAACGTTCAGCACCGCCCGCGGCAGCAGCGTTGCAGGCATTTTTCCCAAGCCCGTCCGCGATAACCCGTTATAATAACCGCCATCTTTGTTTTCAGACGGCCTTTTGCCATGAACCCGCCCGCCAGCCGAACCCTGTCCGTTTACCGTACCGATGCCGCAGGCATCCTTGCCGATGACGACGTTTTGGCCGAAGAAACGCCCGTCGCGCTGGTGTACAACGGCATCAGCCATGCGGTGCTGATGGCCACGCCCGCCGATTTGGAAGCGCTCGCGCTGGGGTTCAGCCTGAGCGAGGGTATTTTGGAGCGGCCGTCCGAGCTGTATGCCGTGGAAACCGAAACCGTCTGCAACGGCATCGAAGTGCGGATGGACATCGCCGCCGCCCGCTTCCTTGCCCTGAAGGAACGCCGCCGCAGCATGAGCGGGCGCACGGGTTGCGGACTGTGCGGCATCGATTCGCTCGCGGCGGTCAAACCCGAGGTTCGGCCGGTGATGCGCGGCAGAAAAATCCGTTTTGCCGACGTTCAGACGGCCTTAAGCAGTTTCGATGCCTACCAGCCCCTGCGCAGCGAAACCGGTTCGGTACACGGCGCGGCATGGGTGGCAGGCGGCCGCATCGTCTGCGCGTTTGAAGACGTGGGCCGCCACAATGCGCTCGACAAACTCATCGGCCACGGCGTGAAAAACGGTTTCGATTTCACGCAGGGCTTCGCGCTCGTATCCAGCCGCGCCAGTTACGAAATGGTGATGAAGGCGGCGGCAGCGGGCATCGGCTGCCTCACCGCCGTATCCGCGCCCACCGCTTTGGCCGTGCGGCTGGCCGAAGAAGCGGGCATGACCTTAATCGGCTTTGCCAAACCGCAGAAATTCACCGTGTACAGCGGGCAGGAATTTGTAGAGGCCGTCTGAAAAAAGCTGCGGCAGAGGTTTTTTCTGTGCGGTCTCATCCGAATATTCCCGGCATATTTTCCGTTGCGGCGGATTGTTTCAGACGGTCTGAGGTATGCCGTCTGAAAAACGGCGGTTGTACGGAATGTGATGTAAACGATTGATTTGGGAAGGCTGTTTGGATATTCCGTTGGTGTTTGCTTACGTCATTCCCGAGCGGTCGGGAATCTGTTTGGGAAGTTGAGCAATCATGGAACAAAGTAAGATTTCCGCAGAGTAAGATGGCTTTCCGTCTGCGCGGGAATGACGAAAAATAAAAGCACCAACGCAATCCAAACACGGCCCGAAATATTTATCGGTCCTGCACAGCCGGCAGGCCGTCTGAAAACTGAAAAACACCATGGAAAGAACACCTATGAACACCCCCGTCAAACCCGCCGCCGACATCGGCAAAGGCCTGTTCCACACACCGTTTTGGCTTGCACCCGAGAAAAACGTTTTTGCCAACCGCAGCACCCGTTTCAAGGAACTGGCCGATGCCGAACACAGCGGCTGGCGCGATTACCTCAACCTGCTTGCCGCCGTCTGCGCCGCACAGCAGGCCGTGGCCGACGGTCGGGATATTGCCGCACCCGCACGCGGGCAGGGGAAAACCGTGTTGCCCGAAGCAGGGCAGGGGGGCGTGCCGTCTGAATTTTTTGCCGTTTTCACCGCCTTGCTGGACGAAGTGCAGGGCAAAATTCCCGCAGCGGCGGCGCAGGAAACCGAACGGCTGAAAAAGCTCGGCCGCGCCGATGCCGAAGTCTTGGCCGGACGCGTGTTGGCCGGAAGCACGCAGGCCGACGACCGTGCCGCCGAAATCTGGGTGCAGGCAGCGCTGCAAATCGTTTGGACGGCTTGGGCAGGTCGTCTGAACGAAAACGATGTGCCGCCCACCGAAGCCGACACGCGCACGCACTGCCCCTGTTGCGGCAGCGAAGCCGTCGGCAGCGTTGTTCTCATCCGCAGCGATTTGAACGGTTTCCGCTATATGCACTGCCCTTTGTGCAACAGCCGCTGGAACGTACTGCGCGCCAAATGCCCGACCTGCGGCGACGCGGGCGCGATGCGCATCCAGCAGTTCGAAGGCCCGGACGGCCTGCCGCCCGCCTATGCCGCCGCCAACGCCGAAAGCTGCAACGCCTGCCGTACCTACCGCAAACTCTACCGCCAAGACAAACAGCAATACGCCGACCCTGTGGCCGACGATTTGGCCACTTTGGGACTGGACATCATGGTTGGCGAGGCAGGCTACGAACGCGGCGGTGCGAATCCGTTTTTGTTGGCGGAAGAGTGAAACGCTTGTCCGGAAACACATCAGGCCGTCTGAAAACGGCAATGTGTTCTATGGCGGAATATGGTACGAAGGCAGTCGGGTGGGGGGTTTTGAATGTTCGGACGGCATGATTGCCCGAACTTTGAAAACGTTGGTTTATCCCTAAGCGGCGGTTCATAGGCCGTCTGAAAACAGGCCGTCTGAAAAAAGTTTATTTTCACCGAAACTTGCCTCCTTCCCTGTTAGGGGAGAGTGAACGGTTGCCGTCGGAAAATAATCATCCGAGCAGCCCGAATAAGCTCTCTCTCTCTCTAATTTTCTGCGGGAGTGGGAAACGGATGGCGGGTATTTGCCGTTTTCAGACGGCATTGAAAAGCGTGCGGCATGGTTTTACGGCATGGTTTCCGTTTTTCGGCGATAGGTTCGGGTGTCATCCGACGGTTTCGGTACGGTAGTAGGTTGGCGGACATGGCGGCATCTGTTCCGCCGACAACCGTCATTCCCGTGCGGGTGGGAATCTGTGTCCATATTTTAAGCAGCTTTTTGATTTTTATGGGTGTCAGCAATGGATTT
This sequence comes from Neisseria sp., assembly GCF_041804105.1. Classification (GTDB taxonomy): domain Bacteria; phylum Pseudomonadota; class Gammaproteobacteria; order Burkholderiales; family Neisseriaceae; genus Neisseria. The sequence continues at coordinate 23,391 of NZ_JBHCJY010000081.1, forward strand.
CAGCCTGTGCGGGCATGACGATGTTGGTGCCGCTGACGCACTATTCAAACGCAGCCTAAATTGAAAGACAGATTCCCGTCTGCACGGGAATAACGCTTCCGGCGTGGCCGGAACATTATCCAAAAAACAGTCAAAATAAAAACGGCATCCTCGCGGATGCCGTTTGCTTTTCGGGTTTCAAGAGAACCGATATGTTTGGCAGTGGTTTGTGCTTTAATCCTCTTGCGCCCCGGTTTGAAGGTAGTTTTGCAGGCCGAGATTCGCGACCATTTCCTGCTGGGTTTCCAGCCAATCGATGTGTTCTTCGTTGGTGTTTTTCTGTTTTTCCAGCAGCGCGCGGCTGACGTAGTCCTGTTTGTCTTCGCATTCGGCGATGGCTTCAATCAGCGCGGCGTGTTTTTCCTGCTCTTTTTTCAGATCGCAGGCAATGATTTCTTCAACGGTTTCGCCGATAAGCAGTTTGCCCAAATCTTGCAGGTTGGGCAGGCCTTCGAGCAGCAGCACGCGTTCGATGATGTCGTCTGCGGCTTTCATTTCGACGATGGACTGTTTGAAAAAGTGTTCGCCCAGTTCTTCGAAGCCCCAGTTTTTCAGGATGCGGGCGTGCAGGAAGTATTGGTTGATGGTAACGAGCAGCAGGCCGAGGTTTTTGTTCAGCCCGCGCAATACGTTTTTGTCGCCTAACATGGGTGTTTCCTTTCAGACGGCTCGGTGTTTACAGTTGGCTTTGCAGGTAGTTTTGGATGCCGACGAGTTCGATCAGGCGCAACTGCTGTTCGAGCCAGTGGGCATGGTCTTCTTCGGTGTCTTTAAGCTGCGCCACCATCAGGTCGCGGGTAACGTAATCCTGTTTTTCCTCGCACAGTTTGATGCCTTTTTTCAGGGCGGCCTGAACTTCGTATTCGGTGTTCAGATCGGCTTTGAGACAGGATGCGACATCGGTGCCGATGTTGACTGCGGCGGGAACCATTTTCGGCGTGCCGCCCAGCATCAGGATGCGGCGGATAAAGGCTTCCGCGTGATCGGTTTCTTCTTCCATTTCGTGGTTCAGACGCTCGAAGAGCTTGTTGTAGCCCCATTCGGCATACATGCGCGAGTGGATGAAATATTGGTCGCGGGCGGCCAGTTCGCCGGCCAGAAGTTCGTTCATGTAGTAAATGATTGCTTGATCGCCTTGCATGGTGGTCTCTTTCTTGAAAATTTGTTGGATGTCGTGCCGCGTCTGCGGCGGATTGGTTTTGTTGTGGATGTTATTGTAGGTCGGTTTTGTGGTGTTTACAAATTTTCTATTTAAAATACAAACAATTATCACGAAAATCCTGAAGGCAAAAAGGCCGTCTGAAAAGTTATGGCTTTGTTTGTTTTGAAAATTTGTTGCTGATGGTTTTGATAGTTTGTTGCATCGGGAATTTTTATTTACACTATTTAACTTGAAAGTGTATGTATCAAGCGCAGACGAAGCGTTCGGGAACTCATTTTCAGACGGCCTTATCGTTTTTCCGCTTAAGTTTCAATACGATTGCGCGTTTCGGTTCTGGCCGTCTGAAAATTTGCGGCCGTTGCAGGGTAGGCGCAGCCGTAACTCGGAATTGTTAAAAGCGTGCTATAATTCACAGTTATTTTTCTGTTCCCGATAAGAATTCATTCCATGAAACAAATCCGCAACATCGCCATCATCGCCCACGTCGACCACGGCAAAACCACGTTGGTCGACCAACTTCTGCGCCAATCCGGCACTTTCCGCGCCAACCAGCAGGTCGACGAGCGCGTGATGGACAGCAACGACCTCGAAAAAGAACGCGGCATTACCATCCTTGCCAAAAACACCGCCATCGAATACGAAGGCTACCACATCAACATCGTCGACACTCCCGGACACGCCGACTTCGGCGGCGAAGTGGAACGCGTGTTGGGCATGGTGGACTGCGTGGTGCTGCTGGTCGACGCCCAAGAAGGACCGATGCCGCAAACCCGCTTCGTGACCAAAAAAGCCCTTGCGCTCGGCCTGCGCCCGATTGTGGTCATCAACAAAATCGACAAGCCGTCTGCCCGCCCGAGCTGGGTGATTGACCAAACCTTTGAATTGTTTGACTCTCTGGGCGCAACCGACGAACAGTTGGATTTCCCCATCGTGTACGCCTCGGGTTTGAGCGGTTTCGCCAAGCTGGAAGAAAGCGACGACAGCAGCGACATGCGTCCGCTGTTCGACACCATTCTGAAACACACGCCCGCACCCAGCGGCAGCGCCGACGAAACCCTGCAACTGCAAATTTCCCAACTCGACTACGATAACTACACCGGCCGTCTCGGCATCGGCCGCATCCTCAACGGCCGCATCAAACCCGGCCAAGTGGTTGCCGTGATGAACCACGAAAACCAAGTGGCGCAAGGCCGCATCAACCAGCTGCTCGGCTTCAAAGGTTTGGAGCGCGTGCCCTTGGAAGAAGCCGAAGCCGGCGACATCGTGATTATTTCCGGCATTGAAGACATCGGTATCGGCGTTACCATTTCCGAAAAAGACAACCCCAAAGGCTTGCCGATGCTGAGCGTGGACGAGCCCACGCTGACCATGGATTTCATGGTAAACACCAGCCCGTTGGCCGGTACCGAAGGCAAATTCGTTACCAGCCGCCAAATCCGCGACCGTTTGAACAAAGAACTGCTCACCAACGTCGCCCTGCGCGTGGAAGACACCGAAGACGCCGACGTATTCCGCGTTTCCGGCCGCGGCGAATTGCACCTGACCATCCTCCTCGAAAACATGCGCCGCGAAGGCTTTGAGCTGGCCGTTGGCAAACCGCGCGTGGTGTACCGCGACATCGACGGCCAAAAATGCGAACCCTACGAAAACCTGACCGTTGACGTACCCGACGACAACCAGGGTGCCGTCATGGAAGAACTCGGCCGCCGCCGCGGCGAACTTACCAACATGGAAAGCGACGGAAACGGCCGTACCCGTCTCGAATACCACATTCCCGCGCGCGGCCTCATCGGTTTCCAAGGCGAATTCATGACCATGACCCGCGGCACCGGCCTGATGAGCCACGTGTTCGACGACTACGCCCCCGTCAAACCCGACATGCCCGGCCGCCACAACGGCGTACTCGTTTCACAAGAGCAAGGCGAAGCCGTCGCCTATGCCCTGTGGAACTTGGAAGACCGCGGCCGCATGTTCGTATCGCCCGGCGAAAAAATCTACGAAGGCATGATTATCGGCATCCACAGCCGCGACAACGACTTGGTGGTCAACCCGCTCAAAGGCAAAAAACTCACCAACGTGCGCGCCAGCGGCACCGACGAGGCCGTACGCCTGACCACGCCCATCAAGCTCACGCTGGAAAGCGCGGTAGAGTTTATCGACGACGACGAACTGGTCGAAATCACCCCTCAATCCATTCGCCTGCGCAAACGCTATCTGCAGGAACACGAACGCCGCAAGCACTTTAAAAAGCCGGAGTAATTCGGTATCCGCCGCATAAAAAAGGCCGTCTGAACATATTTTCAGACGGCCTTTATTTGTTGGCATCTATCTTGCCTCGGGACAAAAAACGTTGCCATCATAATAGATGTCTGAACCGTAAACAGAATTTCCGAAATTGCGTCTGAACCGGTTGTTTTTCAGACGGCCTGTCTTGTTGATAACCGAACGTTCGGCTATTGGTACGGCAACAGTTCTGCCGTTATTCCCGCGCAGGCGGGAATCCGGTGTAAGAACCGAGAAACAGATATTTTTTAAGGGCATCGCAATGAAACCGTCCGGATTCCCGCCTGTGCAGGAATGACGGTTGTTATAGGCCGAATAAACGGCAGGCCGTCTGAAATTGTTCAGACGGCCTGCCGCTTTGCAGAGGAATCTTTAACAGCTCCCGTATTTTATTTATCAAACAGCCGAAGCCACAGGCTTTGCTATACTGCCGTTTTACCTGCAAAGGCCGTCTGAAATGAAAACACCCGACTGCGCCATTCTCGGCATGGGCTATTTGGGCCGTCCGCTGGCCGAAAAACTGTTTGAGCACGGCGGCCGCGTGTCGGCACTGAAACGCAGCCTGACTTCCGACGACATCAACCTGCCTATCGGGCTGCATACCGTCGATTTGAGCGACCCGCAGGTTTTCCGCGCCGACTTTTGGCAAACGTGGGCAGATAAGCCCGTGTGGTTCTGCCTGTTGCCGCCTTCCGCCGTGGGCGATTACCTTGGTGTGTTGTCGGAATGGCTGAAGCTGGCGCAACGTTTCGGCATCGGCCATATCGTGTATGCAAGCAGCACGGGGGTTTACGGCGATGGTGAGCGCGAATGCAGCGAACACAGCGCGCCCGACCCGCAAACGGTTTCGTCGCAGAAAGTTTACGCTGCGGAACAGTTGTTTTTGGCCAGCGGCATCGGCAACATCGACATTCTGCGCCTGGGCGGCCTGTATTGTGCCGAACGCCACCCGCTGACGAGCCTGCTCAAACGCAGCGGCATTGCGGGTGCGTACCGGCCGGTCAATATGCTGCACCGAAACCGCGCCGTTTCTGCTCTGCTGCACGCCGCCCGTATGCCCGGCGGTTTGAGAATACGAAACATCGTTGAGCCGCAGCATCCGCCGAAACACGAGTTCTACCGAACCGAAGCGGCCAAGCTCGGCCTGCCCGAAGCCGATTTCGATATGGCCGATACTGGCGGCGGTAAAACCGTTGATACGGTTTATGATGATTTCGCCGAAGTTTTACGTTAACCGCAGGCCGTCTGAAAAGTTTCAGACGGCCTGCGGGTGGGGAGCAGCCTGAATGACGGTGAACTTTACGCCGTTTTTGCCCTGAGTGCGTATCGACGGGGGTTGTCCGTTAAAGGCATGTAGCCGTATGGCGTGAAATTTCTAATAAACTGCCACGGTGTGTCCTGCCTGCCGTACTGTCTGCGATCCGCCGCTTTGTATCTGTATTAAGATTCACTCTAGTGGGCCGTTACCCCGTTTACCGTGATAGGCCGTCTGAAAAATGCACCGGTATTTTGAAGCGTTGCGTACGGTTACGGCGTGCCGCCTAACCGTACCTACTGCGGTTTTGAAAGAGTGGGTTTGGGTATTGTGCCGATGCGTGCTTCCGTTATTCCTGCAGGCGGGAATCCATCTTTGAAATCAGGTATCCTTTAATTTTCAATAGGTACTTGTGAATATCAAAACCGGATTCCTCCTGTGCGGGAATAACCGAAGTTGGAGAAACCCGCCGGAGGAGAAATCCGTCGGTATGCTGTCGGCACGGCATCCGGACAAAGCCTTTTGCAAAAAAAAGGAGCACGGAAAGTACCGTCGGGTTCCGCCTGTACGGCAACGGCGGAATGGTCAGCAGCAAATCGAAAGGCCGTCTGAAAAGTTTCAGACGGCCTGTTTGTTTGCGGGCGGTGTTTTACAGTTCCATCGCGTCCAACTGTTTGGCGTAGGCATCCAAATCGGCAATCGGACGCGTTGCCACGCCGGTGTCCATCGCGGCTTTGGCGACGGCGGGCGCCAGGCGGGAAATCAGGCGGCTGTCGAACGGGGTGGGAATCAGATAGTCTGCGCCGAACGAGAAATCCGCGCCGCCGTAGGCTTTCTTCACTTCCTCGGTAACCGGTTCGGTAGCGAGATCGGCGAGTGCGCGCACGCAGGCGAGCTTCATTTCTTCGTTGATGGTGGTGGCGCCGACATCGAGTGCGCCGCGGAAGATGAAGGGGAAGCACAAAACGTTGTTGACCTGGTTGGGATAGTCGGAACGGCCCGTGCCGATGACGACGTCGGGGCGGGCGGCTTTGGCTTCGGGCGGCAGGATTTCGGGAACGGGGTTGGCCATAGCCAATACGATGGGTTTGCCGTTCATGGTTTTCAGCATCTCGGGCGTGAGCAGGCCGGGGCCGGACAGGCCGAGGAAGATGTCTTTGCCGGCCACGGCGTCGGCCAAGGTGCGCTGGCCGTTGTCGTCGATGGCGTAGAGTTTTTTCGATTCGTCCATGCGCTCTTTGTCTTCGCGGGTGTGGTAAATCACGCCTTTGGAGTCGCAGACGGTAACGTTTTGGCGTTTCATGCCCAGCGACAGCAGCAGGTTGAGGCAGGCGATTGCGGCCGCGCCCGCGCCGGAGCAGATGAGGGTGGCGTCTTCGATGTTTTTGCCGACCACGCGCAGGGCGTTGAGTACGGCGGCGGCGCTGATAATGGCCGTACCGTGCTGGTCGTCGTGGAAGACGGGGATTTTGCAGCGTTCGCGCAGGTGTTTTTCGATGTAGAAACACTCGGGCGCTTTGATGTCTTCAAGGTTGATGCCGCCGAAAATCGGTTCGAGCGCGGTGATGCTGCCGACGAGTTTGGCCGGGTCGGTTTCGTCGATTTCGATGTCGAACACGTCGATGCCGGCGAATTTTTTAAACAGCACGCCTTTGCCTTCCATCACGGGTTTGCCCGCGAGCGCGCCGATGTTGCCCAAGCCGAGCACGGCGGTGCCATTGGAGATAACGGCAACCAGGTTGCCTTTGGCGGTGTATTTGTAGGCATTGATCGGGTCGGCGTGGATTTCCATGCAGGGCGCGGCCACGCCGGGGGAGTAGGCCAATGCCAAATCGTGTTGGGTTGCCAGATTTTTGGTGGGGGTAACGGAGATTTTGCCGGGTACGGGGAATTCGTGGAATTTGAGCGCTTCGGCTTTTAAAGATTGTTCGTCCATTTGATTCGGTCCTGAAGTTTTAGGGAGGATGCCGTCTGAACACGGGAGGGACGGCGGTTCGGGTTGCTTTTCAGACGGCATTTCCGGCGGGGTGTTGCGGATGGTTGCCTGCCGTTTCCGAAATTGTAGGCGGGCGTAATTCTAACACGGGCGGACACGGGCGCATACTGCCTGCTTGGCAGGTGGCTGTGTTGGAAAGGTTTTTTCGGCGGAGCGGAAATCGGTTGGAAACCGTTAATGCAGGTGGAAAACGTTGCGGCGGATTGGAATCTTTGTTTGGGAAAATGGCATTGTCTGTCGTTTGGGTACTCGCGGGGACGGTAGGAAAACCAAACAGGCCGTCTGAAACAGGCCGTCTGAAAAAGTTTTCAGACGGCCTGTGGCGGTTGTGCAGGTTGGGTTTGATTGCATCGATAAGGCATCCGTTCAAGTTCGCTTTTCCAAACGGCTGCCCGTTCTCGGTCGGGCGGGAATCCAAAATAAACGGCGGTTAACGTTCTGCACGGCGGAATAACCGTCATGCCCGCACAGGCGGGAATCTACGGTCAATATCCGCCAACACATGAAAAACCAGGCTACTTAAATTGGGAAGATGGATTCCCGCATGCACGGAAACAGGCCGTCTGAAAGCAACGGCTGCGGATTCTCATCTGCACCGGAATGACAGTGGGAAACAGGCCGTCTGAAAACAACCAATCAGCGGTTGCAGACGCTTACCCGTGCGGGAATCACGACAGCCCTAGCAGTAACGATTGTCCGGCTGTGAGCCTTCGGGTTCTTGTTTGAACGGGCAGAATGGCTTCCATTGGATTTCTGCGTTATCCGTTGATGCCTGCCGTGGATTCCCGCTTGCGCAGGAGCGATGAAAAGCCGAGTATCGACGCATCATACGGATACAACCTTGCAACCTGAATTTAAACCCGTCCTTCCCGATCAGGCGGAAAGGACGGGTTTCGTGTCGTCAACGTGCACCATGCCGACACACTGATGTGCAGAAAAGCTTAAAACCTCCTGTTCAGACGGCATGCCTGCATGATGTTGACGGCGAGTTCCTCCACCGATTTGTCGGTGGTGTTGGTAAACGGAATGCCGTGGCGTTTGAACATGGCTTGTGCGTCGGCGACTTCGCTGCGGCAGGTGTCGATTTTGGCGTAGGTGGAGTTGGGGCGGCGTTCGTGGCGGATGGCTTGGAGCCGTTCGGGTTGGATGGTCAGGCCGAACAGCTTGTCTTTGTAGGGTTTGACCATGCGCGGCAAATCGGTGGATTCGAGGTCGTCGGGAATCAGCGGGTAGTTGGCGGCGCGGATGCCGTATTGCAGGGCGAGGTAGAGACAGGTCGGGGTTTTGCCGGAGCGGGATACGCCCATCAGGATAACGTCGGCTTCTTTGAGGTTTTTGTCGCTGATGCCGTCGTCGTGGCTGAGGGAGAAATTGACGGCCTCCATCCGTGCATCGTAACGGCGGGTGTCGCTGATACCGTGGCTTTTGCCGATGGCGTTGCGGGCGGGCGTGCCGAGTTCCTGTTCCATGATGCCGAGAAAGGCATCGAAGAAGTTGATGTGCAGGGCGTTGCCGGTTTTGATGATTTCGCGCACTTCGGGGTTGCTGATGCTTTCGAAAACGAGCGGGCGCAGGGTGCTCTGTTCGGCGGTGCGGTCGATAACGGCGGCCATTTCGCGCGCTTTTTCGGGCGTATCGACAAAGGGGTAGGTGGCGCGCTTGAAGGTCAGGTTGTTGAATTGGTCGAGCAGGGCTTCGCCGAGACTTTCGGAAGTCAGGCCGGTGCGGTCGGAAATAAAGAAGGCGGTGCGTACGGACATGTTCGGGCTTTCGTTCGGATGGTAAACAGGTTTTTCAGACGGCCTGCAGACGGTGCTCCCGGGGCGGAAGCTCAGGTCGTCTGAAAGATTACATTCCATTACATCACAAAGAGGGATATTTTAAAACACCTGTTTTCCGGTGTTGAGATGGAGTTTTTTGGTATTTTGTGCTAAATTTTTCGGAAAAATTTCGTTTGAATAAGTCGTTAATTTATTCTAAGCTTCGGATTTATCTGAAAAACCGCGGTGCAAAAGGCCGTCTGAATAAAATATTTCATTCTACTACACGGTCTGCGTCCCGCAATTTTTCAGACGGCCTGTGCTTTGTGCGTCGGCATAAAACACATGACACGCTGCGTTTGAATGTTTAGAATGAAGCCGATAGGTTCATTTCTTTTTTAATACACCATGGATAGGATGAAAAATGGCCGGAAATTATGTAATTTGGTTTGAAAACCTGCGCATGACCGATGTGGAGAGCGTGGGCGGTAAAAATGCTTCATTGGGCGAAATGATCAGCCAGCTTACTGAAAAAGGCGTGCGCGTGCCGGGCGGTTTCGCCACCACCGCCGAAGCCTACCGCGCTTTTCTGGCGCACGACGGCCTGAGCGACCGCATTTCCGCAGCCTTGGCCACGCTTGACGTGGAAGACGTGGCCGAGCTGGCGCGCGTGGGCAAGGAAATCCGCCAATGGATTCTGGATACGCCGTTTCCCGCGCAGCTCAATGCCGAAATCGAAGAGGCGTGGAACAAGCTGGTGGCCGATGCGGGTGGCGCGGATATTTCCGTGGCCGTGCGCTCTTCCGCAACGGCGGAAGACCTGCCCGACGCTTCGTTTGCCGGACAGCAGGAAACTTTCCTGAACATCCACGGTGTGGAAAACGTGAAAGAGGCGATGCACCATGTATTTGCGTCGCTCTACAACGACCGCGCCATTTCCTACCGCGTACACAAAGGCTTTGCGCACGATGTGGTGGCTTTGTCGGCCGGCGTGCAGCGCATGGTGCGTTCCGACAGCGGCGCTTCCGGCGTAATGTTTACGATGGATACCGAATCGGGTTTCGACCAAGTGGTGTTCGTTACTTCGTCTTACGGTTTGGGCGAAAACGTGGTGCAGGGCGCGGTCAATCCCGACGAATTCTATGTGTTCAAGCCCACGCTCCGGCAGGGCAAGCCCGCGATTCTGCGTAAAACCATGGGTTCGAAACAGATTAAGATGATTTTTACCGATGCCGCACAGGCAGGCAAATCGGTACAGAACATCGATGTGCCCGAAGCCGACCGCAACCGTTTCTCCATCAGCGACGAAGAAGTAACCGAGTTGGCGCAATACGCCCTGATTATCGAAAAACACTACGGCCGCCCGATGGACATCGAATGGGGGCGCGACGGTATCGACGGCAAGCTCTACATCCTGCAGGCACGTCCCGAAACGGTCAAATCCCAAGAAGAAAGCGGCCGCAGCCTGCGCCGCTACGCGATTAACGGCGACAAGAAAGTCTTGGTGGAAGGCCGTGCCATCGGCCAGAAAGTCGGCCAAGGCAAAGTGCGTCTGGTCAAAAGCGCAGCCGAAATGGAAAGCGTGGAAGCGGGCGACGTGCTCGTTACCGACATGACCGACCCCGATTGGGAACCGGTCATGAAGCGCGCTTCGGCCATCGTAACCAACCGCGGCGGCCGCACCTGCCATGCCGCGATTATCGCCCGCGAACTCGGCATTCCCGCCGTGGTGGGCTGCGGCGACGCCACCGATGTGCTTTCAGACGGCCAACAGGTTACCGTATCCTGTGCCGAAGGCGATACGGGCCGAATCTACGACGGTATTCTCGACGTCGAAGTAACCGATGTCGCGCTCGACAACATGCCGCCTGCGCCCACCAAAGTGATGATGAACGTGGGCAATCCCGAACTGGCGTTCAGCTTCTCCGGCATTCCCAGCGAAGGCATCGGCTTGGCGCGCATGGAGTTCATCATCAACCGCCAAATCGGTATCCATCCCAAAGCGCTGATTGAATTTGACAGTCAGGATGAGGATGTCAAGGCCGAGATTGCCCGCCGTATCGCAGGCTACGCATCGCCGACGGCGTTTTACGTCGATAAAATCGCCGAAGGCGTGGCCACGTTGGCCGCATCGGTTTATCCGAAAAAAGTCATCGTGCGCATGTCCGACTTCAAATCCAATGAATACGCGGGCTTGGTCGGCGGCGAAAAATACGAACCGCACGAAGAAAACCCCATGCTCGGTTTCCGCGGCGCGGCGCGTTACGTTTCGGAAGACTTCAAAGACTGTTTCGCGATGGAATGCGAAGCGCTCAAGCGCGTGCGCGACGAAATGGGGCTGACCAACGTCGAAATCATGATTCCCTTCGTGCGCACGTTGGCCGAAGCCGAAGCCGTGATGAAGGCTCTGAAAGAAAACGGCCTTGAACGCGGCAAAAACGGCCTGCGCCTGATTATGATGTGCGAACTGCCCAGCAATGCGGTATTGGCCGAACAGTTCCTGCAATACTTCGACGGTTTCTCCATCGGTTCCAACGACATGACCCAGCTTACGCTCGGTGTCGACCGCGACAGCGGCGGTCCCATCGCGGCCACGTTCGACGAACGCAATCCCGCCGTCAAAGTGATGCTGCACCTGGCCATCTCCGCCTGCCGCAAGCACAACAAATACGTCGGCATCTGCGGACAGGGTCCGTCCGATCATCCCGATTTCGCCAAATGGCTGGTGGAAGAGGGCATCGAAAGCGTGTCGCTCAACCCCGATACCGTGATTGAAACCTGGCTGTATCTGGCCAAGGAATTGGGCAATAAATAAGGTTTGAGGCCGTCTGAAAAGCGGCTCGGAACAAAACCGCCGTGGTCAAACGCGGCGGTTTTGTTTTTCAGACGGCCTGCCCGCCGACGGCCTGCGGGCCGCGTTTATGCCGCATCCGAATTGGTTTACAATAACGCCCATTCTTTTATAGACACGTTTTCCGAAAGCAGATCATGTTAGACATCCAACAACTCCGCAACAACACCGCCGCCGTAGCCGAACGCCTTGCCGCACGCGGCTATGCGTTTGACACCGCCCGTTTCAACGCGCTGGAAGAGCGGCGCAAAGCCCTGCAGGTGCAAACCGAAGAAATGCAGGCTTCGCGCAATACGCTGTCCAAACAAATCGGCGCATTGAAAGGCCAAGGCAAACATGAAGAAGCGCAGGCGGTGATGGAGCAGGTAGGCCGTCTGAAAACAGGTTTGGAACAGGCCGCCGTGGATTTGGAGGCCGTGCAGCACGAACTGGAAAACTGGCTGGCCGCCGTGCCCAACCTGCCGCACGAAAACGTACCTGTCGGCAAAGACGAAACGGAAAACGTGGAAGTGCGTAAAAACGGCACGCCGCGCACGTTCGATTTCGAGATTAAAGACCACGTCGATTTGGGCGAACCGCTGGGCTTGGACTTCGAAGGCGGCGCAAAACTTTCCGGCGCACGCTTTACCGTGATGCGCGGCCAAATCGCCCGCCTGCACCGCGCGCTGGCACAGTTCATGCTCGACACCCACACCCTGCAACACGGCTACACCGAACATTACACGCCCTATATCGTTGACGACACAACGCTTTTCGGCACGGGCCAACTGCCCAAGTTCGGCGAAGACCTGTTCCACGTTACCCGAGGCGGCGACGAAAGCAAAACCACGCAATACCTGATTCCCACCGCCGAAGTAACGCTCACCAACACCGTGGCCGACAGCATCGTGCCGTCTGAAAAACTGCCGCTGAAATTCACCGCCCATTCGCCCTGTTTCCGCAGCGAAGCCGGTTCGTACGGCAAAGATACGCGCGGGCTGATCCGCCAGCACCAGTTCGACAAAGTGGAAATGGTGCAGATTGTGCATCCCGAAAAATCCTACGAGGCGCTCGAAGAAATGGTCGGCCACGCCGAAAAAATCCTGCAACTCTTGGAACTGCCCTACCGTGTGATTACCCTGTGTACGGGCGATATGGGCTTCGGCGCAAGCAAAACCTACGATTTGGAAGTGTGGGTGCCCGCGCAGAATACCTACCGCGAAATCTCAAGCTGCTCCAACTGCGAAGACTTCCAAGCCCGCCGCATGAAAGCGCGTTTCAAAGACGAAAACGGCAAAAACCGTTTCGTGCATACCTTGAACGGCTCGGGTCTGGCGGTCGGTCGCACGCTGGTGGCGGTGTTGGAAAACCACCAAAATGCCGACGGCAGCATCAACATTCCCGCCGCGCTGCGTCCGTATATGGGCGGCATGGAAAAGTTGGAGGCGGCAACGCAGGCGTAGCCGCAACCGGTTTGGCCGGAACATGAGTTGAAAAATACGGATGAAGCCGTGTTCGGATGTGCGTTGCTTGTTTCCATCATTTCTGCACAGGCGGAAAGCTGCCTTTGATATTCGCAAATGCTTGTTCCACATCAAGATGGCGGATGCCAAACACGGATTCCCGTCTGCGCGGGAATGACGGCAGCCGGAGAAGTCCGCAGAAGTCTGCCTTGCCGGTATGCTGCCAACGCAATATCCCGATACAGTCAAAACATAACGAAAGGCCGTCTGAAAACTTTTTCAGACGGCCTTGTTTTGTTTTTGGAGGAGGGCAGGGCCTTTGCCGTTTTATTGCGAAACCGTGGCGCGGATGAGTTTTTCCGCATTTGCCAGCGTATTTTCCACATCGCCGTATGCGATGCGGCTGCCGCGAATCAGCGCGCGGGTATCGTTGAAAACGGCTTCGGTTTTGCCGTTGTTTTCGGTTACGAGCACGCGCAGGGGCAGTTGCAGGGCGAAGTACGGGTCTTTGACCATCAGCGGCGTGCCGGCTTTGGGCGTACCGAAGACGATGACTTTGGCCGGCTGCATGGTCAGGCCGTTGGCTTTGGCCGCGGCTTGGTGGTCGATGACGGTAAACACGGTCATGCCTTTGGCTTTGACGGCTTTTTCGATGCGGGCGACGGTTTCGTCGAAACCGTATTTGCTGGCCACGGCCTGCACGGGTTGTTCCGCTGCTGAGTGATCCGGTTGCGCCGAAGAGGAACGGTTGTGGGAATGGGCGCAGGCGGCAAGCGTTGCCGCGGCAAGAACGGACAGGATAAGGGCGGGTTTCATACGGTTTCCCCTTCCTTTGCGGGTTGAAAGCGGTTTTTCAGACGGCCTTTGCGGTCAAGGCCGTCTGAAAACCGTGTTTATTCTGCCTCGTCGATACTGAGTGCGTTGATGCTGTAACCACCGTCGACATAGGTGATTTCGCCCGTGATGCCTGCGGAAAGATCGGAGAGCAGGAAGGCGGCGGTGTTGCCCACGTCTTCGATGGTTACGTTGCGGCCGATCGGGTTTTGCTGGGCGACGTGGCCCAAGAGTTTGCCGAAGTCGGCGATGCCGGAGGCGGCCAGCGTTTTAATCGGGCCGGCGGAGATGCCGTTGCAGCGGATGCCTTCGCGGCCGAGGCAGGCGGCGGTGAAGCGGATGCCGGCTTCGAGGCTGGCTTTGGCCATACCCATCACGTTGTAGTTGGGCACGGCGCGCACGGCGCCGAGATAGGACAGGGCGACGATGGCGCTGTTTCTGCCGCGCATCATCGGGCGTGCGGCTTTGGCCAGCGCGGGCAGGCTGTAGGCGGAAATTTCGTGGGCGGTGTTGAAGGCTTCGCGGCTGATGCTGTCGAGGAAGTCGCCGCTCAAGGCTTCTTTGGGGGCGAAACCGATGGAGTGGACGAGACCGTCGAGGCCGTCCCAGGTTTGTCCCAAATCGGCGAACACTTTGGCGATTTCGTCATCGCTGGCCACATCGCAGCGGAACACCAGTTCGGAGCCGAGTTCGGCGGCCATTTTGCGTACGCGCTCTTCGAGTTTGTCGACCACATAGGTAAAGGCCAGTTCCGCGCCCTGCTCGCGGCAGGCTTTGGCGATGCCGTAGGCGATGGAACGTTCGGAAATCATGCCGGTGATGAGGATTTTTTTTGCCTTGAAGAAAGCCCATGGTTTTGTCCTTCGTGTGGAAGCCGCAGCGCTGCGGAAGGCCGTCTGAAAACGGCTGCGGCGGGGTTGCAGAAAGCGCGGATTATAGCAAAAGCCTTTGATTCGGTATAGAAAAGCCGTGTAAACCGTTTTTCAGACGGCCTTACGTTTTATCCGCGGTGCGGGCTGCATCCGCCGGTAAGACGCGTTATACTGTATCATCTGCGGCACGCTGCCGTTTCAAGGAAGGACAATATGGACAACCATGCCGCCGAAGGCCGTATTCTCTGCCGCGAGCTGAGCCAGCTCGCTTTCAACCGCCGCGTTTTGGCGCAGGCGCAGGACGAGCGCGTGCCGCTGTTGGAACGGCTGCGGTTTCTGTGTATCGTGTCGTCGAATCTGGACGAGTTTTTCGAGGTGCGGATGGCGTGGCTCAAGCGCGAAGAGAAGCTCAGGCCGTCGATACGGCTCGACAACGGTACGACGCCGTCTGAAACCGTGGCGGCGGTGTCCCGCGAGGCCCATGCGCTGATTGCCGAGCAATACCGCCTGTTCAACGAGGAACTCCAGCCCGCTCTGGTGGCCGAAGGCATCCAGTTTTACCGCCGCAGCCAGTGGACGGAAGCGCAGCGCGCCTGGGTGGAGGATTATTTCGACCGCGAGATGCTGCCGATTCTGACGCCCATCGGTCTTGATCCGTCGCACCCGTTTCCGCGTCCGCTCAATAAATCGCTGAATTTTGCGGTGGCCTTGGAAGGCACGGATGCGTTCGGCAGGCCGTCGGGCATGGCGATTGTGCAGGCGCCGCGCGCGTTGCCGAGAGTGTTGCAGATGCCGTCTGAACTCTGCGGCGGCGAAACGGGTTTTGTGTTTCTGTCGTCGGTTCTGCACGCGAATGTGTGGAAGCTGTTCCCGGGGATGACGGTGAAGGGCTGTTACCAGTTCCGCCTGACGCGCGACAGCGATTTGAGCGTGGACGAGGAAGATTTGAAAAACCTGCGCGCGGCGATTCAGAGCGAGCTGCACGACCGCGAATACGGCGACGGCGTGCGGTTGGAGGTGGCCGACACCTGCCCGCCGCACATCCACGATTTCCTGCTGGCGCAGTTCAAACTCGATGCCGCCGAACTGTATAAGGTGCAGGGGCCGGTCAATCTGGTGCGGCTGATGGCCGTGCCAGATTTGGTCAACCGTCCCGATTTGAAATACCCGCCCGTGTCGGCAGGCCGTCTGAAAAAGCTGCATAAGGGCGGTTCGGTGTTCGACATGGCGAAAAAAGCCCCCGTGCTGCTGCACCATCCCTACCAGTCGTTCGAGCCGGTGGTGCAGATGATACGCGAAGCCGCGTCCGACCCCGACGTCGTCGCCGTGAAGATGACGATTTACCGGACGGGCAGCAATTCCGAGCTGGTGCGCGCACTGATGAAGGCCGCGCTGGCCGGCAAGCAGGTTACCGTGGTGGTGGAACTGATGGCGCGCTTCGACGAAGCCAACAATGTGAACTGGGCGCAGCAGCTCGAAGACGCGGGCGCACATGTGGTGTACGGCGTGTTCGGCTACAAAGTGCACGCCAAAATGGCACTCGTCATCCGCCGCGAAAACGGCCTGCTCAAATCCTACGCCCATCTCGGTACGGGCAACTACCATCAGTCCACGTCCCGCATCTATACCGATTTCGGCCTGATTACCGCCGACGAAGCCATTACCGCCGACGTGAACACCGTGTTCATGGAAATCACCGGCTTGGGCAGGCACGGCCGTCTGAACAAGCTCTACCAAAGCCCGTTTACGCTGCACACCATGGTGGTGGACAGCATCCGCCGCGAAGCGCGGGCGGCAAAAGAAGGCAAACGCGCCGCCGTTATCGCCAAAATGAACGCGCTCATCGAACCTTCCGTTATCGAAGAACTCTATGCCGCCAGCGCCGCGGGCGTGCAAATCGATTTAATCGTGCGCGGCATGTGCACCCTGCGCCCGGGCGTGAAAGGCCTGTCCGACAACATCCGCGTGCGCTCCATTATCGGCCGCCAGCTCGAACATTCGCGCGTTTACTATTTCTATAACGGCGGCGCAGAAAACACCTACATCGCCAGCGCCGACTGGATGGGACGCAACTTTTTCCGCCGCATCGAAGTCTGCACCCCGATAGAAAACCCCGATTTGAAACAGCGCGTTATCCGCGAAGGCCTGACCCTGCCGCTATCCGACAATACCGGCGCATGGCTGATGCAGGGCGACGGCAGCTATGTCCGCGCGCCCCGTTCCGAAGACACGGAAACATGCAGCGTGCAGGCGGAATTGTGGAAGATGTATGAGCGGTAAGAGCGGTTAGGGTTTCGTTTCGAAACTGCGGCAAAGGCCGTCTGAAAAACGTTTTCAGACGGCCTGAATCTATTTTCATGAAGAAAAGTGTTATCCGATGGGATAACACTTTTCAAAGCCTGAGACCTTTGCAAAAAAACCAAAACTCCTCTAAATTCTCCTAAAGAATTCAGAGGAGTTTTTTATGAGCAGCTTTTTCCACCAACAAGCCCAAATCATGATGAGCAAACA